>DIXA01000061.1 GCA_002428565.1 Anaerolineales bacterium UBA6092 | reverse complement strand
CTGTCATTCGGGCTGGGTTCAACCGCAGGGCTGCGCGCCAGGTGAGCGGGGCTACCCCCTATCAATTGGCTGCATTTGTGCATAAATCCTTTTTGAGCCAAAACGCCGCAGAGCAATACAGCACCCACCCACTGTTGAGGCAATTCCTTTTCGAGGAACTGGCCGCGAACCCGGTTGAGATGGAGAACGCGCAGCGTGCACACGCGGAGTACTATGCCGGGTATCTGCAGGAACGCGAACATGCCCTGGTTGTCCAGCATCAGATTGTGCATCTCGATGAAGTAGGCGCCGACCTGCCGGATTGTCGGGCCGCTTGGGATTGGGCCTTGGCTGAAAAAGCCAACCCGGTTTTAGACCAGATGTTGGATGGCTTATATATCTATTTTTGGGCGCGCAACCAGTTTCAGGAAGGCCATGCAATGTTCGAAAAAGCCATCGCTGCGTTGCGTTCCTGTGATCCTGCTGCGCAAAACTGCTTGCTCCTGGCGCGTCTTTGCAGTCGATTTGCAGAGATGATTTCCTGGGTGGGAGATCTGCACGAAGCCGAAAAACTGGCGCAAGAGAGCGTGGCCGCACTGCGTGAACTTGATGATCAAGAAGAACTAGCCTTTTCGCTTGAGTTGTTGGGGCGTGTGTACTATTGGCAGGGGGATTATCCGAGAGCGAAGCAGGCCTTGCGTGAGGCAATCCATTGGGCGGGCGCGTCTGGGATCCCGCATCAACTGGCTCAGGCGCTCAATACCCTGGCAACGGTGATCTGCGAGGAAAATGCCGAATACGAAACGGCAAAGAATCTTTATGCAGAGAGCCTGGCATTATATGAAAAGGCAGGTAATCGAATCGGGATTGCCAAGGTATTGATCAACCAGGGGGCCATTCTTTACGAAGAGGGCGATTACAAGTCCGCCCGAGATCTCTACCAGCGCAGCCTGGAAATTTGTCGACGGGAAGGGTATCCCTATGGTGTTTCTGCGGCCCTCAATAATTTATCGATCGTCACGCGTAAGCTGGGAGATTTGGAAAATGCCCGTAAACTGGTGGAGGAAAGCCTTTCTCTGAAACGCGAGACTGGGAATCGTATTGCAACCTTGCATTCTTTATTGGAATACGGCACCTTGAATATCGAGATGGGCGATTATGCTGCATCTCAGCAGCAGTTTGGCGAGGCGCTGCAATTGGCTCTGGCAACGCAAAGTAAGGGGTTGGTTTTTGATGCTTTTGTCGGGCTGGCTGAGTTGTTTAGCAAGCAAATGAGATTGGTTGAGGCTGCTCAAATTGTGGCATGGCTATTAGCGCAAGAGGACGTGGGGCAAGAAGCCAAAGTCCAGGCCAAAGCGCTGCTCTCTGAATTGGAGTTGCTTCTTCCTTCGGGTGAGCTTGCGCAGTGCAGAAAACGTGCTGGCGAAAGGGGCCTGAACCAAATGGTGGCGGAGTTTAGCCCGCCCGAGGGGGGTTGTGTGCGGTGAATGATGGGGATCAAGTCTTTCTATCTCACCTCGATGATCCAATAACACACACCGTGTTCGGCGAGGGCGGTAGCTTAAGCCTTCAAGGTGCCGCAAACGTTTTGCAAACAATCATAAATTTCGCTTACCTCATGTGGATAAATCCGACCTACTATGACGGTCCAAATAGTAGCATTAACCCCAATCGCCGGCCCCGGGCCAAAATCACCAAGGATGGGTTGACAATTAAACAGCGGAGAGAATAGCATGAATCGAATAAAAATGATGACCCTTGTATTACTTTGCGCCTTGCTGGTTGGCTGCTCGCCCACGCAAATGCCGGCGACTCCCTTGGCCACAGGAACGGCTCCTCCAACACATACTCCCATCCCCGCCACCTGGACGCCCCTGCCTACCTTCACACCTACCTTTACGCCGCTTCCCACGGAAACGCTGACGCCATCCGCAACGCCCACCGCCACACCGTCGCCAACCATCACACCCACCCCGCTGCCCGCACCCATCCTGGACAGCCGGGGCGTGCTCATGGCTTACATTCCTGCCGGGACTTTCGAGATGGGCAACCAGTTTGCCAGCGAGGCTAGTCCGGTGCATACGGTCATTTTGACGCAAGCCTTCTACATGGATGTGTATGAGGTGACCAATGCATCTTATGCCGCATGCGTGGCTGCGGGTCAGTGCGCTCGTCCGATTAACTATTATGGCATTATGGAGTCTCATACTCGCGAAAGCTACTATAGTGACCCCGAGTATGCAGATTACCCGGTGATCTTTGTGGATTGGTATCAAGCCAATGCTTACTGTGCCTGGCGCGGGGCGCGCCTGCCCACCGAAGCCGAGTGGGAATATGCGGCTCGCGGCGGACTGGAAGATAAGAGGTACCCATGGGGTAGCGAAAGCCCGGTTTGCACCGCCAGGGCAGTCAATGGCGCGAATTATGACGCTTGTTCTGAAGGAGATACGGTGTCGGTGGGTCTCTTTGCGCCCAATGGTTATGGCCTTTACGATATGGCGGGCAATGTGGAGGAATGGGTGAGCGATTTGTATGCGGCGAATTATCCATCCGGAACGGTTACGGACCCGAAAGGCCCCGTAACCTCGGAATACGATTGGAAACGGGTGGTGCGCGGGGGTAGTTGGTACCAACCAGTATCAAAATCGAGTGTTGCATACCGTCTCAGCGCTAACCCCTCGTATGGGACTAGCTTTACTGGGATCCGTTGTGTGGCGCCAATCGAGGGGGGCACTCCATAGCCGTGACAACCTGGTAGCTGTTATGGGATAAAGATAGGCGGGTCACCCCCGCCTATCTTTGCTTTCATGCCATGCTGTGATCCTATTGAACAGTGGAGAGGATACCGGCGGGGATGTGCCCCAAGAGCGCAAGTCTCAGCGGCGGGTGGGTGGGCCAGATCACCGTCCAGCGGCGGCTTTCAGCGCCAGGCATTAAGATCGAATGCAGGCAAGAATGGGTTGATGAACTGGATGCCTTCCAGCAACTGACCGTGCTGGAAATCTTCACTGAAGATCACGGGGGTCTGGTTCAGGCGGGCGGTGGCCCAGATCTGGGCGTCGTAATTGGCCAGCGAGTAATCTCGCGCCCCGCGCGCCGCGTCCAGTACGATCAGCGGGGTCAGATCGAACACCGGGAATATCTGGATCAGGCGCTCTGCCTGGGTAATAGCCTGAGGATAGGTGTACAGGGGCTGCTGCGTGCGGGTGCAGACGTTGATGAACTCAGCCAGCACCTGGGTGCTCAGGCGACCGGTGCGGGTCAATTCCAGGCGCTGTAAGAGGCGCAGCGCCTGATCCTGGCGCACCGGGGACATGTTCTTGAGCGTAATTTTCAACGGAGCTTTTACTGTACATCTGGAATTCGCTTTCCATCATTGGAACCAATTGCACCATGTTCTATTCTCCTTTTCCATGATTGGTTCAGGCTCGAATTGCAAAGCTCAGTTTTGAACACTGCAATAACCTGTTTCCACATTGCACCCGCAAGCCAACTGACTACACTGATCATATCTCCCCAATAGAAAAAGTGCATCATCCAAATTGGGTGATTCGGCCTACCCTCTCCCATACTTATCGCTCCATGTATATTTTTTTACCTCTGTCGGGCTGGCAGGGATGATCTATATTTCCCCTAATCTGGGTGATGACAAAAAAACCAATCCGGAATAACCTTGAGTTGAACAATCTCACTGTGATATCCGTGAAAAGGATTGGAGGCGGAGACAAAATGAAGAAAATCGCAGCAACACCCAGTGGCATGACTGCATTGACCATCGTAATGATAGGCCAGGTTGTTTCCATCCTGGCCTCCGGTATGACCGGTTTTGCTTTATCGATTTGGGTTTTTCAGAAAACGAACAGTGCAACTGCGCTGGGTGGGATGGCAACCGCGTTCACCATCCCCTATTTACTCTTGACCCCCATCGCCGGGGTGTTGGTGGATCGCTACAACCGCAAGCTGATGATGATGGTCAGTGATTTGGCCGCGGGTCTTGGCACGATCACCATCTTGATCTTGTTCGCCACCGGCAAGTTACAGGTCTGGCATTTCTATATCATTAATGCGGTTATTGCTATGGGGGGTGCCTTCCAATGGCCGGCGTATTCAGCAGCGATCACCACGATGGTACCCAAGGAGCAGTATGGGCGCGCCAATGGCTTGGTCTCATTGGTGCAGACCGGCCCAGGCGTCGTTTCCCCGTTATTGGCTGGGGCATTGCTCCCCACGATCGGCCTGCAGGGAATTCTCCTGATCGACGTGGCGGCTATGTTGGTGGCAATTAGCACCTTGATGCTGGTGCATATACCCAACCCTCAGCGCACTGTGGATGGGCAGCAGGGCAAGGGAAACCTGATCAAAGAAGCTACTTTCGGCTTCAGGTACATTTTCCAGCGGCGCAGCCTGTTGGGATTTGTGGCCATTCTGTTTGTGGCCAACTTTTTCATGGGTTTTCCGAACAGCGTTAGGGTACCCATGATCCTGTCTCGCACTGGCAATGACAGCATGGTACTCGGTTCCGTGCAGACGGCTGGGTCCATTTCTCTCGTCATTGGCAGTTTGTTGATCAGCACCTGGGGAGGCTTCAAGCGTCGAATGTTTGGCTTTACCCTGGGATGGGCAGCATTCTGTATCTTCGGATTTATCCTCTTCGGGCTTGGCCGTGGATTGAACGTATGGCTCCTGGCAAATTTGCTCGGAGGCGTATTTATTCCGCTAGGATCCAGTTCCAGTCAATCGTTGCTGCAAGCCAAGGTTGCCCCAGATGTGCAGGGACGTGTCTTTGCTGCCCGACGACTATTGACCTGGGCGCCCGATATGTTTATGCCGCTCGCCGGCGGGGCGCTGGCTGATTATGTGATGGAACCGGCCATGCAGTCTGGCGGGTGGTTTTCGAGCACTTTTGGTTGGATGGTGGGAACCGGGCCGGGTTCTGGGATGAGCCTGATGATGGTCTTCTCTGGCGTTTTATGCGTCTTTACGGTGCTGATGTGTTATTGGATGCCGGCTGTGCGCAACATGGAAGATATTCTTCCAGACCATGACCAATTATTGAAAGCAGAACCAGAGCCCGCATAAGAAGCAGTGATGTTCAACAAAACCTATCGGGCATCTTACAAATTAAGGAGATTCGTATGGATAAGAAGCTAGCTCAATTGAAAACCATGTTGGCGGAGATCGTAGATCTTGGTCAGGCTGCTGCCATCCTGGGCTGGGACCAGCAGACATATATGCCTCCTGGAGCGGCAGAAGCGCGCGGCAACCAGCAGGCATTGCTCAGCCGCATCTTACAGGAGTGGTCAACTTCACCGAAGCTGGGAAAGCTGCTTGACCAGCTCAAACCCTATGCCGAAAGCCTCGACCCAGATTCGGATGATGCCCGCCTGATCAAGGTGACAGCCAGGGATTTCGCCAAGGCCACCTGCGTACCCACTGAATTTGTGGTCGAATTTACCAAAGTGACTTCCAGAGCAAACCAGGCCTGGGTTGAAGCCCGGCAGAAATCTGACTTTTCAATCTTCCAGCCGCACCTGGAGAAGATCGTACAACTGCGGCAGGAGTATGCCACCTTTTTCCCTGAAGTCAAGCATCCTTATGACGCTCTGTTGGATGATTTTGAGCCAGGGATGAAAACGGAGGAGGTTAAGGCAATCTTCAATGCTTTACGACCGCTGCAGGTGGAATTGATCAAGGCGATCAGCGCCAGGCCGCAGGTGGATAATACATTCCTGCACCAGCCGTTCGATGAGAAGAAACAGTGGGACTTTGGCGTGGAGGTGATCACAAAGTTCGGCTACGATTGGCACCGCGGCCGGCAAGATCATGCTCCGCATCCCTTTACGAGTAACATCAGTATCCACGATGTCCGCATTACCACCCGAGTAGACCCCAATTTCTTCAACCCAATGATCTTTGGCACCATGCATGAATGCGGGCATGCCCTGTATGATATGGGCATTGCGCCTAGACTCGACCGGACCGGCTTGGAGGGGGGGGCGTCATTGGCAGTGCACGAGTCCCAGAGCCGGATGTGGGAGAACCTGGTGGGGCGTTCACTGCCGTTCTGGCAGCATTTCTATCCCCGCTTGCAAGAGATATTCCCGGGGCAATTGGGGAATGTGTCGCTAGACAAGTTCTACAAGGGTATCAACAGGGTGCAGCCTTCCCCGATCCGTGTAGAGGCAGACGAGGCAACCTACAACCTGCACATCATGCTCCGGCTAGAGATCGAGATTGCGGTGATCGAGGGTAAGCTGGCGGTGAAAGAGCTGCCAGAGTTCTGGAATACGAAGACCAAGGAATACCTTGGAGTAACGCCCCTGAACGATGCGCAGGGTGTGCTGCAGGATATCCACTGGGCGCTTGGCGCCTTCGGGTATTTCTCCACTTACGCTCTTGGCAACCTGGTGTCTGCGCAGTTGTGGGAGAAGATCAACCAGGATATCCCAGACCTGGCTGAACAGATCCGGGCTGGCAAGTTCGAAGGGCTTCTGGGCTGGCTGAGGGAAAAGGTTCACGACCACGGGCGCAAGTTCCAACCGCAGGAGCTTGTGCAGAGAGTGACTGGATCCAAGATCAATGCTATGCCTTACATGCATTACCTGCAGGAAAAGTTCGAACAAATCTATGGAAGGGATTAATGATCCAGTATTGACATCCCAAGACCCAAGTCCCTTATACCCCCCTCCCCACCCTGCCTGACCGCAGCCCAAAACACGAGCCTTTGGGCAAAACCCAGCGGAAACAGCATTCGCGCGCATAACCTGGGAGGCGCGGGTCCGAATCCTGGCCCCGCTACCTGGCAGCAAATATCAAGGCTGCCGGAGCCAGTATTGGTGATACGGTCGCTGCGAGCGCCCGTCAGGGTGCATCCGTAGCAGGTTGGCGGAACAAAACGCTATCCGTGGTGCGCAAGTAAAGCGCAGGGATGCTCCACTCGAGCGTCTTGGAAGACAGCGACATCGACTTGCGCGCTTCGGCCATACAACTTTCCATCGTTGCCCCCTCTGCCAGCGCCTCGTAAAAAGAGCGCGAAAATTCCACCGCGGCAGCGTTAGTGATCTTTTGCTGCATGGCGATCACCGCGGGTAGGCCGCGCTGCACCAATACAGCGGCAGTGCTGGAGAAAAGATCAACCAAACCGCCCTCACCGCCTGAACAAGAGTTGAGCAGCACCAGGCGCAGCGAGGGATGATCTGCCAGCAGACGACCCAACTCTATAGCGCGAAGCGGGGCAGATTTTCCCTGGTCATCAGCCAGCATGAGAATACCATCACCACGGCCGTTATCAAAGCCGCCATGCCCGATGAAATGGAACACATGCCACGGGCCACCGCTCAATTCCTTTTGCAGATCACGCCAGGTTTGCCCCTTCACCCAGTCCACTTCTAACAAGCCCTTTTGGCGCAAGCCGGCTGTAGCCCGCAGAATTTGCGCCCGCTCGCGTTGGGGCTGTACCGTCCCCAAATCGCTGGGCGCAGCCAGCATACAAAGCACCTTCAATGGCGGTTCAACCAGCAGTGGCTCGATCGGTTGTGGAACTTCAATATATCGAACAATCGGTGTTTGGCGCGAGAGGCCCACAAAATCAGCCTGGTGCGGGTCGTACATCAACTCCCAGGGCAGATCAGCCAGGAGAGGCTCGCCAATGCGCAGCCGCAGGCGCAGCCCCTTATGCTGTGCCAAAGCCCGTTGGCGGCTGAGTTCGTACATCGTGCGCAGGTCGTTCGGCAGAGCCGCCTCGAACAGCCGCTGACCCAGTTCCTGCCCAGCCTTTTCGTGAGTCGAGCTGACATACCCATCATGATGATGCGCCTCGGGGATTGGCATATGCGCTTGCGCTTCCCCGGCTGGGGAGCTTACATCGGCCTGGTATTGATTGTTCCCCAATACAGTAAATTTCAAATCAAAGTTCAGATAGTGCTCAATACGTGCGCTTTGGATGCCCGTGCTCGCAACAGGCGAAACGATGGGTATTTTTTTCGACCATTGATAGAGATAAGAACCAGCAATTTGATAGGTGTCCCCCTTCATCAAAATATTTCCAAATTCGATCAGATCTTTCAGGCATGCATCAATCTCAATCGGATCGATCGATGTCAAGAGTAGTTTTAGTTCATCTCGAACTGCCGGACCCTTTTGAGCCAGAAGGTGCAGGATTGCCTGCTCGGTAAGCGAAAGACCATTGTAATCATCCTGAAAACAGGCCGACATCTGGCTGGAAACAGCGCGGTCGCTTCCCTGGATGATGCGCAACTCCCCGCCGGATTGGTACAGGTCAAAGCACAAGTTTTGAATCAGATAAGGGTGTGTCCCGGCCAGCTCCAAAATCTGCTGCACCTGATTGTCTTTGACGGTGACTGTTTTTTTATAGTTGCTCTGTCTGATCAATTTCTCCGCGTCCAGATCGCTCAAAGAAGAAACACATAATCGAACAAACCCATTCAGAAAAGGGGATGTCCATTTTGGCGGCCGATGATAGAGTTCTTCCAGGCGCTTCGTGGCAGCTAGTATAGTACGGATTTGAGGCATATCCTGGATAATGCTGCGCAATCTTTCCAGGGTTTCATCATCGCATGCGATCAGCTTTTCGGCTTCATCAAAAAGCAGCACCAACCGAAATTTACCACTCTCTGCGGCGTCAGACAAAGCCGTGATCACCTGGCACAAATCAGCATCTGCACTAAACTTGATCTTTCGCAAGCCTCGGAACCTGATCGACTCCTTCTGAGCCAGCCTGGCCAGATCCTGGCCCATCTTGAGTATGCCGCCCTTGCCGGCAGCTTGAAAGTTATAGAAGATCGCCACATCTTCGGGTGGGGCTGGCCAATGCTGGTAGTAAGGGTGCTCGGATTTCCGATCTTTGGTTCTGGGAGAATCGATCATATCCTTGACCAGGCGCAGAAGAGAAGTTTTTCCAATCCTGCGGTTGCCAGCCAGGTAGATATTCTTCTTGTGAATATCCAGAAGATCCTCCACCAATTCCTGACGACCGTAGAAATTCAGCCCGGTTACTGGGGTGCCCGTTATATAGGGATTGGTCATAGCTGGACGCCTCTCAACCATTCTTGAAATAGGTAAGTGAGTTTCCAGCGCTGCCCTTCACGGTGAGTGATGTTATAGAGTTCTTCTTGGGTGAAGCTAGCATCTGGGTGGGCCGGGACAGCTGTATCATCAATCCACCCGTCGCCGTGCGCAGCCGACAAGAGCATATGTTGCTGCAGAGGAGTAAGCATTTTCCAGATCATGCTATACTCCTTGCTCTTCTCTTGAAGCATACGTGCAACTGCCTGTTGAACATCTTCCTGTAGAATAATGATCTCCGCAGGTATTTTTTTGGCGCCCAGTTCGTCCGTTGGCTTGAGCATCCGCTTAAACATGGCATCAACAGCAAGCGATCCCAGGCGCTGAATCTCGTTGGGCTTGAGATCGCTGCACTGCAACAGCATATTCAGTCCATCAGGCTCGTATGTATAATAACCGCGTACGGGTTCTGTGATCAGTTGGCGGGCAGAAGGTTCGTCAAATGGGGCCAGTTCGGTTTCTTTGAATACGTTGTACCAGGGGCTCGTAATTTGGTGCACCAATTGAACCGAGATCCCCGCCATAATCACTTTTACCTTATCGCCAACCGGTGTGAGAAGCAAGCTACGGAATTGTTCGTGAATATCCGATTCGTAGCTAATGAACCGCCCCATCTCATCTAGCAAGAAAATGATCCGAATTTCTTTGTCAGGGTGTTGCTTTTGTAGAATACCTACCAGGGTTTCCAAATCCTGTTCAAGATCGATCTGATCATAATAGATCTTATCTTTCTTATAGATCAAACCTTTAGGCGAAACCTTCAACGCACGCAAAATGGCCTGGATCAAAGAAGTGAAAAATTTCTCTTGTGGAACAGCCTCAAGATCCAGATGTACCGGCAAAAAGTAGAATTTGGAATTCTTATCCTCCGCCTGGATTTGAAGATGATAACCTACCTGATACAGCAGCGATGTCTTTCCAATGCGTTTTTCACCATAAATAATCAGATGGTTGGCATGAACTGCCGCCAAGATTTCGTTGATCACCTGCTCACGCCCAAAAAAACCCTCCGGCTTGCGGATTGGAGATCCTGTTATGTAAGGATTAAAGCGCTGCCGATAAGCTTGCTCGCGCCTCCGGCGCATATCCTCTTGATGAATGTAGATGCCCGCTTGAATCGCCATCGTCTCCACAAAGCGCAGGTCGGCCTCGTCGAAAGGAACTTCAACCGGTCTTGCGGCCACCATCACACCTTTGACCTGCCCCTCAACCCAGAGAGGGGCAATCGCGATAGAAAAAACTTGCTCCTTTTCCTCCCAGTCTAATTGAGAGAAAGGAAAATCTTGAAATAACGGCCTGGTGATAACCATCGGCCGTTCTTCTTGGGCAGCCCAGCCCACTTGTCCTTCGCCGGAATGCAAGGACAGTTGTGTCTTTCCCGTATCCAATCCCGCAACAGCCTGCGCCACCATCGTTTGGTTGTCTTTGTATAGAAAAAGACTGGTACAGGTTGCCTGTAGGGTGGTTTGAGCTTGCCTGGTGATCGTCTTGTAAAAGATCCCAGAGCGTTTGGGCGATTGCCCAATCTGATTGGCAACCAGATTCAGAGCATCCAGATATAGCACCCGCCGCTGCAAATCTTTATATAACTCACCCTTCTCGATAGCGATCATAGCTACGTTTGCCAGATCCTGACAGAGCGACTCGGCTGCCCGGTCAAATGCGTCTGGCTGGGGACTTTCCAAGTTAAGCACGCCAATGATTTCGCCATCGCTCTTTTTCAAAGGGACAACCAGTTCCGAAAATGTCCCAGGAAGAACCCTTTCATATTCTGGATCCGCGTTCACATTCCCTGTACGATAGGACATCCCTGTACGAGCTACATAGCCCATAATTCCCTTGCCCCAGCTTCGCGAACGGAGCTTTTCAGGAATATTATGGCCGGTAAAGATCTGCCCTTTGTCCCAGATCACCTGGGTAATGATCTGTTTTTCCTCAGTGTCCACCAGCGCAAAGGAGCCGTAGTCAGCAACATCGAACAACTTCACAGTTTCCTGTAGTACGGTCGGCAGAGGATCCAGATCGGCGCCGATGGTTCCAACAATCTCCAGCGTTTTCCGCAGAGCATTGCTATCGCGTTGGTGTCGCTCATAGTGACGAGCGTTTTCAATAGCAATGGCAGCCTGGGCCGCCAGCGTTGCAATCAACTTTTGCTCAGATTCGTTGAATGTGCGCTCCTGATAATCATTCAGGTATAAAACCCCCAACACTTTATCACCCGAGATCAGCGGTTGGCCAATCATCGAGAGGAATCCTCTCGACCTTACCTGCCGACTCACATGAATATTTGAACGCACATCCGAGATAAAAATCGGTTTACCCGTATCAAAAATTTGCTTGGTCAACCCCCCTGGAGAAAGCTCTCTGGGTTCCGGTTCAAAGGATTTGCCCTCAGCAAAAAAGTCGATAATCCGCGAGCCATCCTCGCTCAACAAGTTGATGATGCCCATTTCTGTATTCGTCAGGCGCATCGCCCCCTGGACAATCGAGCGCAGCAGATCGTCCAACTTCAAGGTCATCAAACGCGAACTGACATCGTGCAGCAGGGCAACTTCATTTGCGCGCTGGGTTGAAACCTGGAAAAGCCGGGCGTTCTCATACGTTGTTGCCGCCTGGTTGGCCAATGTTTCCAGAAGCCGTTGATCGCTTTCATCAAAACCGTCTTTTCCTGGCTTATCGGCGCAGAGCACGCCCAGCACGCGGTCTTGCAAAAGCATGGGGGCCAGCAACATCGAACGCGGCTGATCTTCAGGAAAGATTGCATGAAAGGGGATGAAATCCGGATCTTCCCTGGTATCTGGCACATTGCGTGATTGTTTGTGCTGTGCAACCCAGCCTGCTAAGCCATCCCCTACTTTGAATCGCAGCTGCATCACTTCAGGCGAAGTAGGCCCGCTCCGGGCGGCAACGGACAGCTCGCCATTTTCCTCCATCTTGAACATGATCGTTGTATAGGATTTCAGGGTTTTTTTCACTGTTTCAAGCAAGGTTTCCAGAAAACGGTTGATGTCCAACTGCTCGCTGATCAAACGGCCGGTCTGATTGATCACTTCCAAATCATGGAACCGCCTGGCGCTGCGAACCGCCTGACCAACTTGCAACGCCAGGGTTTGCAGCAATTGGAGGTCCTGGGTGTCGAAAGCATTGGGGCGCCTGTGCTCAGCAGATATCACACCGTACACCCTGTTTTCCAGGAAAATGGGAACATCGACCAGAGATTTTGGCGGGGGACTGGACCAAGTTTTGTCGAACCGCTCATCCAACCAGGTTTTGTTAACCAGCGCGGGTTTCCCTTGTTGTGCTACCCACCCGGCAACGCCGCGGCCTAATGCAAAGGCTTGCTCCTTCTTTAAACCGCGTGTCCATTGCCCGTGAACCGCTTTGAGGACAAGATTACCGCCTTCTACGCGAAATACGGCACAATGGGTGCTGTCCAGGGTTTGGGCAGCTGATTTTGCAACCAGGTCCAGGATCGTGTCTTCATCCAAAGTTCCGCTGAGTTCCGCGGTAATGGTGTTCAAGGCGTTGTGTCGTTCAATTTGCCTGCGCTTGTAGATTGCTGTTGCCGCCTGGTTGGCCATCGTTTTAAGCAGCGATATCTCGGTTTTGGTGAATTCGTGTTGGTTCTTGTCATTTAGATACAACACGCCAACCACCTTGGGCCCATGCTTGAGGGGAATGGCAATCATCGAGTACACTCGCCCAACCAGTACCGGATTGACACTAGGATCTTTCTCGATGGAAGTAAACACCAGTTCTTTGCCTGTGCTGATCACCCGGCGCGTGGAGCTGTTCTTCAGCTTCATGCGTGGATCTGGGTGGAACGAATCAGGTGGAGACTTGAAGCGATCTAGCACCGAGCGCCCATCATCGCTGATCAAGTAGATCACACCAGATGTAGTATGGGTCAGTTCAATCGCCCCCGAGACGATCTGCTCCATGATCACCTTGACATCTTCGGCGCTGTTGATCCGATCTCCAATATTTTGCAGCAGTGTCAATCCCAGGTTGCGCTGAATGGCAATGCCCGCCTGCCGCGCCAGCGCCTCTACAAAGCGCAGGTTACTCTCGCTGAACCAGGCGTATTCATCCTGATCGGCCGTAATCACTCCCACCGGACGTTTGCCAAATTTGATTGGGACAACAATAGTGGATCGAGGCAAACCAGCCTGCCGCTTCGGTTGATCGTAGCGTGGGTCCTGGCGGGCATCTGGAGAGATGATCGACTCGCCGTGCACAAAAGCCCAGCCAGCAAAACCCTGGCCAGGTTTAAACTTGCGCTTGCGGATGAATGCAACATCCAAGCCTGCAGCCTCTTTTACCTTGAGCACAGTATGGCCATGCTCTTGCTCTGGGAAGTAAATCGCACAGTGCGTGCACCTCAACCAATTGGCGATCAGGTTAACAATCGTTTTGAGGAGTTTGTCCGTATCGACATTATCGCTAACCATTTCTGGAATCTCGGTCAGGAGCTCCAGATCATGCAACCGGCGCTGTGTATCCTCAAACAGCAGGGCATTCTTGACCGCGCTGGCAGCCTGGCTGGCAAACGAGGTAAGCAACTCCTCGTCGGAAGGTTTATAGAAACCCTCTTCGTCGTGATCCAGCGTGATCAGCCCAATGGTCTGTTCTTGGAATACAAGCGGTAGTCCAACCCATGAACGGACATTTTTGGTTTGAGCGCGAACCTCCCAGCCAGTTTTGCTGGAGACATTCCCAAGGATGAGAGGTTTGCGGCTCTCGACAATGCCAGCGATGAGATCATCTTGGGAGACGGGCCGCAGCAGCCACAGATCCACTTCGTCTGCGCCAAAGCCTCGGTAGGCAGCAAGTTCGCGATTGTTACCGCGGATCAACTGCATGGTTGCCTTACGGTACTGGATCACCTTGCCAAGAGCATCCAGAATGCTGCCGGAGACATCTTTGATATCCGTGGTTGAAATGATGGCGAGCGAAACCTGTCGCAGGGTATCAGCCTGAAGATGCAGGCGGCGTTCCCGTTCCAGCAGCCGGGCATTTTGTATCGCCACGGCTGCCTGGATGGATAGCAGTTCGATGATCTTTTTATCATCATCCTGAAATTCGTGCGGCCGGCGATAGTTTACAAACAGGACACCCACCCGGCTATCCCCCGCGGTCAAACGCACTCCAGCGGACGAGCGGATATGCTCGCGCTTGATGAAATTACCCGAGGCGGAAAGATTGCGTGGGCCGATCAGGTTTGGCCAATCCTGGATCGCATCGGATGCATAGAAAGGGGCAGGACGCTGCAGCATCTCAAAAATAGCTGATCCTGGATAGGGGGATTGATAGGATGATGCCTCTAGAGCTCTGGAATTAAACAGGGTTCCCCAGGTCACTGGTGGGACATTGACGTGATTGTTTGCCTCATCGTACTCAAACAAAACAACCAAGTCGGCACCCAGAATTGTGCCAGCCGTCTGAACAATCTGCCGCAGGAGCGTATGGAGATCCTGGTAATCGGCCAACGATTGGCTGATGTCCAAGATGTGCTCCAGAGTTGCCAGGTCTGTCAACAAACTTGAAGCGGGTTTTGTTTTTGACATTTGAGCCTCACAGATAGGGGGAAATCCCGAGCGAATCGTCACTAAGCATCAATCTTTATTCTACACGAGTTTTGAATTGTAGATGACTGTCTCAAGCATTGACTTGGCCAGAAGCATCGAAGATCTTCTATTTCTCGAATAATGTAGCTGTTATGGGTTGTTTGCCATTGCAGCCACTCTCAACCGCAGTCATCCTTATCCCCTCCCCACCCTGTCTGACCGCGGCCCCAAACACGAGCCTATGGGCAAAACTTAGCCAGCCCTTATCGGGCAGATCGCATTTATCGCCGCCGCTTCCAAATCGAAACTTTCTTCTCCAACCAGAAAAGCCCTGGCTTTCACTGTAGCATCCTTACTTCGGGTCGTTTCTGGTTCCATTTTCAACTCCTTTCTCCATGTTATCAGAAACAACCCTTACCTCTTGCATAATTCGCTCACATTATCTATACTAACACTCATTGACACGGATGATCAAACGCTCTGGGACAGCGTGAATTGACCATTTGCACACGAATTTGTGCAGAGGGATTTTTGTTTTGTCTGAGCAAGCACCTACAGCGCCCGCCGGTACAACGGCATTTCTGCAAACATTCCTGCCCCGCACCCGCTGCCGGGCGCTGGCCACTCAGCAGCCCATCCCCAGCCAGGTTAGCGGCGCCTGCCTGTTTGCCGATATCTCCGGTTTCACCCCGCTGACCGAATCGCTGGGCAGCAGCCTGGGAGCGCAGCAAGGCGCTGAGGTGCTCACCGGCATCATTAACGATGTGTTTGAGCGCCTGATCGCGCAGGTGTACTGTTTTGGCGGCGATGTGCTGGGCTTCGCGGGAGATGCCATCACCTGCTGGTTTGCCGATGCTGTGCCCGCGGAGGCCGCACTGACCGCCGCCGCCTGCGCCCAGGCCATGCAGACAGAGATGCAGCCGTTCTCGGCTGTGCCCGCGCCGGATGGCAAAACCCATGCCCTGACAATGAAGGTGGGCCTGGCCCACGGCCCAGCACGCTGGCTGGTGGTGGGCCGGCCTGAATACGGGCAGTTTGACCTACTCATCGGCCCGGTTTTGATGCGCATGGCCGCAGCCGAGCACCACGCCGAAAAGAGCGAGATCATCTGCGCACCCGAGGTAGCCGCTGCGCTGGCAGGCGCTGCCGATTGGGGCGAAGACCGGGATGGCTTCCGCGTGCTGCAGAGGCTGAACCTGCCCCAACCGCTGAGCATACCCACCACCGGCCTGCCCGATTGTCAGGCCCTCACCGCCGAGGTGCTGCGCCCCTATTTTCCACGCGCCCTCTTCGACTGGCTGGTGCGCTATGGGGCCGCCTCGCAGACGCATTTCCTGGCCGAACTACGCCCCGTGGTCAGCGCCTTCATGCGGTTTGAAGTGCTAGATTACGATCAAGACCCACAGATCACAGAGAAACTGAACCAATACGTGGGCGCCGCGCAGGAATTGGCCGCCAGGTATGGCGGCAGCGTGATCCGCCTGGATTACGGCGATAAAGGCAGCGTACTGCATATTGTCTTTGGCGCGCCGGTGGCGCACGAAGAGCTGGAGATCCGCGCCGTGGGCTGGTCGGTGGAGATGCAGGCCGCGGCGCACCAGTTTCCTTTCATCACCGGCCAGCATATCGGCATGACCCGCGGCCAGGTGTATGCCGGCGCGCTGGGAGCCAGCACACGCCGCGGTTACACACTGATGGGTGACGAGGTGAACGCCTCGGCCCGCCTGATGCAGGCCGCCCAGCCCGGCCAGACGCTGGTCAGCCAGCAGATCATGCTGGCAGCACAAAAGCGCTTCATGTTCCACCAGTTCCCAGGCTTCCAGGTGAAAGGCAAGTTCGAGCCAGTGCCGGTGGCTACGCCGGTAGCTCCCCTGCCGGCCATGCCGCAGATGATGTCCGCCGGGGCGATCATCGGCCGCGAGAGCGAGATCGCCCGGCTGGAAGAGGCGCTGAACGCCCTGAGCATGGGCCAGGGCCAGGTGCTGTGCATCGAAGGCGATACCGGCCTGGGCAAGACGCGCCTGATGGCCGACCTGCTGCAAAAAGCGATGCTGCGCGGCGTGCGCACCCTGGTGGGCAACGCCATCAGCACCGGGCAGTCCACGCCTTATCACCCCTGGCGCGAGATCTTGAACGTCCTCTTCGGCTTGCAGCCTGCATGGCCCGCCATGCAGCAGGCCATGCAGATCCAGACCATGCTGCAGTGGATCAACCCGGAGTGGATCCCGCGTGTGCCCCTGCTGGGCGACCTGCTGGGCTTGCAGATCCCCGATACACCCATGACCGCCGGGTTTGACGCCCGCATGCGCCACGAGTCGCGGATGGCCCTGCTGAGCGACCTGCTGGCGCGCATGGCCGCGCAGCAGCCCCTGCTGATCCTGTTGGAAGACTGCCATTGGGCCGACGAGGCTTCGTTGGCGCTGCTGGCATCCCTGGCACGCGGCCTGAGCGGGACGCGCCTGATGCTGGTGGCCACCTACCGCCCCAGCGACGACCCCGACCATCCCGTCCTGCCCGCCCTGGCCAACGCCGTGCGCGTGAACCTGGGTGAGCTTTCGCCTGCCGCGGTGCAGGCGCTCATCACGGCGCGGCTGGGTGCGGAACTGCCCATCGAACTGCTGAGCCTGATCCAGGAACGCGCCCAGGGCAACCCCCTGTTCGTGGAAGAGCTGACCGAAACCATCCGTGAGACCAGCAAGCTGCAAGCGGTGGCCGGGCAGTGGGTGCTGGCCAGCACCGGCGGAGCGCAGAAGCTGCCCGATACCATCCAGGGCGTGGTGCTGGCCCGCCTGGACCGCCTGGAAGTGGAGCCGCGCCTGACCATCTCCGTGGCCAGCGTGGCCGGGCGCACCTTCGAGGTGGAGCTGATCCGCGTCGTGCATCTTGCCCAGGCCACCAGCGAGTCCATCAAAAGCCAGATGCAGGTGTTGGAGAAGCGCAGTTTTGTGCAGCAAGAGAGCCCTGAGCCGCAGCTCAGTTACCGCTTCCGTCAGAACGTGACCCAGGAAGTAGCCTACGGCACCCTCCTGTATGGCCAACGCCGGGCGCTGCATCGCAGTGTGGCAGAGTGGTACGAGGGCGCCCGTCCCGACTCGCTCAGTGCGATCTACCCCTTGCTGGTGCACCACTATCACGGCGCCGAGGACGCCGCCAGAGAGCGTCAGTATGCCTGCCTGGCCGGCGAGATGGCCGCCGAGCAGTATGCCAACGCCGAAGCGCTGAGGTTCTTCAACCGCGCCCTCGAGCTGACGCCCTCCGAGGATACGCCCGCCCGGCTGAAACTGCTGCTGCAGCGCGAGAAAGTCTACGATGTGCAGGCCGAGCGCCAGCTGCAAGCACAGGATCTGGCCACAGCCGAGCAGATCGCCGGGCAGATCGGAGATGCCAGGGTTACCGCGGCATTGGCGTTGCGCCAGGCGAACCACGCCGAAGTGACCAGCGATTACCCGCAGGCGCTCGCCCGGTTGGAGCAGGCTGTGGCCCTTTCGCAGCAAGCTCAGGATGTGGAAGGAGAAACGGCCGCCCTGCTGCAATGGGGGCGAGTCTTGTGGCAGCAGAGCGATTATCCCCAATCCACCACCCGCCTCAACGAAGCCCTCAACCGGGCGGCGCAGCACCGGCTGCGCCCACTGGAAGCCAGCAGCCTGCTCAACCTGGGCTTTATTGCCTCCAGCCAGGGCAATGACAACCTGGCGCGCACGCACCTGGAAGCCGCCCTGGCCTTGTACCGCGAGCTGGGTGACCCGATGGGCGAGGCCAAAGCCCTCAGCAACCTGGGCATTGTGCACAGCGACCTGAACGAGCGCGAGCAGGCCCGTCTCTGCCACAAGCAGTCCCTGCGCCTGCGCCGCAGCATCGGCGACCGCATGGGCGAGAGCATTGCCCTCTTCGAGCTGGGCGTGCTCAGCGACGAGCAGGGCGACGCCCCCGAAGCGCTCAAGCTGTATACCAGCGCCCTGGAGATCAGCCGCAAGATCGGCAACCGGCGCAACGAGGCCATCATCCTCAACAACATGGCCTATGTGCTCATGCGCCTGGGTGATTTTGTCGCCGCCCAGGCCTCGCTGGAGAAATCCCTTTCCATCAAACAATCCCTGGGCAACCAGGGCGCGGTAGGCTATACCCTCACCTCGCTGGCCCTGCTCCATCTGCGCACCGGGGTTATCCCCCAGGCAGAGCAGGCAGCCCGGCAGGCCCTAGAGATCGCCCAGGAGAAGAACGACCGCTCCCTGGAAGGGCTGGCCGCCACCCTGCTGGGACATGCCCACATGCACATGGATCAACCCGCCCAGGCGCTGCAGACCTACCAGCAAGCCGCCGATGCCTACGGCACATTGGAACGCAGCAACCAGCGCATGGAAGCCCTGGCAGGCCTCGCCAGCGCCCGCCTGAAGACCGGCCAAAGCCAGGCCGCCCTGGAACAGGTGGAGATCATCTTGCAGCACCTGGAAAGCGGCTCGCTGGAAGGCGCCGACGAGCCTTTGCGCGTCTACCTCACCCTGTACCAGGTGCTGGCTGCCAGTCAGGATCCCCGCGCCGCTGAGATCATTCAGCGCGCCCGGCAGATCCTGCTGGAGCAGGCCGGGCAGATTGCCGACCCGGCCAGGCGCCAGGCCTTTCTGGGCCTTGCCTTACACGGCGCTATCCTGCAGGCCGCCGAACAGGCGGGTTGAAGCCAGAGACCCTTTTGGGGCATCCAGAACGACAGAGGTTAAATAGCCAAATCGAAAGTTGGTGTGAACGTGGGTGTTCACTCCAATCAATTTCGATATATACTTCATGTATAGCAAAGACAGGATCAGGAGAACTTTTCGATTCCCCCCATGCCGAATTCGGGCAAGATCGGCCACACAAAGGCAAGGAGCGTGCAAGATGAACCAGCCAATCTCTACCCCCACCAAACCGTGGATCAAGCATCGAAAAACCCTGGTACTCCTGCTGGCGGCCAGCCTCTGCCTGGGGCTGTTGGCCATGGCGCCAACAACGGCCCGCGCCGGGGATAACGAGCCTCCTGCTGGGCTGGAGCCCGGCCCGACCACAGAGATCACCTCCCCCCTCCCCCTCATCGCCCCCAATACGGCCGCAGAAACCATCTACACCGACCTCATCGACTCCAACTGGCAGGACTGGTCTTACGGGAGTGTGGCGCGCAGCTTCAGCAACGCCAGCCCCGTGCATGGCGGCAGCGCCTCCATCGCCGTCACCTACACCGGCGGCTGGAGCGGCTTTAAGCTGGCCTACCACGGCGCCACGCTGGATGTCTCCGCTTATGATATGCTGCGCTTCTACGTACACGGCGGCGGCACTGGCGGGCAGGTGATCGTGGTCAAGGTTGGCAGCATCGATTACACCATCAACCCCCAGGCCAACACCTGGACGGAGGTGAACATCTCGCTGGAGCCGCTGGGCTCGGCGCGCAGCCTCACCGATATCACCTGGTATAACAACACCGGCAGCGGTCAGAACGTTTTCTACCTGGACGATATCGCCATCCTCGACACCGGCGCTTCCAACACCCCCAGCCTCACCCTGGCCTGGACCACACCCAACAACGATCCCGTCTCCGACATCGCCTGGGGCGATTACGATAACGATGGCGATCTCGACCTGGTGTTGGCCAACAGCCGCGGCTACGACCGCATCTACCGCAACGACGCCGGCACCATGGTCTCCGCCTGGAGCGCGCCCAATTCCTCGATGCATGTCGGCGTGACCTGGGGCGACTACAACGGCGATGGCTACCTGGACCTGGCCTTTCAGGATTACACTGGCTCCACCCATATCTTCCGCAACACACAGGATGGCAACTTCACCCTGGTTCAAAACATTTGGAACGCCGGCCGCATGGCCTGGGGCGATTACAACCGCGACGGCCTGCCGGACCTGGCCATTGGAAATGGAGACACGATCTATCTCTACCGCAGCAATGGCAACAGCCTGGTGGCTGGCCCAACTCTGACCACTGGCTCTGCGGGAGGAATCTTTAGCCTGGCCTGGGGTGATTACGACAATAACGGCTGGCTGGACCTGGCCGTTGGAAAAATGGATGGCTACAACCAGGTGTTTGCCAACAGCAGTGGCAGCCTGAGCCTGGCCTGGACCGCCCCCCTGATCCAAAAAACAGTGCAAGCAATCTGGGGCGATTACGACAACGACGGCGACCTGGACCTGGCCGCAGGGAACACCGATGAAAAGAGCCGCGTGTACCGCAACAATGCCGGCAGCCTGACCCTGGCCTGGGAAAACGTAGAGAACCATCACACATCCGGGGTCTATTGGATCGATTGGGACATGGACGGTGATCTCGACCTGGAACTGTGCGGCTATGAAGGCATACCCGGCCGCATCTACCGCAACGAAGGCGGCACCCTGACCTATGCGTGGGAGGAGGTTCCGTCCAATTATATGGACGGCTGGGGCGATTGGGATGGCGATGGCGATCCAGACCTGATGGTGGCCTGGTGGGGCGGAGCCAGTATCTATCGTAACAATAACACCGGCAGTTTCCAGCAGGCCTGGGTCTCCCCCACAACCAGAGAGACCCGCAGCGTGGCCTGGGGCGACTATGACAACGACGGTTACCTGGATTTGGCCGTAGGCAATTACTACGGCCAATCCAACCAACTCTACCATAACGTGAATGGCGTTTTGACATTGGTGGCTTCTTGGAACCCGGCCGGCCAAAATACCCGCAGCCTGGCCTGGGGCGACGTGGACGGCGACGGCGACCTGGATCTGGCCGTGGGCAATTACAACCAATCCAACCAGCTCTACCGCAATACCGGCGGCGTGCTGGCCCTCGATAACTCGCTGTGGAGCGCCGTTCCCGCCAGCCGCACCACCACCAGCCTGGCCTGGGCCGATATCGACGGCGACGGCGATCTGGACCTGGCGGTTGGAAACTCTGGCCAGTCCAATCAACTCTACCGCAACCTGGGCGGTGTGCTGACGCCCGACACCACCTGGAACCCACCCGGCCAGAGCACCAGCAGCCTGGCCTGGGCCGATATCGATGGCGATGGTGACCCCGACCTGGCCGTAGGCAACAACTACGGCTATAACCAGGTGTACCGCAACGACAACGGCAGCCTGGCGTTGGCCTGGACTGCCCCGCAGTATCAATCGACCGTCGCCGTGGCCTGGGCAGATTGGGACCTGGATGGCGACCCCGATCTGGCCGTGGGCAACTTCGACCAGACCGCCCGCGTTTACCGCAACGACGGCGGCAGCCTGGCCTTGGGCTGGAACGCCCCCTTGCCTCTGTGGACGAGCAGCACGGTTTGGGGCGACTATAATAACGACGGCTATCCCGATTTGGCCGTTGGCGCTAATGGTGCTGTCCAAAGCCAACTCTATCGCAACGCGGGCGGGGATCTGCTCTACGCCTGGGACATTCCAGCCCGTGAATGTACCTGGGCGTTGGGCTGGGGCGATGTGAACCGGGACGGTGATCTTGATCTGCTCAGCGGCAGAGGCTGCGAGTACTATGGTGGTTACTGCGACCCCAGCCTGCTCCACAGCAACAACGCCGCAGACGGCCTCTCCCGCCAGGGCCTGACCACCGCCTACCTGGGTTACCCGCTGGGCGCTGGGGCGGCCGCGCCTTATTTCTCCTCTGGCATTGTTCTGCAAGGGCCTACCATCACCATCCCCTACATCCTCTACGACCCGCAGGGTGACCCGGCGCGCCAGGTCAAAGCCTCCTACTCGCTCGACGGCGGCGCCACCTGGGCCGAGGCTGTTCCTGCCGCCGGTACCCCCATCACCAACCTGGCGGCCTCGCCGGGCGGCACTGCACACACCTTTACCTGGGATGTCTACGCCAGCGGCTTCTACGGCGCCAGCGATACCGTGGTGGTGCGCCTGGAGGTCTACCAGAGCCTGTCGGTGCGCGGGCCCTTTATGTACTCGCTCACCTCCGCCCGCACCCTGCCCTTCCGCGCCCGCGGCACACAGGTGCGCGTGGTGGACGAGGCCGGCAGTCCGGTGGCGGGCGCCATCGTCTACACCCGCCCTGCCGGGCAAAGCGGTGATTTTGCCCCCTTCCAGGATCACGCCGGCCACAACCTGACCACCAACCCGGCCGGTTACCTGCTTGGCTATGGCCAGATCAAGCCGAACGATCAATTGGTGGCCCTGCTGCCGGTCGAATCCGATTCGACCCACACCCTGTATTGGAGCAGCGCCGCCCCCACCCCCGATGGCATCGACCCTGATCTGGCCACCCTGGGCGGGGTGCAGACCCTCATCGTGCGAGACGAGAACCCGCTTCTGCTCTTCCATGTGACCGTCTCGCTGGAATGGGATGCCCGCCTGGATGCCCAGTACCTGGCCCGCCTGAAGGCGGACCTGCAGCGCACCTCCGAACTGCTCTTCGATTGGAGCAACGGCCAGGTGGCCCTCGGCCAGGTGACGGTCTATCATGCCCGCCAGCACTGGAACGACGCCGACATCCGCATCTACGCATCCAACCGCCTGCGCCCCAACGCCTCGCAGGGCGGCATCACCGCCTCCCCGCTGGTTGACCCCGATGCCCCCATCACCTATTACCCGGGGCAGGTCTACATGGGCATCACCTGGAACCGCTATGGCTCGCCAGGCGGGGCGCTTGGCGATGATTGGCCGCGCACCCTGGCGCACGAGTTGGGGCACTATGCCCTGTATCTCGACGACAACTACCTGGGCCTGGATGCCGCTGACCGGCTCATCTCACTCGACCCGGCGCTGTGCCCCAGCGCCATGAGCGACCCCTACCGCCAGGATCTGCCCTTCGATGAACTGCACGCCAATGAGGGCTGGAGCCCGGCCTGCGATGCCACCCTCTCCAACCTGGCCACGGGCCGCTCCGACTGGCACACCATCACCACATTTTATGATGAACTGGCTGCCCACGCCCCCATCACCGATACCAACGCCGGTCCGGCTGACCTGCCGCTGGCCGTAACCGCCATTTCCTTCGTGGCTCCCGCCAGCCCGCCCACCGCCCTGGCTGACCCCACATTCTACCTGACCTTGAACAACGCCTCTTACCGCCCGGGCGAGCGGGCGCGCGCCTTCCTCTTCTCCGGCGGCTGGATCACCGACCTGGGCCGCCCGGTGCAGGATACCGTGGTGGCGCATGGCGCCTCTCCCGGCGACACCCTGTGCGTGTTCGAAATGGAGCAGTCCATCCTGGGGTGCAAGACGGTCTCTGCCCTGGACCAGGAATTGAAGCTGCAAGCCCTGGCTAACTGGCAGCCGCAGGTGCTGGTCACGCCGGTCAATGCAACCAGCACACAGGTCACGGTCTCGAACCTACCCAGCGGGCTGACCCTGCGCGCCCGGCTGTATCCCATGGGGGCAGCCGCAGGCAGCGATGTACCGCTCTCCTGGAATGGTAGCGCCTACGAAGGTAGCCTGCTCACGGCCAACTGGGTCTCCGGCGGCTATGTGCACATCTGGGTGGTCGAGCCTGCGCCGAAGCGCGAGGCGGTGGTCGATTTCTCGCTGGGCGGCAGCCCCGGCCGCGAGCACATCGGCAGCGGCACGCTGCTGCGCGGACGCTTTGCCCCGGCGGTCTCTTCCGATGGGCAGGTGATCCTGTTCGGCGATATCCAACTCAGCGGCGACCAATTCTACGCCCTCCAGGCCGCTGCGGCCATCCCCCAGCCACCCTCCTATGCCACCGTCGTCGGCCAGGCCTATTACCTGCTGGCCTCGGCTGATGCTCCCAACCTGAGCGGTGCCTCCATCAGCATCTCGTACATGGCCTCGGAGGTGTCCGACGGCGAGGAGATCTGGCTGCGCATCTACTACTGGGATGGAACGCGCTGGCTCATCCAGCCTACCACGCTGGATACCACCCAGAATATGGCCTCCGCTGCCTGCCTGGGAGATGGCCTGTATACGCTGATGTCTTCTGTAGAGGTGAAATTGACGCAGGGTTGGAACCTGATCTCTTACCCCATCCCGGTCTCACGCCCCGTGACAGAGACGCTGGTCTCCATCTCCGGCACCTACGCCATCGTCTACAACTTCAACCAGGGTAACCCGACTGACCCCTGGCAGCTCTACGCCCAGGATGCGCCGGGCTGGGTCAACGATCTGAACGATTTCGAGTTCTCCCAGGGCTACTGGATCAGCGCCACCATGACCACTACCCTGTATCTCAAGGGCGGCTTTGGCGCCATCACCCAAGAAGGCGCGCCGCAAGGCGGCGTGCCTTACCCTCCGGCCTCGTATTACGGCGTGGTGCAGCCCAGCAGTTACTTCACCCCCCTGACGGACATGCCCGTGCAGGCTTATGTGGGCAAGGTGCTGTGCGGGCAAGGAGTGACACTGGAGGTGGGTGGGCAGATCGTGTATACGGTCAGCGTCAACGCCAGCGTGCAGACGGCTGGCTGCGGCGTCCCGGGCAGTCCGGTGAGCATCTCGATTGCCGGGCAGCCCTTGTTCCCCCATCTGACCTGGAACAACTACCGCTTGTGGCAGCAAGACCTGACCCCCAACATCGGGCCAGACCTCGCCGGGGATGACGTTTCCATGCCAGAAGACACCAGCCTATCCATCCCCGTCCTGCTCAACGACAGCGACCTGGACAGCGACCCGCTCTCTCTCACCGGGCTGAGCCTGCCCGCCCACGGCGCCGCCGTGATCAGCGGCACCCAGGTGCTCTACACTCCCCTGCCGAACTACTTCGGCCTGGATCAGTTCCTTTATACCGTCACGGATGGTTACTTCACCAGCCAGGCCGCCGTAACCATCACGGTGGTCAATGTCAACGACGCCCCGCTCTTGAGCGTTGGCGCAGATTGGGCCGTGCCAGAGCACAGCCTGCTGGCATTCAGCGCCTCCGCAACCGACTTTGACCCGGTGGACACGCTGACCTTCAGCCTGGATAGCGGCGCGCCTGTTGGAGCCAGCATCGATCCCCTCACCGGCGTCTTTGCCTGGACACCCACAGAAGACCAGGGGCCAGGCGTGTACACGCTGACCGTGCGCCTGACCGACAGCGGCTCACCTGCGCTGGAGGATTGGCAGATCATCCACATCAGCGTGGCGGAGGCGAACGCTGCCCCGGCGCTGGATCCAATCAGCGCTCAAACTGTGGGCGAAACGAGCCTGCTGACCTTCACCATCGCCGCCACCGACAGCGACACCCCCGCCAACACCCTCACCTTCAGCCTGGATAGCGGCGCACCCGTTGGAGCCAGCATCGACCCCCTCACCGGCCTCTTTACCTGGACGCCCACCGAAGCGCAGGGGCCGGGTGTGTATAACGTCACCGTGCGCGTGGCCGACAACGGCCTGCCCGGCCTGGATGACAGCGAAACGATCCAGATCACTGTGAATGAGGTCAACCTTGCCCCTGTGCTGAGCCCGATCGCGGACGCCGCGGCGGACGAACTGGTGTTGCTGTCCTTCACCGTATCAGCCACGGACGACGATCTGCCCGCCAACTCGCTGATCTACTCCCTGGATCCTGGCGCGCCCGCCGGGGCCAGCATCGATCCCGTCACCGGCGTCTTTGCCTGGACACCCACAGAAGACCAGGGGCCAGGTGTGTACACGCTGACCGTGCGCCTGACCGACAACGGCTCCTCACCCCTGGATGATTGGCAGGCCTTCCGCATCAGCGTGGCGGAAGTCAATACTGCGCCCGGCATTGCTCCCCTCCCCGACCAGGTGATCAATGAGATGACCGTCCTCACCTTCACCGCGGTTGCCACCGACAGCGACACCCCCGCCAACACCATCATCTTCAGCCTGCACCCCAGCGCCCCATCCGGGGCCAGCATCGACCCCGTCACCGGCGTCTTCCACTGGACGCCCAGCGAGGATCAGGGGCCGGGCGTGTACGTGATCATCGTGCAGGCTACCGATAACGGCACCCCTGCTCTGCAAGGCGATGAGATCGTGGTCATTACGGTCAACGAGGTCAACCGCCCGCCGGTGGTGGATGCCGGCCCCGACCAAAGCATTGACGAGGCAGCCGTGGTGTTCTTCAGCGGTAGCTACAATGATCCCGGCCTGGCACACCTGCCACAAGCGGCTTCCATCACCTGGGACATGGGCGATGGTTCGGTCATCACCGGCACAATGAAGCCCGTGCACACCTACGCCAACGACGGCGTGTATACCGTTACGCTGACCGTGAGCGACGGCCTGGGAGGCACCGGGCAGGATACTCTGCTCGTCACGGTGAACAACGTAGCCCCGCTGGTCTCTCTGCCCCCCAACCAGAACGCACCGTTGGGGCAGCCTGTTGGCATCGCGGCTTCGTTCACCGATCCAGGTTGGCTGGATGCCCACAGCGTAACCATCGCCTGGGGTGATGGGCTGACGGATACGCTGGACCTCCCGGCAGGCATACTGGATGTCTACGCTGTGCATACGTTCACCAACCCGGGCACCTACACCGTGAGCGTGACGGTCAGCGACGACAACGACGCCACGACGGGAACCTTCCTGATCACAGTGAAGCCGATCCTACGGTGGTATCTCCCCTGGATGGCTAACAGCACCGTGATGTGATAAAACTCGTCCCAACGAATCATAAGCGCACGGAACACCGCAAACGGCATTCGTGCGCTTATGATTCGTAACACCGATCGCCAGGCTTGCAGCCAAGCAAGTTCCCAGGTCCGCATCCTGATTCCGCACCAAAAAAGCATCCTTATGGATGCTTTTGGGTTATAACCATTGTGGTTTGATCGCCGCCGAAGTGACGGTTGACCGTTTACACCTCTGTTCACTTACCATTACAATCAACGAGGACAACGATGAATGCTCTAACAACACCGAAAAATAGCTCCTTGCACATTGTCATGGATGGGGGAGGAGACCTGCCAAAGGGTTGGGCGCAAGAGTACGCCATCCAGGTCATCCCCATCAATATTCATTTTGGTGAGAAGATGTACCTTCAGGGCGTGGATCTGCAAGATGATGAGTTTTATCAGATCGCAGACAGCTCGGGCCAAATCCCAAAAACATCGCAGCCCACACCCGGCCAATTCATCTCCTTCTATGAAAAGATTGCTGCTCCAGGAGAACGTATCCTCTCGGTGCATCTGACCAGCAAGCTGTCAGGCACTTTCGAATCGGCTGTGCTGGCCGTGCGCGAGTTGGCTGGTAAGTTCAACATTACCACGGTTGATTCGGGCGCAGGCTCAGCGGCGCTGGGGATGATGTGCAAAGAAGCGCGTCTCTTAGAGCGCTCTGGCGCATCGTTTGAAAGCATCGTAGAAAGAATGCGCTTTATCAGTCAAAATGTGCGCATCGTGCTGACTTTGGAAAACTTTGAGTATGCCTTGCGCAGCGGGCGCGTCAAGGCTTTCCAGGCAGCCGTGGCCTCGCTTCTGAGGGTAAAACCGATCATCATGTTACGCGACGGCGCACTGCATATGTCTGAGCGCATCCGCACGCGCCATCATTCGATCGAACGGATCATCCAAGTGATGCGTGAAGATTTCGGTGACCGGCCGGTGAATGTGGCTGTGGTGCACGCCCGTGACCTTGAGACAGCAAAGATGTTACTGGATAAGGTGAAGAAGACGCTGAACTGCCACGAAGTGGTTATGACCGATCTTTCGATCGCCGTGGCTGCTAACCTTGGACCCGGGACCGTGGGCATTGTGGCCTATCCGGTTCAAGATGCGTGAGAGAAAGATTGGCAGCGGGTGAATACCGCTGCCAATCTTTAAAACAGGTCTACGAGATGAAGGCGTTCAATATCCAATAAATCGCCGCCGCCACCAGCGCAGTGGATGGGATGGTCAACAGCCAGGCCGTAGCGATTTCGCCCGCCACCCCCCAGCGCACCTTATTGGCCCGGTCAGCGGCGCCCACGCCCATGATGGACGTGCTCACCACCTGGGTGGTGCTCACCGGCCCGCCGATAAAAGAGTTCCCCAAGATGACAATCGCCGAAGCTAACTGCGAGCTGAACCCATCCACGGGGCGGATGCGGTAAAATTTTGCCCCCAGGGTGCGGATCAGCCGCCAACCTCCCAGGCTGGTGCCCAGGGCGATCATGCTGGCGCATAATACGATCACCCAAAACGGCACCACAAAGGTGCTCAGGTGTCCACTGATCACCAGTGCCAGCGTGATCAACCCCATGGTCTTCTGGGCATCGTTGGCGCCATGGCTGAGCGCCAGGGCCACCGCGCTGACGATCTGGCTGCGCTTGAAGAAAGTGTTGATCTTCGGCGTCGCCTTCCAACACAGCGCGAATATGAACCTCGTCAAGACAAAGCTGAACAGGAAACCGATGATCGGCGATGTGAACAAGGCGATCAATACCTTTTCCAAACCCTTGATCTGGATCGCCTGCCAGCCAGCCCCGGCAACCACCGCGCCAATAAAGCCTCCGATCAGCGCATGCGAAGAACTGCTGGGAAAGCCCAGGTACCAGGTGAGGAGATTCCACAAGATCGCTGCCAGCAGGGCAGCCAGGATGGCTGGCAGGTTGATCGTCTCGGGCAGGGCAATCTCATCTCCAATTGTTTGCGCAACCGCCACCCCAAAGAGGAACGGCCCCACAAACTCAGCCACGGCGGTGATCCCCAGGGCCACCCGCGGCGAGAACGAGCGCGACGAAATCATCGTGGCAACGATATTGCTCGAATCGTGGATGCCGTTCAAAAGATCAAAAACCAGGGCGCACAGGATCACTGCGATCAGGAGAGGTGTCATGGAAATCACTCTGCTCCGTTAAGTTATTTTCACCACAATATCCGCCAGCACGTCGGCAGCCTCGCCGCCCCGGTCGGCGGCGTTGCTCAGGTGGCGGTACACCTCGCGGCTTTTCAGCATCTTGACCACATGCTTGATATCCTCTGCACCGGTGAACAGGTCAGCCAGAGCCTCGCGGTACACCCCCTCCACACGGTTCTCCAGCGCCTTGGCGCGCTGGGCGTGCTCGCTGGCTACGCCGGGATACTCCTCCAGGCGGCTCACTGCCATCAGCAGTTCATAGGTGGCATCGCGGAGCAGCGAGGCCATGCGCTGCATGAAGGAAGTGGGTTTGACTTTCAAGATCTCCATCTCGCTGACCGTGCTGTAGGCATAATCGATCACATCATCGATCGTGCGCGACAGGGCAAAGATATCTTCCCGGTCAAACGGGGTGATGAAGGTTTTGTTCAGTTCATAGATCAAGATGCGCCGCGCTTCATCCGCTTCTTTTTCTTTGGCTCGTAGTTTGGCAGCCACAGCGGGGTCTTGGTTGACCAGGTACTCACACAACGCGTCCATGCCCTCCAGGGTGGTTTGAGCCTGGTCACGGATCAGTTTGACGAACAGGTTCTGCCGCTTTTTGAACAGCCGGCCGAAGAAGGATTCTTTTGCCGGGGCTGCAATGGGGGCCGGCAGTTCGCCCGCAGACACTTCCTCAGATGCCTTGGTGGATTTACGTGTTTGTTTCATCAGCTCAACTCCTGCGCGCTCAAGATACTGGGGCGGAAAGGGTGATTAAAATCCCGCTACGCATAAGCAAGATTCTACCAGTTAAAGGGTGAGGCAGCCAAAATGGATGTATTTTCATCTCTTGTGGTTTTGGCGCGATGGTGCTATGATTCGAAAGCACGAACCATCTTACACTGAAAGGAGGCACCTATGAACAAGGCGAATATGGAAATCTTGGTCGCTGCCTACCGGCAGATCTTGCAGCTTTGCCTTGGTTGAGTGTGCCTCGTCTTCTGACCTGACGTCAGCGGCCACGGGTGTGCTCGATCAGCCCGGGGCCGTTTTCTTTTCCCCCCACAAAACGCTCTCCACCGGCAAGCCTGCCAGAATCTGCCCATTGCCCACCTGCCTTATGATTCGGCAGACCCACTGGTTTATCCTGGGCGCATGCATTTGTATCCCAGGCCATTCGAATGAGTTTGAACGAGAGAGCAACAAGAAAATGCATAAGATTGATTACGATGCGTATCTAGATGAAGGTAATCTGGATAACTTCTCCACCAAGCGGATCGAGCGAAAAACTCGCCGCTTGAGCCAAAGAGAAAAGCGCCTGCGGCGGGAAGCAGAACTGATGGAGCATGCCACCCGCCTGCCCGCAGACCTGCAGCCGCGCTTCAACACCACGTTTCGCCCAGCGATGTCTGAGCGCGTCTGGCTGCTCAGCTACCTGGAAGTGTTCTACAATGCGCAGATCATCACGGATGTGCTGGGCAAGGTCAAAGGCGGCAAGGAGGCCAACGTGTACTGCTGCACCGCCCACCCCTCCACCGGCCTGGAGCTGATCGCCGCCAAGGTCTACCGCCCGCGCATGTTCCGCAGCCTGCGCAACGACGCCCGCTACCGCCAGGGGCGCGTGCTGAAGGATGAAGATGGCAAGACGACCAGGGGTCGGCGTGAAGCGCTGGCTATGGCACAGCACACCCGCTTCGGCGAGGTGCTGCGCCACACCTCCTGGCTGGAGGCGGAGTTCGAGACCATGCAACTGCTTTACGAGGCCGGCGCGGATGTGCCTAAGCCATTGGTGCACAGCAATGATGTCATCCTGATGGAATACGTTGGCGCAGAAGACGCCGCAGCCGCCACGCTCAACGAGGTCACTCTCGAAGCAAGCGAAGCCCGGCAGATCTTTGACCGGCTGGTGGACAACCTGGCCATCATGCTGGCCTGTCACCGGGTGCACGCCGACTTCTCGGCTTATAACATCCTGTACTTCGAGGGTCAGTTCAAGATCATCGACTTCCCGCAGGCAGTAGACCCGCGGCGCAACCCGGAGACCGCCGACCTCTTTGTGCGAGACGTGGAACGGCTGTGCCAGTACTTTGCGCGCTACCACATCCACCAGGACGCGCACGAGCTGGCCGATGCGCTGTGGGGCCGCTTCCTCAAAGCCAATGTGCTGGATGCCGACGCCGTGCCGCTTGAACTGGAAATAGGCGTACGGGTGTGAGTGAGGAGTTCACCCCACCCCGCCGGTGGGCAAAACCGGCCCACCTTACGCCCCCCGCCCCTCAAAGGGCGGGGGTAAAGCCCGAAATAAGGGTCACCGCGGGGCTTTACCCCGCTGTGACCCTTATTTCGGGAATTTTACCTCAGGGCGTTCGGGGGTCCAGCACCCGGCCCACAAACAAGATGCTGCCCGTTTGGGTGTCGCGGATGAGGAAGATAAAGGGGTGGTCGATGTATATCATTACCGGCATGGAGACAACTTCCATAACGATGCCGGTTGCGGCAGCGGCCTCCGTGCCAAGCTCATCCACCGCCACAAAGGCCTTGTGCACGACGCGCGAGATGTACAGGTTGTTCGGTTCAACGCTCTGATCATAGATGCCTGAGAAATCAGCCAGGTTGGGGTCAAAAGCCGCCGGCATGCCCATGGCCACCAGGCTGTCATTCATATCCATGCTGTAGCCGAACTGGAACCTGGGCAGGAAGAGCTTAACATCATCCCATTGCAGGCCAGCCGCCACACGATCCAGCATTTCCGCGTCCAGATTCTGCTCGATCTCTGCAAACCGGCCAACGTCCGGCATTACAATGATCATATCCGCCCGGCCGCCTTTGTAGAGCAAGGCCACCGCCTGGTAGCCGTCGCCCACGAAAAAGGGCGTCCCGGCCCGCCGCGACATCGTTGGCACATCCACCTGTGAGCCATCCAGCAGGGTAAAAAGAGCATCGGAGGAGGAAGGGTTAAAAGGCACTTCCCACTCTCCTTTGAAGTAGATGGCGTTGACCAGCACCAGGCGGGTCATTTCGTTGAGGGCATCTTCTGGCAGGAGGTCGTTGATCCGGTCGTTGGTCTCTTCGCTGACCCAATCGTTGATCGTCTGGCGCGCCGCCTGGCGGTTCTCAGCCGAGGTAAAGTCCACCAGATAGACCCCAGCCCCATAATTGCGGGCGATCACATCCAGGAAACCCGGCAGGAAGGGGAACTTCTCTTGCCCCCACAGCGAGTTGGCAACCCTGAGCTGAAAACTCGGCGCATCGCTCTCAGATGTCACCAGCGTTTGCTCCAGCAAGTTGAAGGCCGGATGGAGTTGATCTTGCGGCAGAACGTAATGCAGCGTGGCACCGATTTGTGCCTCGGTCTCGCCGCGTGCCCCGGCATAAACCATCGCCATTGCCTCAGAAATGCTGTAGGGCGAATAGAACAGATTGCCGTCCTCCAGACGCAGCGATAGGTAGAGGTCAAAGGCAAAATCGTTGTTGGCGGCAACCTGTTGGTCGAGCAGGCTCTGCTCCACAGACGGCGATGTTTGGCGCGGCACATCTGCCACCGCCATACCGAGATAGACTGGCAGGCTCTGCTCCTCAGTGGGCTGTGCGGTTTCGGTTGGCACCTCGGCAGTGGCTTGCTCACCTGGCGTGGCTGCTGGCGTCTCGGCCGCGGCCACGCATCCCGCGCTATTGACGGCCACAAGCATCAGCAGAAAAAGCGTAAAAACCTTATACACTCTGGCGTTCATTTTTCCTCCTCTGAAAAATGGGAAACAAGTTGAATGATCGTATATTCTTTAACGTACCACTTAGCAAGTAGGTTCCAGCAACAACACCATCAGAGCTAACGTAATTGCTCAGGTATAATAAGCATCGGTTCGGGTGTTCAAGAGCCTATTGCCCTATTCGCCTTCGTTCCCCCAAAAGAGTACCCCATGTCTCGTCCAATCTCCTCCATCTTCTTACTGATCACCATCCTTGCCTCAACCGTTGGGGCTGCACCGGCGCCCTGGTCCACCGCCCAGGCCCAAGGGAGTGACGGCTCGGCCCAGTTCGACGCCGGTATCGACCCGGCGCAGTGGTACCAGGATCACCAGATCGAGCAATCCTGGACACCCGACTACCTGCACCTGGCCACCGGCGACCCGGCCCTGCTCGGCAAGCATGGCGTTTACGAATGGCCCTTTGCCCTCGATTCCATCGGCTGGAGCATGCAGTCGTATCAAGATTACGGCGGCACGCCCTACTTCCATCACGGCATGGATATGATGAAGATGGACGGCACAGACGTGTATAACCGCTCTGGCGGTCAGGTGATCAATATTGAAAACTACCGCCCTGGCTGGGACCTGTACTGGGAAGTCGCTATCCTCGACCCCGACGGCTACATCTGGCAGTACCATCACATCGACCAGCCCACCATCCCGGAGACGCTCTGGGATAAGTATAACGAGTACCAGGCCGACCCGGTCAATGGCGGCTTTATTCCCCCCGATACCTACATCGGCGATATCGTCTACTGGCCGGTTGTATCGTTCGGCAAGCGTTTTAACCACATCCACCTGAACATCCTGGCCGCGGGTGGGGTTTTCGTCAACGGCTTTGAGTTCCACACCGGCCTGCCGGATATGGCCGGCCCGGAGATCCAGGGCATCGGCCTGCTGCAGAACGGCCAGCTCTACTCTGGCAACACCATCGAGGGCGATTACAGCCTGTACGTGCGCGCCCGCGACCTGATCCTGGACAATGTCTACTATCTGCCCCCCTGGGAGATCCTCTTTTCCGTAGATGGCGGGCCAGAGGTGACCACCTGGCGCTTCGATACCCTGCCCGGCGGTGCGGATGAGAGCGCCTACCTGGATGATTTTTACGTCGTCCCGCCTACCTGCGGGGATTACGATTGCCGGGATTACTATATCGACCTGGGCTTCATCCCCGATTCACAGTTCGAGTTCCCCAGCAGCAACGGGCAGCACACCGCCCTGGTGACGGTGCGCGACTACGCCGGCAACTCAGCCAGCCAGTCTTTCACCTACACCGTCATCAGCCACACCCCCGTGGCGGACTCGCAGGCGGTTTCAACCGCCGAGGATACGCCCCTGGGCCTCCTGCTGACCGGCTCCGACCCAGATAACGACCCGATCACCTTCGCCGTGGTTACCCCCCCGGCGCATGGCAGCCTGAGCGGCGCCGCCCCCAACCTGACCTACACCCCCGCAGCAGATTATTACGGCGCCGACAGCTTCACCTTCCGCGTCAGCGACGGCCTGGAGGACTCCGACCCAGCGCTGGTGAGCATCGAGGTAACACCGATCAACGACGCACCCATGGCAATCCCGCAGGTGGTAACAGCCGCGGAAGACACGCCCTTGAATATCATCCTGACCGGCTCAGACGCCGAGGGCGACCTGATCACCTTCACCGTCACCTTAAGCCCGTCACATGGCAGTCTCGGCGGTATTGCCCCCAACCTGACCTACACCCCCACGGCAGATTATCACGGCTCCGATAGCTTTGCCTTCATTATCAGCGACGGCCTGGATGACTCGCCGCCGGGGAATATCTACATCACCGTGACCTCGGTCAATGACGCCCCCACAGCCAATACCCAATCGGTGATAACGGCAGCCAATCGTCCCCTGGAGATCGTTCTCGCCGGCTCGGATGTGGACGGCGACCTGCTCAGCTTCACCCTGGTCAGCAGTCCAACCCATGGCACGCTCAGCGGCGCCGGTCCGCAGCTGGTGTATACACCCACCCCCGGCTACGCCGGGCCAGACAGCTTCACCTTTACCGTGAGCGATGGCGAGATGGATTCGGCTGTGGCCGCGGTCAGCATCAACGTTCAGCGCCTGATCTTCCTGCCGGTCATCTTCCGGTAAACCCTATGTCCAATAAAATCAGTGTCATCCTGCCCGCATACAACGAAGCGCCGCGCATCGAAAACTGCATTCGAGAGACCATCCAGGCTTTGGCCGGGCATAATTTCGAGATCATCGTGGTGGATGATGGCAGCCAGGATAACACCCGCGCGGCTGCTCTTGCCGCCGCGGCGGAGACCCCCTGCGTTCAGGTGCTGGGGTATGCCGAAAACCGGGGCAAAGGGTATGCACTGAAGTATGGCTTTGAACATTCCAATGGGGATTTCGTTGCCTTTCTAGATGCAGACATGCAGATCCACCCGCGGCAACTCCTGACCCTCTACCAGGAAATGCAAGCCCGCAATGCCAATGTGGTGATCGGCTGTAAACGATACACCGAATCGCATGTGGAATACTCGCCGTTCCGCGCCTTCATCAGCGTGGGGTATCTTTGGCTGGTGCGCCTGCTGTTTGGCTTGAGCCTGCGCGACACCCAGACCGGGGTGAAGCTATTCCGCCGCGAGGTGCTGGAGCAAGTTTGGCCCAGGGTCTCCGTCAAACGCTTTGCCTTTGACCTGGGGCTGTTGGTCGGCGCGCTGCGCTTTAATTACAGCATTGTCGAAGCCCCGGTGGATATCGTGGCCATCAAAGATAAGCCCGACCGCACCAGCCTGCGCACGCTGCTGCGCACCTTCCTGGATACGCTGGTGATTTACTACGAATTTAGTTTTTGGAAATGGCTCAACCCCGGCCTGGGGGTGAAAGCCTGGATGGTGATCTTTGTGCTGGGGCTGGGATCCTTCAGCTTTGGCGCAGCCCATATCCTGACCTTTATCCACCTGAGCGACCCGCTGGCCCAGGTGGCTTATTACGCTGCACTGCGCTTTTTAAACCCGCTGGTGCGAGATTGGCTGCTGGTCCTTTTGGGCATTGCAGCAGTCGTGGCCGCGTTGATCCAGTTGAATAAGTACATCCTGGCGGCCTTTGCACGCACAGACCCGAGCCGCCTGACGAGCGCCTCACCGGCCTTGCCCACCCAAGAGGCCGCCCCCTCCCCACCCGACGAAAGCCCCCCGCAGGAACCCTGATCGATCAAGGCCGGGGGCTTAGCAACCGAAGCGGTGTGATCGCGGCAGGCAATACCTCTGCGATCACGCCATGCGAAACGTTTACAAATTGCCCGGATGCTGATATTATTCAGGTAGTCCCAAGAAAGGCTGAAACATTGTTTGATATCCGTACCCAACTCCCCAATACAGCGAGGAGCCTCCCAGTGTCCCCATGGAGGCAAATTCGTCTGTGCCTGGGGAGGTTAATTTAATTTAAAAAGGAGAAGGTAAGATATGAAACGAAAACGGGGTTACACCCAAGGTTTGTACAAGATCATGGCGGTCGCTATGATCCTATCCATGCTGGGCTCGGCCCTCATGCCGAATTCCCGCGCACTGGCTGCACCCATGCCGCCTATGCCCGACCAGGCAGTTGCGTCCACCAATGGGGTGAACGCCCTCCTGGTGGAAGAGAACTTTGACTACGGCGGGACCGGCGGCAACCTAGTCGCTGTCAGCGGCGGAGCCTGGGTCAACCAATCTGGCACGAGCGGTTTTGTCCAGTACGTTCCTACCAGCCTGACGATGGATTCTTATGCCTCTTCAGGCGTTGGAGGCGCTGCCACCATCCTTACTACTGGCGTTGAAGATGTGCGTCAGGGCTTTACTGGTCAGAACGGAGTTGTTTACTTATCGAGCCTGATCAACGTAAGCGCAGCTGGTGGAGGCACATATTTCTTTCACTTAAAAAATGCTGACGCTGGCACTTACTTCCGCGGCAAGGTTTTCGCTAAAGATACAGGCGGCGTCCTGAACTTTGGCTTCCAGGTAGATAACGAAACAATCCAATACTCTACCACCCCCTTTGCCTACAACACCACCTATCTGATCGTGGTGCGCTATGATGTGGCAACGGATACGGGTGCCCTGTATGTTCTAGAATCCTGCCCGCAAAGCGAGCCCACGCCGCTACTGACCGGTACAGGCACCAATGCAGTAACAACGATGGCCGGAATCCTGATTCGGCAGGCATCCGGTGGTCCTTCCGCAACATTGGACGGTATCCGGGTAGCCGCGGCCACCAGCTGGGCAGATGCAGCCATCTGTGTCAGCAGCGAGCCTGCGCTCACCATGAGCAAGACCGTTGAACCCGACACCGACGTGGCCTATCACGGCGTGGTCACCTACACCGTGGCCCTCACCAACACCACCGCCGCTGACATCACCGGCGTGGTCTTCACCGACACCCTGCCCGCCGAGGTAGATTTTACCTCCTGGATCAACCAGCCTGCCGGTGCCACCGTCGCCGCAGATGAGATCACCTGGACCGGCGATATCACCGCCAGCACCACCCTGAACTTCGCCTTTACTGTTACCCACAATGGCGACTACGGCGACGTGGTGACCAATACGGCAGAGTTCGCCGGCGCAGCCATCACCGGCACCGCCGAAGCCGTCTTCACCGTCGCAAACCTGACCAGCGACATCACCTTCGTTTACCATGACCTGGAAGGTGTGGTTCAGGCTGGCGAAACCCTGCACCTGGCTGGCGACCATGATTGGACCCCTGCCAATACCCTGATGACCAGCAACCTGAGCGGCGATGTGTTTACTGCCACCATCACCGGCCTCACCCCTGGAGACACCTACGAGTACAAGTACGTGGTCTACGATACCAGCACCTACCAGTGGAACTGGCTGCAGGGCGCCAATCGCAGTTACGTTGTCGCCGGCACCACCACCGTGGATGATTACCGCAACGTGGACGTGAGCTGGGTCAACCTGCAGTGGCCCTACACCCTGCCAGACGCCGTGGCTTACCAGACCACCAACCTGGTCTACGGCCAGGTGCTGGTGCCTGACGTTACCCCTCTGTTCGGCGAGGGGCGCGGCATCCAGGCTGAGGTGGGCTACGGCGACACCGCCACGCCCGCCGACTGGGCCTGGTTCCCGATGACTTTCAATGGCGACAGCGGCAATAACGATGAGTTCATGGGCAGCATGACCCCCACAGAACCCGGCGTCTTCTCTTACGCCACCCGCTTTGACGCCAACTGGGGCACCGGCAACCCGAATGCCGCCTGGGTCTACGGCGACCTGAACGGCAATAACGGCGGCACCGGCTTCGAACTGGATCAGACCGGCGTGATGACCGTCACCCTCAACGATATCGGCATCGCCAAGACCTGCCCGGTATCGCCAGTGGACCCCGGATCGACCATTGCCTACACCATCGACTACACCATCGCCGATGCGGCGATGAGCAGCGTGATCATCACCGACACACTGCCTGTGGGCGTGACCTACGTGAGCAGCACCAGCCCCGGAACGTTTACGCAGCCCACCCCCGGAACCCTGATATGGGACATGGGGCCGCTGGCGACCTCGGGCTCGTTTGTCATCACCGTCACTGTGGATGTCGACGCCCCCGAAACTCTGGTCAACAACGTGGAGGTGTCCGCCTCGGCTGACGCCATCGCCGCCAACAACACCGCCTCGTGCAGCAACACGGTCAGCAGCTCTGCCGCGCTGCTGATAGAGAACTTTGACTACGGCAGCACCGGCGGCAATCTGGTCGATGTCAGCAGCGGACTGTGGGTTGCCCACTCTGGCGCCGGCACCAACTCGATCCAATATGTTCCGCCTCCCGGCCTGTCGATGCCGACTTACGCTTCATCAGGTATCGGTGGCTCAGCTGTCATCGCCGCCTCTGGTGAGGATATCAACCGCACCTTTACCGCACAGAGCAGCGGCACACTGTACTATGCCGCCCTGGTCAACGTTACCTCGGCTACCGCCACTGGTGATTACTTCCTGCACATCAAAGACACAGGCACCATGAACCTGCGCGGCCGGTTCTTCGTCAAAAACGTAAGCGGCCAGTTAAACTTCGGACTGAGTGCATCCACCAGCACAGCTTCCTACGCTGCAGACAACTTCGCCATCGGCACCACCTACCTGGTTGTGGTGAAGTACGATATCGTCAATGACGACGCCACCCTGTATGTTCTGGAGACTTGCGCCGCCACCGAGCCAGTTACACCACTGGTGACGGTCAATGGCACGAGCACTTCTTCCGCCATGTCTGCAATGGCCATCCGCCAGGGAACCAACTCTCCGGCAGGGGCTGTGGACGGCATCCGCGTCGCCACCACCTGGGAAGACGCAGTTGCCTGCGTGCCAACCCTGGTGATCAACGAGTATTCGGCCAGCACCACCGGCGCCGATGTGGAATACATTGAGGTCTTCGGCACCCCCGACCATGATTTCTCCAACCTCACCCTGCTGGAGCTCGAGGGCGACGGCGCATCGAACATGGGTACCGTCGATGATGTTATCCCGGTTGGCACAACGGATGCCAATGGCTATTTGCTGATCAACCTGGCAGCCGACACCCTGGAAAACGGCACCATCACCCTACTGCTGGTGGACGGCTTCACCGGCACGCTGGGCCAGGATCTCGACACCAACAACGACGGCGTCTTCGACGTGACCCCCTGGACGAGCATCGTCGATGATGTAGCCTCCAATGACGGCGGCGCAGGCGATATCACCTACAGCACCAGCACCCTGACCGTCTCCTATGATGGCCTGCCCTTTGCCCCCGGTGGCGCCTCGCGTATCCCCAACGGCGTGGATACCAACACCCCCGCCGACTGGGTGCGCAACGACTTCGACCTGGCGGGCATCCCCACCTACACCGGCACACCCATCCTTGGCGAGGCCTACAACACCCCCGGCGCAGTCAATGCCGCGGTGCTGCCTCCGCCTGAACTGATCATTTCCAAAGCCGGGCCTGCCTCCGTCAATCTGAACACGAACTTCAACTACGTTCTGACGGTGGAAAACCAGACCGACCTTGAACTGACCAACGTGGTCATCACCGACAGCCTGCCCCTCAGCGTCACCTTCGTCTCTGCTTCGGACGGCGGCGTGCTGCTGCCCGGCAACGTGGTCAGCTGGACCGTCGCCACCCTGGCAGATGACGCCAGCATCAACCGCACGGTGACCGTGGCTGCCCCGGCCGCGCCCACCACGCTGACCAATGATGATTACGTGGCCTGGGCCTCCAACTGGCTGACTCCTGCCACCGGCGCGCCGGTAGTTACCACCGTGACCGACCCGACCGTCATCACACCCATTGCCGATGCCCGCGCCGCCGGCGTAGGCTGGACCGGCACCATCCAGGGCAACGTCACCGTCCCACCGGGGATCTATCGTGGCAATGCCTTCGTCATCCAGGATGCTACCGGCGGCCTGTACATCTACACCGGCGCCAAGCCCCTGCCACCCATGGCACTGGGTGATGTGGTGCGCGTCAACGGTACGATCAAAGACTATAACGGCCTGCTCGAGATCGACCCGCTCAACAGCGTGAACTGGATCGAATCCGGCACACCCCCCGCACCGCTCCCCACCGCTACCAACAGCGTCGGCCCCACCCAGGGCATGCTGATCGTGGTGGAGGGCACCGCCACCTGGGCTGCCACCCCGCCCGTACCTGGGGCGAGCGACTTCAGCATCACCATCAACGATGGCTCTGGCCCGGTCACCGTCTTCATTGATAGAGACACCCTGATCGACATGCGCGATTACACCAGCGGCATGCAGATGCGGGTGATCGGTTTCAGCGGTAACTACTTTACCGCTCAGGTGATGCCGCGCTACCAAAGCGATATCATCGACCTGAGACCGCCCACTGTGGTCACAACCACCCCGACAGACGGTGCTGTGGATGTCAATCTCTACTATCCACAAACGGCAACCTTCAATAAGCCGATGGACGCCGATACCCTGACCAACACCACCTTCCTCCTGACCGGCCCCTCCGGCGCAGTCAGCGGCGTGGTCAGTTACGACGCCGCCACCAAGACGGCCAGCTTCACTCCCGATGCTGCCCTCAGCGCCTTCTCTATCTACACCGCCACGCTGACCACCGGCGTCCAAGATGCTTACGGCGCTCCCCTGGCGGCTCCTTACGTCTGGAACTTCACCACCGGGGCGGCGGATGTCATCCCGCCGGCCATCACCGGGCAGTACCCTGATCCGGATGCCACCAATATCCCCCTGACCGCCAACGTGGTCATCACCTTCACCGAAGACCTGCATCCCAACTCAGTGAACCTGAGCAATTTCATGTTGGCAGGGCCTTACGGCGTAGTGCCCAGCACCCTGGGCTATGACTCGGTCAACTTCGTCGTCACCCTCAACCCGGATGCCCGCCTGCTGCCCACCGCCGATTACACCGTCACGGTGGATGGCGATACGGCCGACTGGGCCGGGCTGACCCTGGGCGCGGATGTGGTCTGGTCGTTCCAGACCTCTGTGGAGCCGCCGATGATGGTCTTCTTCGGCGACATCCATAACCACACCAGCTACTCGGATGGCAGCGGCTCTCCCACCCTGGCCCTATCGACCGGGCAGGCGGCTGGCTTCGACTTCATGGCCATCACCGACCACTCCTACGCCATCGATGACACCGAGTGGGCCAACACGCTGGCTGCGGTTGAAGCCGCCACCATCCCCGGCACCTTTGTCGCCTTGCGCGGCTTTGAGTACACCCAGGGCGCCGAGGGCCACATCAACGTCTACAACACCGTGCGCCATGCCTGCCGCTCTGACGTCGGCTTCTCCATGTGCGACTACACCCCCAACCTGGAAGCCGGCGTGACCGTGCGCGGCTTCTACGAATGGGCCGCCTCAGACGGCATGAACGCCGTCGATGCCGCCGGAACAGTGCTGCAGTTCAACCACCCCGGCTGGATCAACTTCAACGACTGGACCTACCACCCCGAAGTCTCCGAGATCGCCCGCATGACCGAAGTGGGCAACGGCAGCGGCACCTCCTATGTCTTCTCGGAAGATGAGTACATCCGTGCCCTGGATTACGGCTGGAAACTGGGCGCAGCCAACAACGCTGATACCCACTCTTACTACTGGGGCACCAACACCGATCACCGCACCGGCGTGCTCATGCCCGAACTGACCAAAGAGGCCCTGCTGGAGGCGCTGCACGAACGCCGCACCTTCGCCACCGAGGATAAGAACTTTGCCTTGAGCATGAAGGCCAACGGCGCCTGGATGGGCGCCGAGATTGCCAATGCGGGCTACATCCAGTTCGAGATCGACGGCACCGACGGCGACGGCGAACTGACCGCCCTGGTGGAACTCATCACCGACGGCGGCGTGGCTGTCGACTCGTACGCACCCGGCACCGCCACCTTCCTGTGGACCCCCTACCTGACCATCACCAGCGGCGTACACTACTACTATGTGAGAGTGACCCAGGCCGATGGCGACCGCATCGTCGGCTCGCCAGTGTGGACGATGGGCGGCGAGGATATCGCCATCACCGATGTGATCATCCAGCCCACCATCCCCACCATCCACAGCCCCTCCCTGCTGACGGCGCGTGTCACCAACCGCGTCAGCGAGGCGCGCACCATCACCGTCACCATGGAAGTGGACGGCGTGCCTCTGCTGCCTGAAGTGGTCGTGACCGTACCGGGCAACAACGATGCTTACGCCAACTTCTCCTGGCAGCCCACCGTCACCGGCGACGTAACCGTGACGGCGCAGCTCGTCGGCGCACCGCTAGGCGACAACCCGGATGACAACACCGGCACCCTGAACCTGACCGTGACCGACGAGCAGCTCCCGCTGATCCTGATCGACGCCGGGCACAACAACGTCAATGCCCTCGGGCGCGAGATGCGCATGTTCATCGCCGACCTCTCCGCCCACCACTACAATGTGCTCAAGAACCTGGACGAGCTGACCGCTGCCGATCTGAACCCGGATGTGGTCAAGCTGCTGATCATCACCGCCCCGCAGTATGCCTACACCGCAGCCGAACTGGAAGCCATTGGCAACTATGTGGACGGCGGCGGCAGCCTGTGGCTCTTGGGCATCGCCGATTACACCGGCAAGCTGCCCTGGGCCGATACCGTGGCTCCCCGCCTGAACGCCATCCTGGATGCCGTGGAAACAGAGAGCGGTCAATTGGTCAACATGCGCATGAACGACGACGAGGTCATCGACGCCAACACCAACAACGGCTACGTCTTCGGCGTGATCTTCAGCGACTTCCCCTCCGAAGGCACCACCAGCATCGGCCTGAATGTGGACGCGCTGGCCACCTGGAGCCTAAGCTCCATCGTGGACCGCAACTACACCGCGCTCACCGCCGATGATACGGATGTTCACATCCTGGTGCAGGGCGACCTGGACGAGGGCTACGGGCCTTCGCCTTGGTACAACCCCAACCACACCAGCAACACCGATGCCGATGGCGCTGGCGATGCCTACATCTACAACCCCACCTGGTTCTCCCCCAACCCCATGCCGGTGGATGCCGTCCCCCTGCCCATTGCCGCGGCGGTGGAACTCGCTGACGGCGCCGGGCGCATCATGCTCTACGGCGACAGCAACGACCCCTTCACCACCTTTGCTTACACCGCCGGCGATGGCAAGCAGAACGAGCTCTTTAACCTGGAAGCCGTGATGTGGCTGCTGGGCGAACCCCTGGAACTGTCTACCATCGCCGAAGCGCGTGCCCAGGATGCACCCAACGAGCCCAACAACCTGGACCGACTGGTGTGGGTGGAAGGCGAGATCACCGCCGCCTATGGCGAGTTCTTCAACGTGCTCTACGTGCAAGACGCCACCGGCGGCATCACCGTCCACGCCCCCGCCGGCGATATCTACGCCGAGGACTACACCCGCGGCACTATCGTGCGCGTGGTGGGTACCGTGGGCATCTACAACGGCGACACCGAGATCGAATTCTTCGAAGCCGAAATGGTGCAGGTACTCGACCCTGGCACCGGCGAACCCCTGCCCCTGCCGATGAGCACCTACCAGGCCTCCTTGGAAGACAACCAGGGCTGGCTGGCAGTCATCACCGGTACGGTCACGGCCATGTCGGGCCTGGATACCATCTTTGTTGATGATGGCAGTGGTGTGGTGCGCATCTTCCTGGATGGCTACAACGGCGATTTCAGCGACATCCAGGTGAACGACCTGGTGCGCGTCACCGGCCTGGTCTCCGAAGATGGCGACGGCCCGCGCATCCGCGTGCGCAACCACGTCCACCCCGAATATAATGATGACGTCATCGTGCTGGATCAGACCCTGGCGCTGGAGATCTCGAAAGCTGTCTCCACCCCGGCGGCCATCCTTCCTGGCAGCCTGGTGACCTACACCCTGGTGCTGGACAACCTCGGCACCGGCATGGCTGTGGATGTCATCATCACCGACGCTCTCCCGGCAGAAGTTGCTTTTGGCGGCTTTGTGCAGGCGAACGGCGCAACAGAACTCAATGGCACGATCAGCTGGCTGGGCAACTTGCCGGTTGACACAACGCTTAGCGTGATCTTTACCGCCCTGGTGGACCTGGACTACACCCTGTACGGCCAGACCATCACCAACACCGTGGAATACACCTCGTTCGCCGCAGGCAGCGGCTCAGACGTTGTGACCTTCACGGTGGCCGAGGCTCCCACGGTCTCCATTGAGAAGAGCGTGGAACTGCCTGAGTTGATCGACCTGGGCGATCTCGTCACTTACACACTGCGGCTCAACAACATTGGTGAAGCACCTGCCCTCAATGTTGCTCTGACCGACACCCTGCCTGCCGGACTGACCTTCGACGGCTGGGTGCAGCAGAATGGCGCTGTGGAAACCAGCGGCGTGATCACCTGGAACGGTGACCTGCCCGGTGAGTTGGTGATCATCTTCACCGCCCAGATCGACATCGACCCGGCCCTCTACGGGCAAACGATCGTCAACACGGCGAGCTTCACCTCTGAGAACGACGGCTCTGGCTTGGATACCGCAGAGTTCGAACTCGGCGTGCCCTATCTGAGCATCGAGAAAATCGTCGAAACAGCGAATGCCTCCGTACGGCCCGGTGATGCGATCACCTACACGATCATCGTCCGCAACCTGGGCATCCTGGATGCCTGGATGATCAATGTGGTGGATATCCTGCCGAATTACGTGATCGGTACGGATGTGAACGAAACCGTCACCCTGGCCCCAGGCAACAGCCGCATCATCACCATCCATGCCACCCTGGCAAGCGATGCTCCCGATGGGCTGGTGATTGTAAATACTGCCTCCTTCAACTGCGGCCCGGCAACGGGTAACGCTACCGCCAGCATCACCGTCAGCGCCCTGAACCATGTGTTCTTGCCCCTGATGATGCGCTAACCTACCCATTCCCCTCCCCCAGTAATGGGGGAGGGGAATATTCCAAAAATGAGTGTGCGCAGCGAGCTTTGCTCGCTGCGCACACTCATTTTTGGTTTTTTCAACCCCCGCCCCGCAGTGCGGGGAGGGGTTTGAGGAAGGGGCGAATACCCTACGCGCAGATGGCGCGCAGCGCTTCAAACGCATCGCGGAAGCACTTCTCCGGGGCTTTGGTGAGGCCAGCCCCCACGCCGCCGATGCCGGGGTCTTTATGGGCAATGCCGGTATTGATGCGCGGCAAGATGCCCGTCTCCATCACCCGGCGCACGTCAATACCCAGCGGCGTGCCGCGGAAGCCCAGCACCGGGATGGTGAAGCCCTGGTGTTCGCTAAAGGTGATCTCGTACATCTCCAGCGTGGCCTCCACGGCCATCTGCGGCGTGCCGCCAACGAACTGCGTGATCGCCGGGGCTGAGGCCATGGCAAAGCCGCCGTAGCCGGCCGTTTCGGTGACGGTGCTGTCACCAATATCCAGATTGGCGTCTTTCTCGGTGAAGCCGGGGAAGTACAGCCCCTTCACCTCGGGCGCGGGGGCAACGAACCACTTCTCGGGCATGCAGCTCATGCGGATGCCAAAATCGGTGCCGTTGCGGGCCATCACCGTGACGATCGAACTGCCCTCGATGCCCTCGGCGGGCTCCAGGGCGGCCTTGCCGGCGGGCATGGTCAGGTTGAGGAAGAAATGATCGTTCTTATCGATGAACTGGATCACCCGGATGACGGCGGCGGTATCGGCAGTGGTAGCGATCAGGGCGGTGGTGATGGTGCGCAAGAGCAGGGAAGTGCCCGCCCGGTTGCGGTTATGGCCCTCGTCGCCCATGTGCAACGCCTGGGCGATCAGCGATTTGATATCGATGCCATCCGGGAAGGAGGCAATGGCACGCTCCATCACCGGGTACAACTCCGTTTGCATCCATTTGAGATGGGCGTACACATCCGGCCCCATGCCGCCGTAGCGCAGCACCTTGCCCAGTCCCTCGTTCATGGTGCAGTAAGCCTGATTGCCAAAGGCCTTATTTTCGAGGATGAACACCGGCATGTGTGGGGAGACCACGCCCGCCATCGGGCCAACGGCATGGTAATGGTGGCAGGGCGCATACTCCACCCCGCCTGAGGCAGCGATCTGCGCCGCATCCCGCTCATCTTTGGCAATGCCCTCGTAGATGAGGGCACCCATCACCGCGCCGCGCATTGGTCCGCACATACGCTCCCAGGTGATCGGCGGCCCGGCATGCAAGATCAGGCGGTTGTGGTAGCCAGGGATGACATCTTTCGCCAGGCCCATACCCACCAGCGTGGGCCGCGCCTGCATCAGCCGCGAGACGGCCTCCTGGTTGGCGGCATCAATATCCACCCCCGTGCGGGTGGTGTGCAAGTAGGGCACATCGCCGGGCGAGGGCTTCCAATCCACACGCGTCACCGGCACCCCCTGCGCCTGCACCGATTCGGCCATGCTCTCCAGGCCCACGTTGATCACCTGGATCGGTTTGCCAAATACATCGCTGATTTTTCGGGTTTCCATGGCACTCTCTCCTATGAAACGATCCAGGCGGTCAGTTCAGCCGCCATGGCATTGCTCTCACACACCACCGCACCAGAGGCCTCCAGCGCCTGCACCTGGCGGCTGAGAACCTGCGGGTCTTGCTCTGTGCCGGTGACGGATACCACCACGGGCAGCTTGCGCCCGGCCTCCGCGGCGGCTTTTTGGGCGCGCTGGATGGCGGGGCCAAGCTCGGCAGCCGGGTCGAGGTGCGCCCCGTAACCCAGCACCACATCCATGATTACCACCGCCACCTCGGGGTCTTGCGCCTCTTGCAGCAAGCGCCGGATGCGCAGGGTATTGTCGATCATCGGGTGAGGCCGCCCCACAGTAAACTCCTCCTCGCCCAGGTCCACGGTGCAGTGGCCCTGGCTGCGGGTCGAATCGGGCATCTGGTTAGCCTTTTGCAGCGGCGCATTCGAAAGCACCACCTGGGGCAGCATGCCAGCCCAGATCACCTGTGCCTCGTAGCACAGCGTGCCACCGGAGAATAAGCCGCGCAGATACTTCTGCCCTGGCTGCAGGTCCGCCCGCAGCGAAGCAGCCTTCTCTTTCAGCGCTTGCGTGCGGCTGGCGAGATATTCGATGGGGTCGCCCATCTCGACCCCGGCGCAGCCCGCTGCGATCAAAGCGGTCAATTCGAGCGTGGGGGCAGGCAGGGCATTGGGGACATCCCGCCAATCCTCCGGGTTGCCGCCCATAAAGCCGATCACCGCCGGCTTACTTCCAGAGGCCACCTGATCCATGATGATCTCGGCGACGGCCTTGGAGGGCGGCTTGCTCACCAAGGCGATCACCTGCGTCTGGGGGTCTTCCTCAAGCGCTTTCAGCCCGGCGAGCATCATCATCCCGCCCACCTCTTCCTTCAGGTCGCGCCCGCCGGTGCCAATACCCTGGGTGATGCCGATGCCTTTGCGCGCCAGCAGGGTGCTCACCTCTTGCAGCCCCGTGCCCGCCGCTGAGACGATACCCACCGGCCCCTGCGGGACCACATTGGCAAAGCCCAAAGCCACGCCGTTGAGGATGGCGGTGCCCGCGCCCGGGCCCATCAACAGCAGACCGTGGTCGCAGGCATACTTCTTCAAGGCGATCTCATCCTCGAGGGAAACATTATCGCTAAAGAGCAGCACATGCAAACCCTTGTGCAGGGCTTTCCAGGCTTCGTCGGCGGCGTAGCGCCCTGCCACAGAAATGACCGCCACATTGGCCTGGGGATTGCCGTGCGCCGCCGAGTGCAGCGATTTGGGCCGGAACTCTGCCGGGCCGCCGGCATCTGATTGGGTGCTCGTCTTGAGCAAGGCCTCTGCCTTAGCCAACAGTGGCTCTACCGCCACATCGGCGCGCACCACGATCACCAGGTCATTGGGCGTGGCCGCGGCGATCTCGGCGGTCAGCAGCCCGGCCTGGTTCAGCAGCGCTTTGTTGGCCTCGGTTGCCATGATAACGGCAGCATCTTGCACCCCCGGCGATTTGGACAGCTCGCCAGCCGCCAGCATCAGGCTGACCGAGTCGTGATACTCGTTGGTTTTGATGATCGATCGAATTGCCATGTGCAGACCTCCTCCATTCTCAAGATGTTAATTGTACAACATCTGCCCAAAAATCTGCTATACTGTTTGAAGATCGGGTGCACGAAAAGGTTGTTATTGGTGTGTGCTGCGGGCGGCGTGGCCGCCCGCAGCACACACCAATAAACCTAACAACTTTTGAGTGCTCCCTGAAGATCGCTCCTTGCCTGCCAGACCAGGAGGAAGCAGATATGCCCACATCACCTGTCCCCAATAACCTGCCCAAACTAACCCAGCCGCTGTATGGGCGCCAAAGCGAGTTCCAGCAAGCCTGGGAGCTGCTGCAAAACCACCGCGTGGTCACCTTCACTGGCCCAGCCGGGGTGGGCAGATCGTTCCTGGCGCTGCACCTGGCCCAGGCACACTTGCAAGATTTTCCCGGCGGGGTATATTTCGTCCGGCTGCGCACTGAACCCATCGCCCTGAACGCCATCGTCCGCGCGGTGGGGGCCGAGGACAACCCGCAGAAAACGCTGGTCGAATCGGTGTGTGCGCGCCTGTCTGGTGGGGCATCTCTGCTGGTGCTGGATGGCGCCACCCTGGCTCACCAGATGACCGAGTTCATCCCATCTTTGCTGGAGGGTGCACCCGAAATGCGCATCCTGGTCACAGCGGATGAACTGCTCTACCTGCCCGGCGAACAGATCGTGGTCGTGCCGCCCCTGGCGCTCCCCCAGCCAGACCCGCATGCCCGCTCAGAAACCATGTTGGAGTACTTGCAGCGCATCCCGGCGGTGAGCATGTTCGTGCAGCTTGCCCAGGCCGCCAACCCGGCCTTCCGGCTGGAGCCAGAGCAAAGCAATCAAGTGGTGGCGCTGTGCAACCTGGTGGGCGGGCTGCCCTTGGGCCTGCAATTGGCCGCGGCGCAGTGCAGCCGCATGCCCCTGGAGCAGATCCTGGCGGGTTTGCAGGCTGCCCGGCAAGCCAAGCCCCAAGGGAGCGAGGCGCAGGTGATGACAGATGTGCTGGATTGGAGCGTGGGCCTGCTGGATGAAGCCGCACGGAACCTGCTCTTCGATCTTTCGGTGTTCAACGGCAATTTCAGCCCCCAGGCAGTACCGCCCATTTGCGCCGTCAAGGCAGCCAGCCAGGCAGACCTGCAGCCCCACCTGGCAGCGCTGCGCTCTCACGCGTTGCTGCGGGAAGAGCCGAGCGGAAACCCCAGCGAGGGGCGTTACTACCTGCCCGCCGCGGTGCAGATCTATGCACTGGAACACCTGCGCCTGTCAGGCCGCGCCGAGGCTCTGCACAACCAGCACGCCCTCTACTACGTCCAATGGGCCGAGCAAGCCGAGGCCGGGCTGAAGGGGCCAGAACAGCCCCAATGCCTCAACCTGTTCGAGATGGAATACACCAACCTGTGCGCGGCCATCCAATGGGCCACCCAACCGGCCCAGGCCGAACTGGCTGTGCGCCTGGCCGGGACACTCACCCTTTTCTGGATCATCCGCTCCTATTTTCGCGAGGCCCTGGCCTGCCTGGATCCTGTGCTGGAACTGGCCCATAGTGCCTCAGACCAGACCAGCGCCAAAGCCTTTAATGGCGCGGGGGTGATGGCCTCTGGCCTGGGGAACTACGAGAGCGCCCGCCTTTACTTCCACCAGGCCCTGGCCCGGGCGCGCATAGGCAAAGATCAGGTGATGACCGCGCGTGTGCTCAATAACCTGGGCATTGTGGCCGGAGAACGGGCAGAATATTCCCAGGCCAGCCACTTCTTTGCCGAGGCGCTGGAGATCCAACAGGCAATTGGCGACCAATGGGGCGCCTGCAACGTTCAAATGAACCTGGGCATTGTGGAAAACCACCGCGGCGAGCATGCCCTGGCGCGCCAGCATTTCGAGCAGTGCCTGGAATTCGCCCGGCAGGCGGGCGTGCAAAACCTGATCGCCCTCAACCTGGATAACCTGGGCGAAGCCCTGATCAACCTGGGTGAACTGGAACTGGCCCGCAGCCGCTTTGAGGAAAGCCTGCGCCTGGCCCGCGAACTGGAAAACCAGGAAACGATTTCCCACGCCTTGGGCGGGCTGGGCAAGTCTGCCTTCTTCCAGGGCAACCTGGATGAGGCGCTGGGCTACATTCAAGAAGCCCTGGCGGTATTGAACAACATCGGCTACCAAACTGGCCTGGCGGGTGCGCTGCACTGGCAGGGAGAGATCTACTGCGCCCAGGGCAAGCAGGCTGAGGCAGCAGAGGCGTTGATCGCCAGCCTGAAGCGGGGCAGCGCACTGGGCCTGCGCAAAGAGGTCTGCCAGACGCTGGTCTGCCTGGCCAGGCTGGCCCTGCTGTGCCAGGGACCCGAGCGCGCTGCCCGGCTGCTGGGCGCGGCCGAGCACCTGCGCCAGGAGATCGAACTCACCTTTGGCCTGCCTGAGCAAGAACTGCGCCAACACACCCAGGAGGAAGCCAGCAGCCAGTTAGGAGAAGCAGCCTGGCGGGCCGCCTGGGAAGAGGGCCTCGAACTGACCTTAAAACAGGCTGTTGCGCTGGGTCTGCAGCCTGCCGCGTCCACAGACGCCGGCTAAAGGGTGTGCCTTTTTCTCTATGGATTTCAATAACCTACTTCCGATCCTGCTGGGGCTGGCCTCAGCATTCTTTTGGGGCGCAGGCGATTTTACCGGCGGGCTGGGCGCTAAACGCGCCCGCGCCGCGCTGGTTGTGCTGGTGGGGCAATCCCTGGGGCTGGCGGCGATCCTGCCACTGCTGCTCTACTCCCACGAGGTAAGGCCCCCCTGGCCCGACCTGCTCTTCAGCGCCCTGGCGGGCCTGCTCGGCATGGCCGGACTGGTGCTGCTGTACCAGGCTCTGGCAGATGGGCAAATGAGCATCGCCGCGCCGGTTTCAGCGCTGCTGGCGGCGTGCATCCCGGTGGTGGTGGGCATCTGGCAGGAGGGGCCGCCCGGCGCGGCACAACTGGTTGGGTTTGCGCTGGCGCTGGCCGCCATCTGGCTGATCTCCTCCAGCGAGGGCATCGGCAAGATCGACAAAGCACAACTCGCCCGCCTGCGCCTGCCCATGCTGGCCGGGCTGACCTTTGGCGGGTATTTCGTGTTCATGCACGCGGGCGGGCAGCGCGCCACGCTGTGGCCGCTGTTCTGCGCCCGCCTGGTCTCGGTGACGGCTTTGTTCCTCTACCTGGCGCTGAGGCGGCAGGTCAGCCGCCTGCCCCGGGCGGCCTGGCCATTTGCAGCGGCCAACGGCCTGCTGGATGTTTCGGCCAATGCCCTGTACATCCTGGCAGGGCAAAGCGGGCGGCTGGATGTGGCCGCGGTGTTGGGCTCGCTGTACCCGGGGATGACGGTGCTGCTGGCCTGGCTGCTGCTGAAGGAGCGCATCTCGCGCCTGCAAGGGGTGGGCATTGTAGCGGCGCTGGTCGCCATCGGGTTGATCGCGGGGGGATGAATTTCCGGTTCTTCAGGCGTTTTCCTGCATCCAGGCTTCGATCACCTGGCGATTGTGGGGAACGTTCTCCACCCAGGAACGGCGCAGGGCTTCATCTTCGATCTTGCTGGCGGTCTGGTCAATCCATTCGTAGGCTGGCAGCAAAACCGTCCGCGCCCGCTCGGTTTGGCCCAGCATCTTTAAAGCACGGAAGGCCCACAGGCGCACAATATCTTCGTTGAGAGCATGTGTGTCAACTTCTCCCAGAGCCTCTAAGGCAACCTGGACGAAATCCAGCGCGGCAACCCGGTTTCCGGTCAGGGCGCATTGGACCGCGTTCAAGGCCGCGACACAAGCCTTCCAATCATAGAACAGGGTGTCTTTCAGCATCGACCACAGGCGCGCCAACATGGGGGCGGCGGCGAGCAGCCCATCATCCCCCTTTTCGTAATAAGCCAGCACGGTCAAGCCAAACAAGGCATCGACCAGTTCCAGCGGCTGCCCGCTCTGCTCGGCTTGCTGCAGCGATTGTTCCAGGTAAGGGCGCGCCTCGGCATAGCGGCCCATCAAGGTCAAAATATTGCCAATCAGAGCCAGGTCAGCGGTCTCCACGGTCTGGCTGCGCAGGTTAACCGGGCCTTCCAGCCCGGCCTGCTTGGTCTGCAAAGCCTGCTCATATTGGCCCAGCAGCATCAGCAATACCGCCCGCGTGGCTTCGAACCGGCTGGCCAGGAAGAGGTCGCCCAGCTGTTTTGCCCAGGCGATATACTGGTCAAAGAGTTGCAGGGCACGCTGGTGCAGCCCCTGGTTCACATACACAAACCAGCCCAGGTTAAAGACGGAATTCCACACCCCGCGCATGGAAGCATTCTCTTCGGCGATCTGCAGCGCCTGGCGAAAATACCCCTCAGCTTCCGAGAAGCGGCATTGGTTGGAAATGACATAGCCCAAAGTGTTCAGAGAATGCCCCTCGTTGACCCGGTCACCCACCGAGCGCAGCAGATTGAGGGCCTCTGCCCCGGCGGTTTCGGCTTCGGCATAGCGGTGCTGGTTGTTATAAATGACCGCCAGGCGGCGCAGGTCAAATGCCTCCTGGCGCTTGTTGCCGGTGCGGCGGTTCAATGCCAGGGCCTCTTGCACGACGCTTAGTTGTTCGGCGTGCCGCCCGCCGTACTCGTAGGCCAGCGCCAGGTACCCCAGGCTGACGGCCAATTCGTCGGGGCGGTTGGCCTTGCGGAAGCATTCCACCGAGGCCTCGAGGGACTGCTGGCTGAGCACCCGGTCAAACAATATCAGGGCCGCCTGGCCAATGCGCCGCAGCGCCACCCCCTGGCGCACCGGGTCGCCCAGGCGGCGAGACAGCTCTACGGCGCGCTCGGCGGTCTGGCGCGAGGTTTGCGGTTCTGTTTCCAGGTAGACATTGGTCAGCGCCAGCAGGGCATCGATGATGTGCTCCTGATTGGCCTCTTTTTCACTCAATGCCACCAGGGCTTGCGCATCCTTGAGCTGCTCGGTGCGCTGAGAGGTCAACTCGTAGACCGAGGTGCGCGCCGCCAGGATAGCATACCGTTCCGAGTCATCCTCCGGCGCCAACTCCAGCGCCTCAGAGAGGAAGCGGATGGCGTCTTGATTGAGATACAAAGAGGCGGCACGCAATCCAGCCTGGTGATAATAATGGCGCGCCTTGGCCTCATCACCGGCCTGGCTGTAATGGTAAGCCAGGGCTTCATAATCTTCGGGGCGGAGCGTTTCCATGGCTGCCGCCGCCCGGCGGTGCATGCGCTGGCGGCGCAGGCCGCTGATGCTCTCGCGCAGCATGGAGGGGATCAGCGCGTGGGCAAAGGCAAAGGTCATCGAACTGCCCACCTGAGACTGCCCGGTGTGCTTTTTGGAGGGCACTTCGTTGATCAATTGGGCGCGTTCAGCCTCTTCCATGGCGCTCACCAGGGTGTCATCATCCATCTCCAGCGCGCGCAGCAGAGTCTCATACTCGAACTCGCGGCCCAACACCGCCGCCATGCGCAGCGCCTCTTGCACCGGTTCGCCTAACTTGTTGACGCGTGCCTGCACGGCTACACGCACACTCTGCGGCACCTGCATCTCATCCATTCGCACGCGCAGCCACTTGCCATCCTGGCGGTAGATCTTGCCATCGTCTACCAGCGACTTGACCACCTCTTCCAGGAAAAAGGGGTTGCCCTCTGTTTCTTGATACAAACCCCCGATAAAATCATCCGAGATCTGATCATCTTGCATGCCAAGCATCACCCCCAGCATCTCGCTGACATGCTCAATGCTCAGGCGGTTCAATTTCAGGCGCGCCGTCAGGCGCTCGCGGTTGAGGTCTGCTACCACTTCGTTGAAGGCGCGCTGCTGATCCAACTCGATCTCGCGGTAGGTCATCATAATCAGCAGCGGGATGCGGCGCGAGCGGCGAGCCAGGTGGCGCAGCAGGTACAGCGAGCCGCTGTCGGCCCAATGGGCATCGTCGATCAACAGCAGCACTGGCATGCGCTCTGCCAGGGCAGCGAAGAAGATCACCACGCTTTCGAACAAGCGCCGCTGCTCAGCCTGCGGGTCTAAGGGCGGGTTGGCGGGCACGTTGGGGTAGATGGTGCGCAGCACCGGGGCCACCGTGAGCAGATCTGCCAGCACCATCTCCGAGAGGTCGGGCAATCGCCAGCCTTTCTCGATGTACACCTGCTGAAGCACCTGTTCAATAGGGGCAAAGGGCGCGCTGCCCTCCGCATAACACTCACCGAACAAGGCCAGGCCGCGCCCCACCTCTGCCGCGGAGGCCAGCTCACGCGCCAGGCGCGTCTTGCCGATGCCCGGCTCGCCAGAAATGAGCAGGATATGCCCCTCGCCAGCCAGGGTGCGCTTCCAGACCAGGCGGGCTTCGCTCATCTCGCGCTCGCGCCCCACCAACCTCCCGCGCACAATGCGATCCAGCACCGAGAGCGGCTGGAGGGCTGCCGGGGCGGCCTCGGCCTCTTCTTCAGGAGAGGCCAGCCGCTCCAGCGCCTGGCGCACCTCAACGGCAGATTGGAGCCGATCGTGCGGCTGCTTGGCCAGCAGGCGCACAATCAGGCGGTCCAACGCCAGGGGGATCTCTGGATTATAGGTGCTGGGCGGCACCACCGGGGCGTTGAGGTGCTGCGAGATGATCGCCATCAGGTTCTCGCCGGTGAAGGGATGCCGCCCGCACATCAGTTCATACAGCACCATGCCCAGCGCATACAGGTCAGATTGGGGCGTGGGCGCCTGGCCCAGCAGCAGCTCAGGGGCCAGGTACAGGAAGGTGCCAATGATGGCCCCTTCGGCGGTCAGCGAGGGGGTGTCCACCGCCCGCGCCAGGCCAAAATCCATCAGCTTGACGCCCTGGGTGCTGGTGAGCACCACGTTCTCGGGCTTCAGGTCACGGTGGATCACACCGCTGCTATGGGCATGTTCCAGCGCCTCGCAGATCTGGATGGCAATTTGCAAGGCGTTCGCCAGCGAATCGGTGTGATGCTGGCGCAGCGTCTGCCCTTCCACCAGCTCCATGACGATAAATGGGCGGCCTTCCAGCTCACCGGCGTCATATGTGCCGACGATGTGGGGATGGTTGAGGCGCGCCCCCACGCGCGCTTCCACCAGCATACGGTCTTTGCTGGCAGAGGCGCTGCTGGTCTCGGAGAGGATCTTGACCGCCACCGGGCGGTTGAGCAGCAGATCGCGGGCGCGATAGACCACGCCCATGCCGCCGCGGCCGATCTCCGATTCGATCTGATAGCGCTCCTGCAAGATGACGCCGATCATGTCTTTGAATATACCTCAGGATGGTAAATCCGGCAACCAGTAAGCCCGTCAAAAAAGAACCGTGCGGGCGCTTTGCGCCCGCACGGTTCTTTTTTGACGAAAATCCCGCTTACTTCTTGACCGCCAGCGGCAGGTAGGTCATCAACAGGCTGCCATCGCTCTGGCGGATGGTGCATTGACCGGTGCCATCCACAATGACGGCGTAGACCGCATTGGAGAGATCCAGGTAGAAGACCTCCGTGCCTTCCAACACCGTATCGCCAACCACCTGCACGTACACCCGGAAGGAGGTCACGCCGGGGGCGAAGCTCACCTGCCCGGAGACCGGGGCATAGTCGCTGCTGTTGGTGTTGCCATGCCGCGTGGCGTAGGAAACGGTCACATCGTTGGCGCTGGCCTCAGACAGCGTGATGCGGAAGCTCACCTCCACATAGCCGCTGTCACCCTCGTCCACAATCACATCGTTGACCTCGATCTCCGGCATGACATCGTCGTCCAGGATCGTGCCTACACCCTTGTCGCGCGCCAGAGAAGCATTCTCCTCGTTGCCCAGCAGCAGGTAAAAGATTTCGCTGCCTTCGACCAGGGCATCTTGCAGGGTCACCACCGAAACGGCCTTCTCTGTCTCGCCGGGGGCGAAGGTCAGCGTGCCGCTGGCGGCGCTGAAATCCGCGCCCAGGCTGGCATCTACAGAAGTGGCGGTGTACTGCACCGTGACCTGGATCTCGGAAGCCGGCTGCAAGGTGACGGTGAAGACGCCCGTCTGGCCTTCGCCAACCATGGGGCTGTGCACCCACAAGGTGGGCAGAGAGTATTCCACCGCGCCGCGGTCACAGCGCGCCACACCGTCGCCGTTGCCATCCAGCGGGCGGGCTACGCCGCGCTGGTCTGCCGCGGCGCAGGCGCCGGCGCTGCCGGGCTCGGCGGGGTTGGCTTTATCGACCAGCAAGGGGTTTACATTGGCCAGGGGCATGTGCGTGGGGGTGGAGCTGCCGTTATCGGCCAGGGGGCCCAGAGCGGCATAGTACACCAGGTAGCCCGAGAACGGCGGCGTACCGAAATGTTTCCCGCTCACCAGATCGCCATCGGCGTCAAATCCCGTGCATAACGGCGTAACGCCGGCAGCAGGTTCCGCCTGGTCAGCGATCATGTTGTACCCACCGGAGGTGTATGCCCCATAGCAGTCCCAGGCATCCGATCCGTCTTGCTCGGCGTCTTGCAGGTCCTCGTTTTGGGCGATGATGGTGTTGGAGATGGTCACGTTGCCGTTCAATTCATAGATGCCGCCGCCTTCGCCGTCATAGGCGTCTCCGGCATCAGCGTCGCAGCCGTTCAGGGTAAGGGTGGCATTGTTGATGGCCACATCTCCGCTGAACACATAGATGCCGCCGCCCGAGGTGCCCGCGGTGTTGCCGCTGAAGGTGGAATTGACGATGGTCGCCGTGCCATTTTCCACATACAAGCCGCCGCCCGACAAATCCGCGGTATTGGAGTAGATAGTGCTGGCCTCGATCTGCAGGTCGCCGCCAACCACGTTGTACAGTGCGCCGTACCAGCTATCGTTCTGGCGCACCACGCTGCGCAGCAGGCGCAGGTTACCCTGGTTCAGGATGGCTCCGCCTTCGATCAGCGAACCGCCACCGTTCTGGATGGTCACGTCGCTGATCTCTATGTCCATGCCGGCTGTTGTGTCAAACACACGGTCGAGCATGCCGCCGTCGATGATGGTGGTTGCTGCACCCGCCCCGATGATGGTTACATGATCATTCAGGTCCAGGTCGCCTGTGCGGGCCATGTTCTCCCCCGAGCCAACGATGGTGATCTCGTAAGTGCCTGCCGGTACCAGGATGGTGTTATTGCCGCCAACGGCGTTGGCCTCCATCACGGCTGCCCGCAGGGTGCATTCATCTTCATCGCCGATGACGCCGCCCGTGCTGCAGAGCCCGTCGCCGGGGTTCTCATCCACCAGGTCGGCAGGGCTGTTGACCACCAGCGGGCCGCCCAGCGTGGGGCGCATGCAGGCCGAAAACTCGGAGGTGCTGCCGTTGGCATTGGTGGCCAGGGCAGTGATGTAGTCACCGGCTCCAGCGCCGGTCAATGTGACCTCAAACCCGGCAATGCCATCGGCATTCGTCTCCACGCCGGTACTGCCCAGGTAGGTTTTTCCCTCACCATAGCCATTGTTATCACAATCGGGCGTGCTGTAAAAATCCAGGGCAAAGAAGGCGTCCGGTGCGCTTTGCAGGTTGCCCACCAGGGTCAGAATGCCGCCATCCAGGGTGGCCCCATTCACGCTCGGATAGTTCTGCAAGTCGTTGGGGCCGGTGTCGGCATCGTTGGCATCGTTTGGATTGACCACGTAGTAATTCGGGCCCAGATCGATGCCCATGCCGTCGTTCTCGTAGATGCTGTTGCCGCGCAAGCTGTTGCCCACCCCAGCCTCAGAGCGGACAAGCACCCCAGCTGAATTGTAGGCAATCTGATTGGCCTGCCAGGCCTCGTCAATGCCGCCAATCACGTTATCCGCCGCGCCAGAACTAAGGTCAAGCCCATAAGAGCCATTGCCGCGATCCTGCAAACCATCGGGCGAGGGCCCAATGAGATTGCCCTGGATGGTATTGTTGGCGCCATACAGGATCAACCCATAATCATCATTGCCTGAGATCACATTGCGCTCCAGGTCATCCGAGATGCCGTCGCCATTCGGGCCCACCCAGTTGCCAGCCCCATGGATCACAAGGCCATTATTGTTAGGGTGCGCCGACCCATCCTCGTACACCCCCGAATAATTGCCGGCAATGATGTTTTGGTCGCCATATACCGCGATACCGGTGGAGGAGTTGTCCGTCGCCACATTGGCCTGGTACATATCGTTGAATTCGTTGCCGTTTACCCCCACCACATTCTCGTCGCCGCTGATAGAAATACCGTAGATCGAAGCCTGCGAGATATTGTTCCCGGCAATGAGGTTTTCATCTCCCAACACACTGATGCCCCTCTGGCCTCCGCCGATCACATTGCGGGTGTAATACGCCTCAAACTGCGAATCGCTCACGCCCACCACGTTGCCGTCGGCGGTGCTGCTCACCTCGATGCCAGTTTCCGCGCTGCCATAGATATGATTGCCGCTGATGGTGTTCTCATCACCGCTAACATAGATGGCGACCCGCGTGCCGGAGATCGAGTTGCTTTCGTATTGAACGGTATCGGAGGGAAAGCCACTTGAACCGACCAGGTTACCATCTCCAGAGACATAGATGCCATACTGAAAATTGGTGATCTCCAGACCCTGGATGGTCACGTGCATGCCGGAGATGGTGAGGCCTGCCCGGTTCCCCATGGTATTGGGACCCATCAGGGTCACCGCCTCCATACCCTGGAGGGTGGTGTACCCGGTGATCCCCGGCCCGCGGGCCATGGGCGGCAGGCAGCAATTCTCCTCCGTAAAGGTGATCTGGGTGACCGTAGGGTCGAAGGTGATGATCGCGTCGCCGTACATGGCGTTGGTTTCCTGAATGGCGGCGTACAGGCTGCACTTGCCAGAGGCTGTGTGGCAGGTCAAATCGCCGGGGTTGGTGTCCGGGTCCATGGGGGCGTTGGTGTTGACCACAAAGGTGTACACTGTGGGGGCAGCCTGCGCCGGGCGCGCCGCGCCAATCAACCCCAGGCACAGCACCACGATCATCCACATGCGGAACAGGTTGGAAAGATTGGTTTTCATGAATGTCATCTCCTTATCGGTTGGCAGGGCAGGGTTCTGGGCTATTATCCCATGTTCGCCTTGATTATATCCCCCCCACCGTCAACGAAACGTCAAAGAAATAATTAAAACAGATGCGGCGAGNNCTCGCCGCATCTGTTTTAATTATTTTACCACCCGCCACAACTTCACCAGGCGGGCTGGGGCGCAGAACTGCGCCGAGGGGCAGCCCCGGCAGGCGCCAGCCTCGCAACCATCCACCACCTGCAAGCGGCCCAGGCGCACCAGGTGGTCCAGCATCTGCTCCACCAGCGCCGGGCTGGCATCCAGGGTGCGCACCAGGTCGGCGGTGCTGCGCGCCCCACCCTGCTCCAGCAAGCTCAATAAGCGCTCTAACATTTCACATCCCCCAACCCAGCAAGCGCGCCCCCTGGTAGATGAGCACGCCCACAACCAGGGAGATGACCAGCAAAAGCCCCGCGCTGATGCCCGTCCAGCGCCAGGAGCCGGTCTCCTGACGGATGGTAGCCAGCGTGGCCAGACAGGGGATAAAGAGCACCTGAGTCGCCAGGAAAGCCAATGCCGCGGCAGGGGCCAGGCTGCTGCCCAGGGCCGAGGCCAGGCTGACACCGTTCTCGCCCATGCCATACAGCACTGCCAGGGTCGGGATGGTATTTTCCTTGCGCACAAAGCTGGCCAGCAGTGCCACCATCATCTGCCAATCCAGGCCCATCCAGCGGCCCACCGGCGCCAGGAAACGGCCCAGCGTGCCCAAAACGCTGGTCTCCATCGTCCCGCCGGGATAGGTGGAGAACAGCCACAGCAGCACCGAGACAACCAGGATAATGCCCCCAGCGGTCTTGAGGAAATCGAGCATGCGCCCCCACACCGCCGCGGCCAGCGTGCGGGGGTTGGGCCAATGGTACAGGGGCAGTTCCATGATAAAGGCCTTGTGCTCGCCGCCCAGGAAGCCCTCGTGCAGCACCACCCCCACCCCGATCAGCGCCAGCATACTGAGCGCCACCAATCCCCACGAAACAAACACCGCCTGCGCGCCAAAGAAGATCGGCGCCAGCATGGTCACCACCGCCATGCGCGCCGTACAGGGCACCAGCGGCGCCACCAGGATGGTCACCAGGCGCGCCTTGGGCGATTCGATGATGCGCGCCCCCATCACCGCGGGCACATTGCAGCCAAAGCCCAAAAAGAGCGGCAGGAAGGATTTGCCATGCAGGCCCATCAGGTGCATGAAGCGGTCCATCACGTAGGCGGCGCGGGCCATGTAGCCCAGCTCTTCCAGCACGCCCATCGAAGCGAAGAAGATCAGCAAAATAGGCAGCAGGGTGAGCACAGTGCCCACGCCAGAGATGATACCGTGCACCACCAGCCCGCTGACCCAACCAGGGGCATCTGCCAGCAGTGCGCCCGCCCAGCGCCCACCCCCCTGCACCAGGATCTGGTCCAGAGCGTTTGACAATGGGGTGCCAATGGCATAGGTGAGCCAGAAGAGCAGGCCCAAAATGCCGCCCAGCAGCAGCACGCCCCAAAAGGGGTGTGTGGCAAAGCGGTCTATGCGGTCGGTGAGGGTGATCTGCCCAACGCGGGGGCGCACCACAGCGGCGCGCATCATGCGCCCGATCCACTCGTAGCGCCCCGAAGCTACCGCCAGGGCAGCATCGTCGTGCTGTAGCAGCAGTGCATGCACCCCTTCCCAGCATTCGCCCAGGCGTTCCTCCACCATCTGAGTGATCTGCTCATCGCCTTCCAGCAGCTTGAGCGCCACCCAATGCGGCGTGTACGGTGGGGGCAGGCAGTTCTCCACCTGCTGCGCCACCTGCGCCAGTACGGTCTGGTGATCGACGCGCACCTCGGGCAGGTTGGGGCGGAACACAGCGCTTGGCTGGGCCATGCGCAGCACCGCTTGCAGCAGCTCATCTATGCCCTGGCCGCGCGAGGCCACCATCGGTACCACCGGCAGGCCCAGGGCGGCCTCCAGCACGTGCGGCTCTACCACCACCCCCTGCTGGACAGCCATATCCACCATGTTGATCGCCAGCACCACCTTCACCGGCAGGGCCAACACCTCTGCCAGCAGGTACAGGTCACGCTCCAGGGTGAAGGCATTGGCGATCACCACTGCCACATCTGGGCGGTCAAAGAGCAGGCAGTCGCGCACCTGCCGCTCTTCAACTGAGTTGTCGGTCAGGCTGTACACGCCGGGCAGATCCACCACCGCCAGGGCCGTCTCGCCGTGCTGGCTCATGCCCAGCTTGTGTTCGCTGGTCTTGCCGGGCCAATTGCTCACATATTGCGAGCCGCCCGTCAGGGCGTTAAAAACTGTGGATTTGCCCACGTTGGGCTGCCCCACCAGGGCCACCAGCGGCGCGGGGCGCTCCAACGATGGTGCGGCGGTTTGAGCAAGCTCTTGCAAGGTGATGATCTTCATCTCAAGCGGCTTTCACCAGCACCTGCCCGGCCTCTTTGCGCCCCAGGGCCAGGCGCGCCTCGCGCACGCGCACGATCAGCGGGCCGTGGCCATAATTCTGCAGCACATCCACCACCGTGCCAGGGGTAAAGCCCAGCGCCACCAGGCGGTTGACCAGGGCATGCCCGCCGCACAATTGGCTGACCTGGGCTTCCTGCCCGGGATGCAAATCGCTCAACGGGCAAAGGCCGTTTTCATCTAGTAATTGCCTTGGGCAATGTCTTCTCATCCGCAAGTGGCGCATCATGGGCATCATTCCTCTGTTTCGACCTTTGTTTGGCAATCTGCACAGTACCCACTCAATAAGAGATGTACGTTGGTGATCTGCACCGCTTCTTGGGCAGCCACCTCGCGCACCACGCGCTGCACCGCAGGGGACTGAAACTCGATCACCTTGTGGCACTTCAGGCAGGTGAAGTGATAGTGCGGGGCCTGCGGGGCAGCCTCAAAATGGCCGTGCTCTTCACCCAGACGGTGCTCTTGCACCAGGCCAAAATCCTTCAACAGCGCCAGGGTCCGGTAGATGGTTGCCAGGCTGACGCGCGGGTCGTGCTGGCGCACCCGATCATGCAGGGCTTCGGCGTCCAGATGCGCCGGGCTCTGGCGCAGCACCTCCAGGATGGTCTGGCGCTGGCGGGTCATGCGCAGGCCTGAGGCGGCAATTGCCTGGTGTAGGTCACTTTCCATCTTATCTCCAATCGATATTGAGAATAATTCTCAATATCAATAGTACACCAGATGCTGGCTCTTTACCAGTGACATTTGTCACAATCTGGCCGGAAATACATGCTTGCGACGGTTCTGTGGAAAAAATACACCCCAGGTTAGGATACCTGACACTACCCACCGCCCCTGCCCTGGCGTAAAATCTTGCCTAAGCGGCAATGTTCGCCGCATTCCTGGCAAGAGGTATGGAACTTATGACTCCAGATATGTGGATCGGCGCGGGCATTCTGGTATTTGCCATCCTGTTCTTTGTCACCGAGTGGCTGCGGGTAGATGTGGTAGCGCTGATCGTGGTGCTGGCGCTGATGCTGACCAAGCTGCTCACCCCCGGAGAGGCCATTGCGGGCTTCTCCAACCCGGTGGTGCTGACGCTGGCAGCCCTATTTGTCATCGGAGGCGGCATCCAACAAACCGGGCTGGCCGCGGCAATTGGCAACCAGGTGCTCAAAGTGGCCGGCAATCACCCCATCCGCCTGATGGTCGCAGTGATGCTGACGGTATCGCTGCTCTCGGCTTTCATGAGCGATGCCGGCACGGTGGCCGTGTTGCTGCCAGCAGTGGTCAGCCTGGCAGCGGTGGCGCGCATCAGCCCCTCCAAGCTGCTCATCCCGCTTTCCATCGGCTCGCTGCTGGGTGGGGCCGCCACCCTGATCGGCACCCCCCCGAACCTGATCGCCAGCGAGGTGCTGGCGCAAAACGGCTACGCGCCCTTCCAATTCTTTGATTACACCCCCATCGGCCTGGTGCTGATCCTGACAGGGGTGATCTTCATGGTGGTGGTTGGCTGGCGGCTGCTGCCCAGCCGCGCCCCGGTGCAGCCGGTGCAGCGCGTGGGCATGCCCGAAGACATCTCCAAGCGTTATCAACTACCCGATAATCTCTTCCGCCTGCGCGTGCGCCAATCTTCATCCCTGGTGGGCAAGACGATCGCCGAGGGCGCCTTTGGGCGCGATTTTCAGGTGAACATCATTGAACTGCGCCGCCAGAGCGAGACCCGGCCAATCTTCCGCCTGGGGCAAAGCAGCCTGGTGTGGCAGGCCAACAACGTGCGCAGCATGAAACCCTCCACCCAAACCACCTTCCAGCCCGAAGATGTGATCATCGTCCAGGGCGAGTCCGACCAGGTGACTCCCCTTGCAGCGCATTGGAACCTGGGCGTGCAGCCCGCCGATGCGCAGGATGAGCAGTCGCTGATCAACCAGGAAGTGGGCCTGGCTGAGGTGCTGCTGCCAGAAGATTCACATCTGATCGGCAAATCGCTCATCGATCTGCGCTTTGGCAGCACCTACCACCTGACCGTGCTGGGCATCCGCCGCCCGGGCGTGGAAGGCGAACTGCCCCTCAAAGAGACCAAACTGCGCTTCGGCGATACGCTGCTGGTGCAGGGTGAATGGAAGAACATCCAGGAACTGCGCAAAAACCAGCGCGATTTTGTGGTGATCGGCCAGCCAGAGCGCATGCGGGTGATGTTCAACCGCGCCAAGGCCCCGCTGGCGGGCCTGATCTTGCTGGGCATGCTGGTGGCCATGGTGGGCGAGGTGGTGCCGCTGACCACCGCCAGCATGGCCGGCGCGCTGCTGATGATCCTGACCGGGTGTGTCACCATCGACCAGGCGTATGGCTTCATCGATTGGAAAAGCATCGTCTTGATGGCCGGCATGCTGCCGATGAGCACCGCATTGAGCCGCGCCGGACTGGTAGACCTGGCCGCCAACCAACTCACCAGCAGCCTGGGGGTCTACGGCCCCCTGGTGGTGCTGACAGGTCTTTTCCTGAGCACTTCGCTGTTCACGCAGATACTGTCGAATACGGCCACGGCAGTGCTGTTGGCGCCGCTGGCGCTGGCCGCAGCGGTCAACCTCAACGTGCAACCGCACGCCTTCCTGATGGCAGTGGCCATTGCCGCCTCTATGGCCATGGCCTCGCCGGTGGCTTCGCCGGTCAACACCCTGGTGATGGGCGCCGGGAACTACCGCTTCATCGATTATCTCAAGATCGGTGCGCCGCTGATCCTGATCATGACCGTGATCGTGGTGCTGCTGCTGCCGGTCTTTTTCCCGTTCTAGTTTTCCTTCCACACCGGCAGGCTGAAGCTAAACTTGGCCCCCTGGTCGACACCCTTCTCCACCCAGATGTGTCCGCCCTGCGCTTCTACCGCCAGGCGGCAAAAGGCCAGGCCAATGCCCGCGCCACCGCTGCTGCTGCGCCGCGAGCCAAACATCTGGAACAGATAGGGTTCCACCTCTGGAGAAATGCCCGGGCCGCTATCCAGGATGGTGAATACCACCACCTGCCGGGGGTTGTCTGGGTGCAGGCAGATGTGGATCTTGCCCCCCTGCGGGGTGAACGTAAGGGCATTGCCCAACAGGTTCTGGATCACCCGGCGCAGCAAGCCCAGGTCGGCGCGCACCAGCGGCAGGCCGGGCGGCAGGTCGGTCGAGATCTCGATGCGCTTCTTCTGCGCCAGCGGCGCCTGTTCTTGCAGGGTCTCTTGCAGCAGAGAGGGCAGGTTGACTGAGGTTGGATCAATATCAATGGAGCCCCTCTCCAGCCGGTTGATATCCAGGATGGAGTTCACCAACTCGGTCATCTTGCCCACGCTGCTACGCGCCAGGCCCAGGATCACCTGGCGCTCGTTCTCAGGCACACCATCCATCGCCTCCAACGAAATCGTCAGGTTGCTCAGGGGGTTGCGCAGGTCGTGCACGATCATGTTGATCAGGTCGGAGCGCTGTCTTTCCAATTCCTTATAATCACTGATATCGCGCAGGGTCAGCAGCCGCCCGGTGATGCTGCCGCCAGGGTCGCGTAGAGCCATCTTGGATATCTCAAGGTACCGCGGCGGCGTTCCCGGTAATACAATTTCCTGTTTGAGGCGTTCCTGTTCTTTCCAGGCCGCCACCAGTCCTTGCCAGGGGAAAAACGCCTGCGCAACTGGCTGGCCGATCACATCCGCGTGGAGGTCCAGCAGGCGGGAGGCCGCCGGATTGATATCCACAATGCGCCACTCGCTATCCAGCACCACCATGCCATCACCCAACTCTTCGATGAGCACACTGCGCGCCACGGGCACCAGGTCAAACAGGCGCAAGCGCAAGATGCCCCAGGCATAGATAATGCCCGTCAGTGCGCTGGCCAGCGGCGTCAGGTCCAATCCGGGAGGGGTCACCCGGAAGATATACAAGGCATTGGCAGACCAGGTCACCGCCACGCCAACCAGCAGCACCACTGCTTGCCTCCGGTACACTCTGGGTAAACGCACGGCAAAGTACCCCAGCAGCAGCGATCCTGCCAGGATAAGCAGGTAATTGTAAATTAGCGCCAGCCAGAACCAGGGGCCGTGTTCGTAAGCATAGACCCCCACTACATCTTCCACTTTCGGGTAGATGTGTGACCACATCAGGCCGTGAAAATCGTTGGTCAGAACAATAAGCCAGGTGAGGGCTGGGATCAGCCACAACCCGGCTAAAAAGCGCGCCGACATGCGGCTCGACAGGCGGGTGTACTCCAGCGCAAAGAGCAGGAAGAACACCGGTACGCATTCCTTGCCGAAGTAGGCGATCTTCGAGATCCATATCTCGGTATTCATCGCCCAGGCAAAGGTTTCCAGGGCGCTGGTAGCCGCCCACCAGGCAGCAGCCAGCATCAGCCCAGCAAAGGGCCGCGTGCCGGGCACGCCGCTGCGCCCTAACGCCAAAACCGCCAGGACGCTGTTGAGCACCACGGCACCCAGCAAGGTTATAATATAGAAAATTTGAAGCGATGTAAGCATCATCTTTCTTTGGATTATATACCAATCTTGCACAGGAGAAGTAGTTAATGTGGTACAACCAGGTTATGAGTTGGATATTGCGCTCGCCGCTGCACGGCCTGATCAGCGGCAGCATCATGCTCATCCGCCTCACCGGGCGCAAAAGCGGGCAAATCTACACCACCCCGGTCAATTACCTGAACATCGACGGGGCACTCTACACCACCTCACAGCGACAGCGCAAGTGGTGGCGCAACCTGCGCGGCGGCGCGGCAGTGAGCCTACGCCTGCGCGGCCAGGATCAGCCCGCCTTCAGCCAGGTGTTTGAAGAGGCACAGGAAATTGTTCCTGTGTTGGCGACCATGCTGCAACGCAACCCGCAGATTGCCCGCTATTACGGCGTGCACCTGGACGCCAATCGCCAGGCCGCGGCAGAAGAGCTGCACCAGGCCGCCGAGAAGCTGATCATCATCCGCAGCGAGGTACGCCCATGATCCCCATCGAGCAGATCCTCTACACCCAAGAGCCGCTCACCTGGGAATTTGAAGCCCAGGTGGTGCGCAAAACCGCTGCCCCAGATGGACGCAGCGCGGTGATACTGGACCGCACTTACTTCTACCCCACCGGCGGCGGGCAGGAACACGATACCGGCAGGCTGGGCGAGGCCCGCGTGGTGGATGTGTATAAGGATGAGGAGCAGCAAGTCATCGTGCACGTGCTCGACCGCGACCTGCCGCTGGGCCCGGTGAGCGGGCGCATCGACGGCGAGCGCCGCCTGCGCCACATGCAGCATCACACCGCCCAGCACCTGCTAACGCAGTGCTTCGTGCACCTGTTCAATTACCCCACCGTCTCCGCCAACATCAATGGCTACACCCCCTCCACGCTCGACCTGACCGTGGAGCAGGTGACCCGCGCCCAATGGGAGCAGGCCGAAACCCTGGCTAACGAGATCATCTACCAGAACCGCCCGGTGAAGTCATACTTTGTCTCAGCAGAGGAGATCGAGCGCGTGCCACTGCGCCGCCCACCGCCCAAAGTGGAGCGCATCCGCGTGGTGGAGATCGATGCGTACGATTACTCGGCGTGCAGCGGCAGCCACTGCCCCTCCACCGGCATGATCGGCGTGGTAAAGATCCTCAAGGTTGAGCGGCAGAACGATAAGATGCGGGTCTATTTTGTGGCGGGTAAGCAGGCCTGGGAGCATTACCAGGCGCTCTTCGAGACGGTGAACAGCCTGGCTGCACAGCTGAACACCAACCCGCAGGATATTACCCAATCTGTGCTGCGCCAGGGCGAGCTGCTCAAAGCCGCCCAGCGCGAGGCGCTAACACTGCGCACCGGGATGATCGCCTGGGAAGCGCAGCAATTGGCGCAGAAGTCCGAAATACTGGGTGAGCGGCGGCTGGTGCTGGCCCCCTTCGAGGGGCGCCCTGCCGCAGAGGTGCGCCTGTTGGCAGACGAGCTGAAGTCTGTGCCGGGCACGCTGGCCCTGTTGGCAACGTACGATGGGCAAAAGGTTTCGCTGGTGGCGGTCTGCGGCCCAGGCTGCGGCCTCTCCGCACAGGAGCTGCTGCGCAGCCAGTTGGCACGCATCGGCGGGCGCGGCGGCGGCGATGCGACCATCGCCCAGGGCGGCGGCAGCGCCGACCCAGCCCAGTTCCAGGCCTTCTGGGCCGAGGCCCAGGCCAGCCTGCGGCAATTGCTGGTAACTTAACCGAAAAAAGGATTGTGCGGGCGCAAAGCGCCCGCACAATCCTTTTTTCGGTTTAATCTGGCATGTACATGCCGCCGCTGCTCTCCATCCAGTCGGCGATGCGCTCCACGGCGGCGTTCAGGTTATTATCCGAGATATCCAGGCTCAGCGTGGGCAGGATCGACTCACCCACCAGGCGGCGCAGCAGAACCTGCTCCTCCACGAAGGCGCTCAGGTCGTCATATTGGCTGGGCTTGCCCGAGACTTTCAGCCGCTCGGCGCGTGCCGCCTCGAACGATTCGGGCGAACGGTAGAGGAACACCAGGCGGAAGTTCAGCGGCTGGAGGCGCTGCTCCAGCCAGCGGAAGGTGTAATCGGTGCCGTGGTTGCGCAGTTGATACATGCGGGTAGAGATGTGAAAACGGTCAATGATCCAGGAGTAATAGCGCTGCAGCTCAAACAGACGCACCCAGGTGTGGTAGGTTTCCATGGCCAGGGCCTCTTCTTCCGGCAAAAAGTTGATCGGCCCGCGCCCCCAGGGGAAGTTGGTGAAGGCGCACCACTCTGCCGAGATGAGTGGGGAATGGTAGCGGTATTTGCGCGGCCCCACCACGCGCGGATGCTCGTTGAGGCGGAAGGCAATCTCGGTCTTGAAGGTCAGGCGGGTGCCTTCGAGGATGATCTTGGGGGTCATTTTGCTGGACATAAGAGGCTCCTTTTGGATGAAAACGAGGCGGCACGGATGCACAAACCACTGTGCGGTATTATACACCTCCAACTCTGATCACAATTTCAATGTATAATCTAGCGACCTGACAGTGTTCTGTCACAGATCACCTATAGAGAGGTAACCTATGCCCGCCCATTTTCCACAAAAACTTTTCTTGCTGGCCCTGCTGATCCTGGCCCTGGCGGCATGCAGCGGGCAAAGCCCAACCGCCACCAGCCCAACTGCCACCAGCCCAGCCGCCGCCACCGCCCCCGTCGAGACGGGCGAGGTCAGCTTCGCCGGGGATGTGCTGCCCATCTTGGAGGCCAATTGCACCCGCTGCCACGGCAGCAACCGCCAGAGCGATGGGCTGGCAATGAACACCTACACCGCCCTGCTCGAAGGCTCCTCCGCGGGCGCCGTGATCATCCCGTCCGATGCTGCCGGCAGCAAGCTGGTGGAGGTGATCGCCAACGGCCGCATGCCCAAGAACGCCACCCCGCTGACCGCCGAAGAGATCCAGCTCATCAGCGATTGGATCAACGCCGGCGCGCTGGATAACTAAAACAGCCCATGGTAGGGGTATAATCAAACTCTGATTGATACAAACCAATTTTTGCAGGAGTTTTTTGCATGAGCGAGACGATTGAATTTAGCCGTAATTACAACGACCTGAGCACCGACCAGGGTTTCCAGTTCGAATTTAACTGCAACCGCTGCGGATCGGGCTACCGCACTATCTTCCAGCCATCCGTATTGGGCAAAGTGAGCAGTGCGCTGAATGTAGCCGATAACCTGCTGGGCGGGCTGATGGGCCGCGCCCGCAACGTCACCGAGAGCGTACGCTCGGCAGGTTGGGAACGCGCCCACGACGAGGCTTTCCAAAAAGCCGCCGCAGAGATCCGCCCCGACTTCCGCCAGTGTCCGCGCTGCTCATCGTGGGTGTGCCTGAAATCGTGCTGGAATAACCAGCGCGGCCTGTGCAAAGAATGCGCCCCCGATATGGGCGTGGAGATGGCCGCGGCGCAGTCTTCCCGCACGGTGGAGGAGATCTGGGCGCATTCGCAGATGGCCGAGGAAGACCGCCAGATGCTGACCGAGAAATCGTGGCGCGAGGGCGTGCGGGCTACCTGCCCGCAGTGCAATGCCGCCCTGGAAAAGAATGTCAAGTTCTGCCCGGAATGCGGCGCCAAGATCCAGTCGGCGGCGCACTGCACCAACTGCGGAGCCAAGCTCACCCCGGGGGCCAAGTTCTGCCCAGAGTGCGGCACCAAGGCCGCCTGAATAAAAGAAAGGTTGTTGCGNNCGCAACAACCTTTCTTTTATTCAGGAACTTCAGCAACCGCCAGGTTGTGGATCCACTTGCGCGAGGCGTAGCGGCGCATGCCAATAAGGAACTTGGCAAATTCATCGGCCATCACGCACAGGTAGACCTGGTACACCGGCAGATGGAAAGCAAAAGCCGCCAGCGCCGCCAGCGGCACGCCCACGATCCAGATCGAGCCCGAATCGAGCAAAAAGCCAAAACGCGTATCGCCGCCGCTGCGGAAAACCCCCACAAACAGCACCATGTTCGAGGCACGCAGCCAGATGGAGGCCGCCACCACGCGTAAGATGCGCCGGGCAAACTCGATCACATCGGGCGAAACCTTATAAAACTCCAGCACCAGGCCCGAAAGCGCCAGCACCACCCCACCCATCAGCAGCCCACCTGCCGCCGCCAAAGCCAGGGTGTTGCCAGCATAGCGGTGAGCGCGCTCCTCATCCCCCTCGCCGATGGTATTACCCACCAGAATAGCGCAGGCATTGCCCATGCCGATGAACAGCACGAAGGCCAGGCTGTCGATGGTGGCAGAGATATTCACCGCGGCAATCGACTCGGTGCCGATGCGGGCGTAGATCACGTTGTAGGTGGTGATACCCAGCGACCAGAACACCTCGTTGAACGTCACCGGCAGCATGCGCGTGAGCACCCGCACCACAAAAGCCTTGTTCCAGTCGACCATCTCGCGCAGATGGGCCGCGGCGGGAGAATGAGAGCGGTAAGAGGCCCACAGCATCAGCCCGGCTTCCAGCACGCGCACGATCACCAGCGCCAGCGCCCCGCCGCGAATGCCCATCTCTGGCAACCCCATGTGCCCAAAAATGAGCAGGTACGAGAGCAGCATGTTCAGCGCCAGCATCGAGCCGCTGATGAGCACCGGTGTGCGCACATTGCCAGTGCTGCGCAGCACCGCCGAGTAGGTGTAGGTGACGGCAGAAAAGAGGAAGGAAACCCCGATCAGGCGCAGATAGGGGCTGCCCGCGCTCACCACCGCCAGATCTTTAGAATAAATTCCCAGCACCGTCACCGGTGCGATCAGAGCCAGGGCAGTGAAGATGCTGGCGCCCGTCAGCCCGATCAGCAGTGAAAGTCCCATCACCCGGCGGATGTTGGTGACGTCTTTCTGCCCCCAATATTGGGCGGTGAAGATGGAGGCTCCGCTGTTGACGCCAAAGAGCAGCAGGTTGAGCAGGAAAGCCACCTGCCCCGAAAGCCCCACCGCGGCAACCGATGTCTCGCCCAACTGCCCCACCATCAGCGTACCCACCAGGTTCAGCGAGGCAAACAGGAACTGCTGCAAGGTGATGGGCAGTGCCAGGCGAAAAAGACGGCGCAGATATTCGCCGTCTCGTAAGATCGAGGTGAGGAGGTGCACAGGTTTGAACACACAAACTCCGGGGGAGCAAGAAGTTCGCTAATTATATCGTACTCTCAGATACCATTGACAAATAGAACGATTGTGCTATGATAATCTCAACCCAAACCTCAGGAGGAACCCCTTATGTCTCTTTTCAAGCAGATCAGCGTTACCACTTTCTATGTGACCGATTGGGAACGCGCCAAAGAGTTTTACAACCGCGTGCTGGGTTGGCCAGTGGCCTGGGCAGATGACGAGATTGGCTGGATCGAATGGGGCGCTCCAGAAGCCACTCACATCGCCATCAACCGCCGGGACGAACCCGGCCCCCTGCCCGTGGGCACGGGCTGCACCGCCGTTTTGGCAGTGGATGACGCCCATGCCGTGACCAAGGCGCTGCGCGCCCAGGGTGTGCGCTGCGAGGATGTGGTCGAGATCCCCAACGTGGTCACCTACGGCACGTTCTACGATCCCGACGGCAACCGCATCCAGTTTGCCAACGGCTAACCTTCAACCCTCGCCCCTTTCAGGGGTAAATTCCGCAAATATGGGTGTGGCGGGCANNTGCCCGCCACACCCATATTTGCGGATTATGGCTTGCGCGCTTCAATGATGATACGGTGACAGTGCGTTACCAGCCCGCCGTCGCGCTGGATCATCTGGTGCAGGCGGTACAGCTTCTCGTAGTAGGCCGTCACCTCGAAACCGGCAATCTGCCACTCGATGATGCGCAGGTAAAAGGCCACCATGGCAATATCCCGAAACGTGTTTTCGGGGAAGTATTCCTCGGCGCGGGTGACCTCGAAACCGGCCGCCCGGAGCAGGCGCGTGATGTAATCCAGCGTCCAGAAGGAAAACTCGAATTCCGGCTTATCTTGCAGCAGCTCGTTCAGGCGGAAGTTATCTTGCCCGCCCACCTGCTGGGTGATGAAGTAGGCCCCCGGCTTGAGCACGCGGAACACCTCGCGGGCATCGAAGGACTCGTGGCGGTTGATCACCAGGTCCAGGCAGTTGTTGGGAAAAGGCAGCGCTTCATCGGCATAATCCGATACCACCTGCACCCCCAGCGGGTCCAGGCGTTGACGCGCCACCGGCACATTGGGCGCATAACCCTCCGTGGCCCAGGTCTCGGGCGGCAGCGGGCCCAGGCTGGCCAGCAGCTCACCGCCACCGGTGCCCAGGTCGAGCAGGGAGCGCACCCCCGGCAGGCGCGCCTTCACCAGGGTCAGGTAATCCCAGGGCAGCGGGGTGGTAGTCCAGCGCTCGCCGATGACGGAAAAATCCCAGCCGAAGAAATCAATTGCCAATGCTTCGCGCAGCAGTTGGTCGAATTGGGGGTCGTTGATCATCGGTCTGCTCCCTTGAAAATCACCTTTCTTTCCTCGTAGCAGCGACTTCAGTCGCGACAGCTCGAAATTGCCAAACCATTGACAACTAAAGTCGTCACTACGAGGCCTTATGGGGTACGGTTGTACAGGCGGCGGTAAATGGTGAAGATCTCGTAAATGCCCTTCAGGTAGTTGCGTGTCTCCTCAAAGCGGATCACCTCCACCAGCAGGTCGGGGTCGCCGCCGGCCAGGCCAGACCAGGCATAGGCGTTGCCGGGGCCGCCGTTGTAGGCTGCCAGGGCAACCATCACATCCCCGCCGAAGATGTCGCGCTGGTAAGCAAGGTAATCGGCGCCCAGGCGCAGGCTGACCAGTGGGCGGTAGAGGTCGTCGTTGGTGTAGGCCGCCGGCCAGCCGATGCGGTAAGCCACCTCTGCGCCCGTATCCGGCATGATCTGCATCAGGCCGCGCGCCCCCGCGGAGGAGCGGATGAAGCCCTCGAAAAGCGATTCCTGGCGCATCACCGACCAGATGAACAGCGGGTGGAAGCCATATTCCGCCGCGGTGGGAATGACCAGCTCGGAGTAGTAGGTGCCAAAGCGGATGCGGTTGAACAGCATGGGCGCGTTCAACGTGGCGGCGTCATCCATGCCAGCCAGGGTGAGCACCTGGCGGGCTGCAAAGATGGCCGAGCGGTACAGGCCCAGCTCCGAAAGATGCACCGCCAGGCGGTAGCAATGCACCGGGTCGTTGGCCACTTCCAGGCGCAGGTTCTCGAACTCGGCGGCAGCCTGCTCGTACAGCCCCAGCCGCCAGAACTCCTCGCCGCGCACGAAGCGCGGGTCGCCCGCCAGCGGGCCCGGGATGCCCATGTCACTGCCTTCGGGCAGGGCAAAGGTGCTGCGCAGCCAGGCTTCCGCCTCGGCGCGCTCGGCAGCCGGGTCGCTGCCCAGGTCGTAGACCTGCGGCGGGGTGAAGGGAGCGCGGCTGCCCAGGATATCGCGGGCGCGCTCGGAGTAATAGCCGGTGGGGTCGAGGGTGGCAGTCTGCTCGTAGGCGGTCTGAGCGGCGGCGGCATCGCCCAGAGCGGCATGCGTCTTGGCAATCCAGAACGAGGCCCCGGCCATCTCACTCGGGTCGATCGCCAGGGCGCGCGCCTGCAGGAACACAGATTGGGCGGCGGCGAAATCGCCCAGGCGGTAGTGGCAGATGCCCGCCAGGAACAAGGCGCGGTAAACGTAGGTGGAGGAGGGGTATTCGCCGGGGATGCGCTGCCATAGGCGGGCGGCCTCGGCCAATTGGCCCTCCCGCTCGGCCACGCCGGCGGCATCGAAGAGGAACTCAGCGGCGCGCTCGTGGCCAGGCGAGATGGCGGCAAAATCGAGCAGGGTCTGGCGGGCAGCAGCGTAATCGCCCAGCATGGCCCATTGGATGTAGGCCTTCATCTCCCAGGCATCATCCCACAGGGAGTGGGTATCATAGGATTGGATGATCACATCCCACTGGGCGATGGCCCCGCCATAATCACCCTGGTTGAACCAAGACAGGCCCTTGTAATAATAGGCCGTGGCCGGGTCGGCAGGTCCGGCAGCCAGGTAGCGGTCAAAGGCCGCCACAGCCACGCCGTAGGCCTTGGCATAGTAATCCACCAGGCCGCGCTGCAGCTCATCCACCTGGTAGCCCGAGTTGACCAGCTCAACCAGCGAGGCGTAGGCGTAATAGGAGCGCGGGTAGTACATCACGGCGTCCAGGTAGGCGGCATAGGCCAGGTCGAACTGGCCCAGGGCGGCGTAGGCCTGGCCTTTAGAGTAATCCACCTGCGCCTTGATGTAATCGTTGCCGGTGCGGGCGTAGATATCGTCCCAGGTGATCTGGGCGGTGGTGTAATCACCCAGCGCCAGGTAAGCCTGGGCGATCTTGAGCTCCAGGCTGAAATCGGCGGGCAGGCGCGGGGCTTGCAGCGACAGGGTGTATTCGGTGAGAGCGCCAGCATGATCCCCGGCAGCGGTGAGCGAATCGCCAGCCCGCTCGGAAACATAGGCATCCAGCACGCCGGGGCGTAGTTGACGGTAGGAACGGTAAGCCTCCGCCGCTTCGGCGTAGCGGCCCAAGCCATCATAAGCCTGCCCCAGAAAGAAGTAGGCCTCAGCAACATGAGGCGAAGCGGGGTAGGCGTCGACCACCTGGCGGAAGGCGTCCAGGGCGGCGGGATAATCGAACACCGCCAGGGCGGCGCGCCCAGCGCCCAGCCGCGCCGCCGACTGGATCTCGGCATCGGTGGTCTCGCCAAAGGCGGTCTGATAAGCCTGGCTGGCGGCCAGCCAATCGCCCAGGAAGAGTTCGTAATCGCCAGAGGCGACGCGCTGCGCCGGGGCCAGCGTAGGCGTGGGCGTGGGCATGGGCGTCGGTGTGAGCGTGGGCGGCGGCGTGGGGGTGAGCGTATCTGCCAGAGTGGGCAGCGCCGTAGGCCCGGGGGCAGGCAGCGTGCAGGCTGCCGTGCTCAACAGCAAGAGCAGCAGCGCCAGCAGGAGAAAGGGTCGCTTGAACATGCCGAAAGGATACCATAAAACGCGCCAGTTTCTTGAAGAAACCGCCCGACTATGGTAAAATGCTGCCCACATGGGCGCGTAGCTCAGTTGGTTAGAGCGCACGGTTCACATCCGTGAGGTTCGGAGGTTCGAGCCCTCTCGCGCCCACCTCAATATTAATGAAGGCCCCACTCTCAGGTGGGGCCTTCTGCTGCCAGAGCGCACGGAGTTATCCGTGCGCTCTGGTTATTCTTTGTAAAGTAGGCTCCATCATTGCGCAGCTTTTACTTGCACCACAGCCAGAACTGCTTCCGCATGATAGGCGGGCTACCCGCCCGCCTATCTCATGCTCGTCCTGCTGCCGCTCTCGCAAGGGTGAATGACCCTGGCGTCGATGTCGCCCACTTGTCAGCGATGCAGGCGTGACCATCGGCTGGGTGCAACTGGTCACTGCGAAGGCAAAGAGAAGAACGAACAGGGTTCTAAAGGTTTCCTTTACGGTTCCGGTGTGCGACGATAACACGTATCTGCTCTGTAAATTGTCCCGTCCGGCAGCCTCGTACAACCAAGGTAGGCCACTTCCAATTGTTCCCAGGTAACGACTGCATTGGTCAGTGTTGCACCATTTAAGCTTGCTCTCCAAAGGCTTGCACCAGTTAGATCAGCATTGCGTAAGTCGGCACCATTCAAAGCCGCTTCATGGAGATCAGCATAAGATAGGTCCGCTCCGTTTAGATTCGCACCGCCCAAGTTCGCCCCATCCAATTCAGCATTTCCAAGGTCTGCTCCAGAGAAATCGTAATCTACCAGGTAAGCATCACTCAAATCGTATTCTTCAAAGCTCTGCCCCGAGCCATCGCCGCTGGTCAGCAAGCTTATGATGCGCTCCCACTTTTCATCCAGGATCGCACCGGTGAAATCAGCCCCTCTTAGTTTTGTATGATCGAAGATGGCTCCAGTGCAATCGGTATTTGACAAGTCTGCTCCTTGCAGGTCCGCATATGAAAAATCCACCTCGCGCAAGTTCTTGCCTGACAAATCAACCCCGGGCATATCTTGAAAAACAAAGTCCATACCTGATAAATCATCCGGTGCGATCCGCGTGGGGTCAACAGGTCGATATGTAGCGCTACAAGCCAGCGTTACCCATAGCAGAACGCACCCCAAGATGATGATACGATTATTTGTCGTTTTTTTTCTATTCATTGCACACACTGCCTGATCAAGGGCCAGGAACAGATGGGCACCGAGCGATGGTTGTCTCACCAAACTCGTGCAGGCTTATCAGCCACATAGGCGGCAACTTGGGGCTGAATTCCTGTCCGAGAATGTCGTGGAAGACTTTTATGCGATAATCTCCCTTGTAGGTGGTGATATCAACACAAGCTGTGCTGTGATAATAACAAGTCAAGTGTTCCCCGATTTTTTCTTGATATTCTTTCCAGCCGTTGGATACGAGCATCTCGTCATAGTACGGAGTGTACATTCCACCCATTCCAGATGGGTAGCAGTTGTTTTAAGTTGTCCGGCTAGAATCTCCCGGGTACCCTTTGATTGTGCGATTTCAACAACTAAGCCAATTTTCCATCATTCGGATGGTGAATAACGAATAAGTCCTTTATCAGACGTAATCCAAATGACTCCATCAGTAACAGCAATGTCAAAAACTTTCACAACACCAAAAGGAGTTGAGCTTGTCCTGGCATATTCACCATCAAAATAAGTGATACCACCACGATATCCTCCCACCCATAACCCACCTGCTCCATCAATTGCCAGGGCGCTAATCCCATTAATCGATGAATCATCTTCCGACGTGTAGTAAACCAATTGCTCTCCTTCCAAACTTGAAAAGCCTGGCACTCCAGTATCACCATGCCCAAACCATAGAACTCCATTTGGAGAAATAAGCATGTCTGATACGTATGTCCATCCACCAAGCATATAATAAAACCATTGAGTGCCATCAAAATGTGAAATACAGCCAACCCCTCCCGCCCAAAGATCGCCATCAGCTGAAATGGTGATATTAAAAATATCTATTGGACACCATTCATCTGGTAAGATAGCCTGCCTCCACGCTTGGCCATCAAAATACGATAAACCACGAGTATCAGTAGCAACCCATAAAGTTCCATCAGGCGCTAGTTCCATGGCTTGGATATGATTTCCCGCAAGGCCATCTTTGGTAGTATATGTTATCCAGGATTTGCCATTAAAATACGAGATTCCTCCACCTGCAGTTCCTACCCAAAGATTTCCATCTGGCGTTAATATTAACTCTCGTACTGCATTGTCTGCCAGTCCATCTTCCGTTGTATATCTGCTCCAGGTCTTTCCATCAAAACGGACAATACCACTTGTTAGGGTTCCGAACCACAAGACTTCGGATGACTCAACGGCTATCGACAACAAAGATTTTGTCCATCCATCATCTGTCGAATATAGTGTCCAGGCTAAAGAATCGCTTGGCTCGTTTGATGATAGCGGCGTTAGCGGTAATACAGCGATCGTTCTATGTGTACGTATTGGCTCAATGTCAACTCCTTCGACGTCAAAAGATATACTGGGAAGAAACGTAGAAGAAAGCACAGGAGTGCTTGGAGAAGCTATTGAGGTTGAACCGGATTCATCATAAGCACTGCCACCAGAAGTTGATGTAGGTTGTATACTACCCAAATTCGGCCCACAAGCAGACAGAAACACTAATGTGCATACAATGATCAGAGTTAGAGTTTTCTTCATTGAGCAATTTTCCTCACTGGATGTGAACAATAGCAATTTTTGAAACGGCATCTTCAGTATTATCAATGGATCGGTTATCTGGGTAAATAATCGCTCCATTCCTCTCAACGACACGCGGCTTCTGCCCTAGAATATCGTATGGATGGCAAGGATCGTTGACGGAAGGTTGTGTGGGCGCATCACCAGCCTGCGCTACTACGAGGACAGCCACAAGTGGGTCTTCACGCTGGCCGCGGCGGGCGGCAACTTCTACGTGGAGTGCAGCAGCCCGCAGGCGGCCCCATCGCTGGCCCTGGGCAGCCAGGTGATGATCACCGGCTCGCTCTTCTCCCGCCGCACCCGTTCCGGCTGCGACTCGGGCAGCATCTGCGCCCGCGAGGTGCTGTCCGAGTCGCGACTTTTTATTTGCTTCGGTCGCCCGCCCAAAACACCCAACACCCCTACTTTTTGAGATGTTACCCTTATTTTATGCTGTCAAAAGGAAGTTCGCTGTCGCGTACAGATTCCGTTTTCGTAAGGGGGCGGGCGCTTCCTTCACGCATAATTCACGCAACCAAGGAGATTCCATAGCATCACTTTGTAGGAAAAACGGACGCTGGATTGGCCCAATGGCCTTTGTCCACCCAGGCGGTTCTTGGTTGCTTCTTGACGCAAACAATTCGATCAGGCTGGCTGCTACTGCTAAGGTACGATGGTCATTAGTGTCGGGGCGCGCCACTATGCTCAATACTGGGTTCTCGCGGAGAAAGGCTTCCACCAACAGATCGAGCCGAAGATCGTCAGAAAATAGAGCATATTGGGCAACTTTTAATAAGCTAACTGCCATATATCCTCTGCCATAATTCCACAAAAGCGTACCTGGATTTTAACTCCTGGTGGGGCGTCAAAAAGGGTGCAACCCTCTGCCAGGTGGCCTCCATACCGCCTTCATCTCCGATTTCCTGCAATAATCGACTTGCATCCAGGCGATCTTTCTTGGAGCGCCAAGACCCCAATTTAGTCGCCAGGAGTTGTTCTGGACACAGCAGCCACACTTCAATACCAGGCGCGGAATAAACGCGATCTCCCAGGCTGATTTGTTTCAGAAACCCAGCCGCAGCATCATTGAGCCAATCCTCGGGTAGATCATGCTCCTCGGCAACAGTCTTAGACAGCGCTCGTACAATGCTTTTGTTTTTCGGCAACAAAATAACAGCATCGACATCCATCGTGGCGACTCGGGCGGAGAATCCGAGCACCATTGCTGCTCCACCCATGACGGCTAACTCGATTTTAATGTCGCTTTGATTGGCAAGCTCTCCCAGGCGGGTTAGAAATCGCTTTAAATCTTCCCTGGTAATTCCTGCTGGCGCTTCAATATTCAATACCTGGATTTGCTCCAGCGCATCTAAAACCGCCGCATACCCAGCCAAAGAACTCAATCTAGGGAGTCCACTTTTGGAATGCACAGGGCGAGGAATCTCCTGGTAGTCAAAAAAGGCCAACAAACGTTCGGTTTTATCCACCCAGATCGCGCGCTCGGCCTCCGTCGGTTTTCGTTTCAACGCGGCGGTCTTGGCTGCGTAAAATATCGCCTCCATTTGATCGGCGTTTACTTTCAACGCTTTCCACAATCGCCTGCGGTTTGTGTCGCAACTCATAACAAATCTCTCCAACGTTGTACAAAATCCGCCCACATCATTCTACAATGTTGTTGGATGTGCTGTCAAGTTTCTTGTTCGGGTATCTGGCGTCAATTTTCAGTTGGGCCAAGCACCTCCCACCGCCAGCATCTCCCGGACGCAGATAGCGGGGGCGGCGTGAAAAGAGCGAGCCAGTGATCATCTTTTGCGAACTGAGCGCACGGTTCACATCCGTGAGGTTCGGAGGTTCGAGCCCTCTCGCGCCCACCTCAATGTTAATGAAGGGGCCGTCTAGAAAGAACGTCT
>DIXA01000010.1 GCA_002428565.1 Anaerolineales bacterium UBA6092 | reverse complement strand
CGCTGCGAACTCTGTTTTACGGAAAAACATTCAGTTTTATTCCGAATCAGCGGGGACTTCGGGAAAATCATCCTCCTGCTCCAAATTTCCAGCGTAATACTCCTCCAGGATCGCCATCGCCCGATCTGCCTGGGAGGAAGGCACCAGGATCTCCACCGATCCCATCACCCCTACCCCCAGGCTGTAGGCCTGGGCGGCGCCCTCCTGGTTCAGCCACACCTGGATCTCCTGCGCCTCCAACATGCCGCGCAAAATCTCTGCCTGGAGCATTCCGGCCGCCATATCAATCACAACCCATTCTTCATCTACCATTTTGCGCCTCCTCTTGGTGGTAGGGATCGTTGAACCTTCTATACCTATATTCTACTCTGTTTTTGGCTGCTTTGATCGAAAATGGGTATTTGCGGAGGCAAAACGTCCGCAAATACCCATTTTCGAGAGTCATTCTCGTTTTCATCGGGTATAATATCATTGCGTAGATTCCGGCGTGAAAAGCGCTATGTTTGGCGCGCCACCCAAGGCGGGGTTGTTAACCAGCAGCCCGGCAGGGTATTTGCTTATACGCAGATTGATCATACACAAAGATTGAGGCTTGCTATGTCTGTTGCTCCATTTTTACTACGTGAGGATTACTGGGATACATTCGAACTCCAGAATGAGGATGTTGAATTCATCTACAGTCACCTCATGGAAACCGAAACCCCCATCACCTCCCAGGAACTCCTCGTTGCGCTGATCAAAGAGCGCATCCGCCGCGAAAAGCGGGCCATTGAAACGAAGCGCAGTTCTGGCGGAGCGATCTACCTTCCCAAAGAGAGCTACAAAGCCAAACAAACGTTGGTCTTCCCAACGTTGAACTGGCGCAAGGGCAAGGTGCTCTCTGTGCGCCCCGGGCAAAACCCCGACCTGGGCGAGTTCCAGGTACTGGAAGTGGAATTTGCCGAGGGCGAGAAGCGCGAGTTTGCCGCCTCCCTGGCAGAGCACGCCCTGAATAACCCCACTAACCTGGAAGAAGAAGATACCAGCCTGGACTTCAATGCCGTGATCGAAAGCCACGGGGAAAAACTGCTGGAGCACCTGGAAGCCAGCCTGGCCAAAAACGCCGATTTCGTGCGCATCGCCGGGAAATGGTTCCCGCGCGCCCTGCTGGTGGATATCAACGCCGGGCACCTCAACCTGGCTGAGGCCGTGCTGGATATGGCCAGCGGCGGCCCGCTGCACACCCCCGAACTGCTGGAACAGGTGGGACTGTCGACCAATGTCAACTTGAAGTTGGTGGAGTTCTCGCTCGACCTGGCCCTGCAAGAAGACCCGCGCTTCGATGAGGTGGGCCCGGCAGGTGAGGTGCTGTGGTTCCTCAACCGCCTGGAACCGGAGGCCGTTCTCCAGGTGCCCTACCACCTGCGCTACCACGAGGCAGAGTATGACCGCGGCCTGCTCAACCCTGAGATGCTGGCCCTGGAACGCAAGTTAGATGATGAGCTTTCGCCTCTCGCCAGCAGCAAAGCCCCCACCGTCAGCGAAGTGCAGTTCCCGCTGATCTACCCGCACTGGCGGGCGGGCGTCCTGCCGCTTTCCTACGGCATCCAGCACCTCTTCCCCACAGCTTACGAGGCGCCGCGCATCCGTTTCACCCTGGTAGATGGCGACAGCGGGGACAAGTTCCCCGCCTGGGCGGTGCGCTCCCACCGCTACGTGCTGGGGCTGGAAGAGTGGTATGCCTCGCACAACCTGATGCCCGGCAGCCTGATCCGCGTACGCAAAGGCCAGCAGCCCGGCGAAGTGATCGTCCAGTGCGACAGCCAACGCCCCACGCGCGAGTGGATACGCACCGTGCTGGTGGGCTCAGACGGTGGCATCGTCTTTGCCATGCTCAAGCAGAGCGTGGCAGCCAGCTTCGACGAGCGCATGACCATCGCCGTGCCAGACCCCGCCGCCCTGGACCTGGTGTGGAAGCAAATGCAGAAAGACCGCGTTCCCTTTGAGCGCGTGGTGGTCAACACCGTGCGCGAATTAGCCAAGCTCAACCCGCAAAGCCATGTTCATGCCTCCGAACTATACGCCGCCGTCAATGTGATCCGCCGCTGCCCGCCAGGACCCATCCTGGCCCTGCTGGCCTCCCGCTCCTGGTTTGCGCATGTTGGCGACCTGCACTTCCGCTTTGAAGAATCGGAGAAAGCCTAAATGCCCCCGCTACCCGAGACCAAACGGCTTGCCCTGGTCAAGCCAACCCCACAAACGCACTTTTACATCGATTTCGACTGGTGGAGCCAGAGCGACCGCGACTGGCGCGTCTTCCTCAAGAGCCTGCTCTGCCTCGAGCACCAGCAAACCATCGCCGACCTGCCCGAAGACCTCATGATCGACTGGGTTGACCCGGTCACCGCAGAGGTACAGCGCGTGGATGGCATCCAGCACATCATCATCACCCACTGCGCCCGCCAGCCCGAATTCATCACCGAACACACCACCATGGTGGACGCCGTCTTCCGCCTCTTCCTGGCGAACGGCAATACCCCCATGACCCCCCTGGAGATGGCAGAACGCCTGGGCCGCTCTCCAGATGTGATCCTAAAAACCCTTTCAGGCGGGCGCATCTATCGCGGCCTGCGTCCCCGACCGGAGCTCTAAACACCAGACCTGGCCCCTGTAGCTCAATGGACAGAGCAGCAGCCTTCTAAGCTGTTGGTTGTGGGTTCGAGTCCCGCCAGGGGCGCTAAACAAAACCCTCGTAGTAACGACTTCAGTCGTTACTTAGCGACTGAAGTCACTACTACGAGGAAAGAACGTAGATTTTTTAGGGAGAATGAACAAAATGGAACGCAAAGGCCTGATCAAATTTGCCGGTAAAGAGGCCACCGTTGTTGGACCCGATATCCAGGTTGGCCAAAAGGCCCCCACCTTCACCGCCCACGCCACAGATTGGTCGGATTACCGCGCCCTGCAAAAGACGCGCGGCAAAGTGCGCATCATCGCCGCGCTGCCTTCACTCAACACCGCCGTCTGCGACCGCGAAACGCGCCGCTTCAACCAGGAAGCCGCGAATTTAGACAAACGCATCGCCATCCTGGTGATCAGCACCGATCTGCCCTTTATGATCAAGGAATGGTGCGGCGCAGCCGGGATCGACCAGGTGATCACCCTATCGGATCACAAGAACACCTCCTTTGGCAAACGCTACGGCGTGCTGATCAAAGAGCCGCGCGTCTTGCGCCGGGCTGTCTTTGTGGTCGATGCCCACGATACCGTGGTGTATGCCGCTTACATGCCCGCTCTGGGTGAGGAGCCAAACTACGCCGAAGTGCTGGCGGCGGCCCAAAAGGCGCTGCGCAGTTAAGGCCAGCCTGCTTCAGGCTTGCCCGCGGGAGGTATGCTATGGTAGATCTATTGGTTAAAACCGACGCCCTGCGACCGGTCTCACCGGCCTCTGAAAACCGCCTCACCCTGCTGGTGGAAGGCGCACACTGGCGCATCCTCTCCCACCCATGCATCTGGCGCCCGCCCACCGATGTCTACGAGACCGATGATGCCTTCATCGTGCGCGTGGAGATTGCCGGCATGCGTGCAGAAGATTTCAGCCTCTCGCTGGAGGAGCGCAGCCTGTGCGTGTGCGGTATCCGCCAGGATGCCCCTGAGCGGCGCGCCTACCACCAGATGGAAATTCCCTTTGGCGAGTTCAGCAGCGAGATCGAACTGCCCTGCCCCGTTAACCCCGACCTGGTGGAAGCCGTCTACCAGGATGGATTCCTGCGCATCACCTTACCCAAGGCGCGCCCACAGCAAGTGAAGGTAAGCGATTAGCCCCCCTTTTATGACTGCATCCCGTTGGCATACCCCCCACTTCATCACCCACTGGCTGGATAGCCTGGATGGAAAAGAGAACGACCTGGCTTCGCAGAGCCTGTACCAGGAGCTGCTGATGCTCTCCGAGTCTCCGCACCACCTTAGCGGCCTGCTGGAGCAATCTGGATCGGCCTCCGGCTTTGAGACGCTGCCCGGCCAAAAGCCCGGCCCCCAGGCGCAGCCCGAGTTCAAGATCCCCACCGTGCTGCCCATCCTGCCGCTGCGCGGCCTGGTGGTCTACCCCGAAACCGCCGTGCCGCTGACCATCGGCCAGCCGCGCTCCATCCGTCTGGTGGACGACGTGGTCGCCGGGGAGAATCGCCTGATCGGCCTGGTGGCCTCGCGCAACCCCGAGCTGGAGATCCCCGAGCCCAAAGACCTGTACGACATGGGCACCGTGGCGATGATCCAACGCTTGTTCCGCGCCCCCGATGGCACCATCCGCCTGCTGGTACAGGGCATCTCGCGCTTCCGCCTGGGCGAGTTCGTTCAGCAAGAGCCTTACCTCAAGGCCGAGGTGATCCTCTCTCCCGAAACCCCCGAGGAAGGGCTGGAGCTTGAAGCGCTGGCGCGCAACACCCGCGACCAGTTCGCCCACATTTCCGAGCTGGTGCCCTCCATCCCCAGCGAGCTGGTTGCCACCGTGCAGAGCATCGAAGCCCCGCTGCAAACCGTCTACACCGTGGCCAATTTCCAGCGCATGGACCTGAGCGCCGCCCAAGAGATCCTGGAGCAAGACAGCGTCTCAGCCAAGCTGCACCTGCTGGTGGGCATCCTCACCCGCGAGATCGAGGTGCTGGAGATCGGTCAGCGCATCCAGAACGAGGCCCGCTCTGAGATCGAGAACATGCAGCGCGAGTACTTCCTGCGCGAGCAGCTCAAAGCCATCCAGCGCGAACTGGGCGAAGGCGATGAGCAGGTGGTGGAAGTGGAAGAACTGCGGCGCAAGATCGAAGCCGCCAAGATGACCGAGGAAGGCGAAAAGCAGGCCCGCCGCGAGCTAGAGCGCCTCTCGCGCCTGCCCAGCGCCGCCGCCGAATACGGCGTCATCCGCACCTACCTGGATTGGCTGGTCTCCCTGCCCTGGTCGGTGGGCAGCGAAGATAACCTGGATATCGCCCATGCCCGCCAGGTGCTGGATAACGACCATTACGGCCTGGAGGACATCAAGGAGCGCATCCTGGAATTCCTGGCTGTGCGCAAACTGCGCCAGGAGCGCGCCGAAGAATTTTCCACCGAGCTGGATGATGAGATCCGCCGCATCCGTGAGGGCGTGATCCTGTGCTTTGTGGGCCCGCCCGGCGTGGGCAAAACCTCGCTGGGGCGCTCCATTGCCCACGCCATGGGACGTAAATTTGTGCGCATCTCGCTGGGCGGCATGCGCGATGAGGCCGAGATCCGCGGCCACCGCCGGACCTACATTGGCGCCATGCCTGGGCGCATCTTGCAGGCTTTGCGCCGGGTCGAATCGCGCAACCCGGTCTACATGCTCGACGAGGTGGATAAGCTGGTCTTTGATTTCCACGGCGACCCGGCCTCGGCCCTGCTGGAAGTGCTCGACCCCGAGCAGAACTCCGAATTCCGCGACCATTACCTGGAAGTGGCTTATGACCTTTCCCAGGTGATGTTCATCACCACCGCCAACCAGCTCGAGACCATCCCCATGCCGCTGCGCGACCGCATGGAGATCATCACCCTCTCTGGCTACACCGAGAGCGAGAAGTGCGCCATCGCCACACAGTACCTCATCCCCCGCCAGGCACGCGAGAACGGCCTGCGCCCGGCAGAGGTGGATTTCACCGCCGATGCGCTGCGCGCCATCATCCGCTCGTACACCCGCGAGGCGGGCGTGCGCAACCTGGAGCGCGAGATTGGCTCCGTCTGCCGCAAGGTGGTCACCGCCATCGCCGAGGGCAAGTACACCCAGGTGGAGATCACCCCCGAAAAAGTGCGCCAGTATTTGGGGCGGCCGCGCTTCTTTGGCAACGAGGAAATTGCCGCCCGCACCGCCATGCCTGGCGTGGCCACCGGCCTGGCCTATACCCCGGTGGGCGGCGATGTGCTCTTCATCGAAGCCACGCGCATGCCCGGCGGCAAAGGCTTTCAGATCACCGGCTCGCTGGGCAATGTGATGCAAGAATCGGCCCGGGCGGCGTTCTCTTACGTCCGCTCGCGGGCAGAACAGCTCGGCCTGGACAAATCCTTCTTCGAGAAGTCTGACTTTCACCTGCACATCCCGGCAGGCGCGCAGCCCAAAGACGGCCCCTCCGCCGGCGTAACCATGGCAACCGCCATCGTCTCGCTGGTTTCGGGCCGCCCGGTGCGCCCCGATGTGGGCATGACCGGCGAGATCACCCTGCGCGGGCAGGTCCTGCCCGTTGGCGGGATCAAAGAGAAAGTGCTGGCGGCGCATCGCAGCGGCCTGAAAACGGTCATCCTGCCTCAGCGCAACGATGCCGACCTGGAAGAGCTGCCAGAAGAAGTACGCCAGGCCATGCACTTCGTCTTCGTGGAAACGGTAGACGATGTGCTCAAAGCCGCTTTGGAACCGGCCCCGCGCCCCAAGCGGAAACCTACAACCACAACTACCCAAACAAAGAAAACCAAAAATAAAACTACCCAGATCGGGGAAAACCATGCGTAAAGTAATCCTGATTGAAGACGATAAAACCATGCTCTCACTGCTCAAAACCTTGCTGCAAATGGAAGGTTTTGAGGTGGCGCTGACCGGGGATGACGCCATCCCCCACCTGCTCGAAAATATCAAAGCCGAAAAACCGGTCGCCGCGTTGATCGATGTCAACCTGCGCCACGGCAGCGGCATTGAACTTTTGCGCCAGATCCGCAAAGACCCAACCTTATGGGACCTGCGGGTGGTGATGTCTTCGGGCATGGATTACCGGCAAGAATGCACCCTGGCAGGGGCCAACGGCTTTTTGCTCAAGCCCTATATGCCAGATGAACTGATCAGCCTGCTCAAGCGCGTCTTGGGTTAACCGCCCCCTCTGGTTTAGCACCGAAAGGCTACCAAATGAAAATAACAAAAAAGAAACCCTCCGCCCAAATGCAGTGGTACACGATCGATCTACACATCCATACCCCCGCTTCGAGCGACCACCAACAACCTGAAATCAGTTACCTGGATATCTTGCAGCGCGCCGAGATGCGCGGCATGGATATCATTGCTTTTACCGACCATAACACCGTCTCTGGCTACCGCCGCATGCACGAGGAGATCGAACAGCTGGAGCTGCTGGAACGACTGCGCCGGGCCCTGCCCGAAGAGCAGACCCGCCTGCGCGAGTACCGCCGCCTGCTGGAAAAGATCGTCGTGCTGCCGGCCGTAGAGGTCACTGCCACGTTTGGCTTCCATATCCTGTGTATCTTCCCGCCCGAAACCCCCGTGCGCGAGATCGAGCACCTGCTGCTCGATATGCACATCCCCTCCGACCAACTGGATGACGGCTCGGCGACCGTGGGCGCAACCCTCGACGTGCTGAGCGTTTACCGCCTGATGGATGAGGCCGGCGGGCTGGTGATTGCGGCGCATGCTAATTCGAGCAACGGCGTGGCGATGCGCGGCTTCCCCATCGGCGGCCAAACCAAGATTGCCTATACGCAAGATATGCACCTGCACGCTCTGGAAGTCACCGACCTGGAACAGCGCGGCTCGCACACCACCGCCGCCTTCTTCAGCGGCACCAAGCCCGAATATTCCCGCCGCATGCACTGCATCCAGGGCTCCGATACGCACCGCCTGGCTGCCGACCCCCTGCGCAAGAAGAATATTGGCGTGGGCGACCGCTCTACCGATGTGCTGCTGCCGGAGGTGTCGTTCCAGGCGCTCAAAGAGCTTTTCCTGAGCAATGACTTTGCCCGCACCCGCCCGCACAGCCACAAGGAAGAGCCCACCTACGATTTCATCCGCACCGCCCGCGAAGAAGGCGCCAACATCATTCAGGACTTCCATGAGAGCATGACCGCCCGCGGCGGTAAGCTGTACACCATCGTGGCCGACATCTGCGCCTTTGCCAATGCCAACGGCGGCACGCTGTACATCGGTCTGAACGCCGATATGAGCAAGCCGGTGGTGGGCGTGCCCAACCCCGAGCAGGCCATTACCCAGTTGGAAAAAGAGATCAGTGTGCGCATCACCCCACCGCTCTCCTTGACGGTGGATAAGCACGAAACCGGCGGCAAGCAAGTGCTGCGGGTTTTGATCCCGCGCGGGGATGACCCCCCCTACGCTGTGGACGACAACAAGATCTACGTGCGCGACGAGGCCGAAACCGGCCTAGCAGTGCGCGATGAGATTGTGGAGCTGGTGCTGCGCAAACGCCCCCTGGCTGCCGCGCCAGCCCCTGCCCCGGCATCTGCTCCGGCTGCCGCACCCTCCAGCGAATCCCATACCGCTCACCCACAGCACACCCCGCCGCCGCCCGCGGATGCGCCCACCGGCAGCGAGCTGCCCGCACCGCGCACCGGCGTGGAGATTGTGCGCGTGGATGAGCGCGATGGCGAGCGTTATTACACCATGCGCGACCTGCGCAACGGTAACCAGGTCAAGAACGTGACCCGCAAATCGGCCCGCCGCCTGTGGCACTACGCCATCACCGAGCACGAGCTGCTCGCCACCGAATCGGCCCTGGACAAGATCGAGTGGAGCGATGACATCGGCCTGCTGCGCATCCAGAAGCAGGGCAAGCAGGTGCGTTACGATCTGGTGCAGCGCACCACCCAGGGCATGCGCACCTATTTCGGCGTCACCGATGACGGCATCCACGGGCGCTGGAAGACGCTGATCGGTTCTGACGAAGAGTAAGTCCCCATGAACGACTTTTCCATCCGCCTGTTCCGCTATCCGGAAGATTACGACGCGGCGATTGCGCTGTGGAAGGCCGCCGGGCCGGGCATCAATGTGCGCCGCTCGGATGAGCCAGAGATGATCGCCCACAAACTGCAGCGCGACCCGGACCTGTTCCTGGTGGCGGAGGCGCAGGGGCAGATCATCGGCACGGTGATCGGCGGCTACGACGGGCGGCGCGGCATGGTCTACCACCTGGCGGTGGTTGCCTCCGCGCGGCAGCGCGGCGTGGGCGCGGCGCTGATGGACGAATTGGAAAGCCGCCTGCGCCAAAAGGGCTGCATCCGCTGTTACCTGATGGTGACGGCAGAGAACGAGAACGCCATGCGCTTCTACGAAGCCCGCGGCTGGGAGCCGATGACCGTGCACACCTACGGCAAAAACTTAGATTAAGGCCTCCCCCCCATGGAAATCCGTGTTGCCATCCTCACCATTTCAGACCGCTCGGCCCGCGGCGAGCGTCCCGACGCCTCTGGCCCGGCCCTGGCGCAGTTTGCCGCCCAGCAGGGCTGGCAGGTGACGCAAAGCGGCCTGGTGCCCGATGATCTCCAGGCCATCCAGGACACCCTGGCAGCCTGGGCCGACAGCGGCAGCGTGGACCTGATCCTGACCACGGGCGGCACCGGCTTCAGCCCGCGCGACAACACCCCCGAGGCCACCCAGGCGGTGCTCCAGCGCCCGGCCCCCGGCCTGGCAGAGGCCATGCGCCAGGCCAGTTTGCAGATCACCCCGCACGCCATGCTCTCGCGCGCCGTGGCGGGCATCCGCCGCCAGGCGCTGATCGTCAACCTGCCGGGCAGCCCGGGCGGCGCAGTGGAAAACCTGGCCGTGATCGCCCCGGTTTTGCCCCACGCCGTGCAGCTCCTGCGCCAGGACCCCGCCGCCGAATTTGGGCATCGCCCATAATTGCGCCTCCCCCCACCCCCGGCCCCGCCCCCCAGAGGGCGGGGAGATAATGGCGAAACGGGATGTTTTCGGGGGCAAAGCCCCCGAAAACATCCCGTTTCGCCATTAATTCGGGGGTAAGATTAACATTGCCGAAGTGATTTGCAGGCTTCGCCTGCGAATTCACCTTCGCAATGTTATAATCTTAACATGCAACCCGATTTCCTGCACACACAACAGATCCCCGACCCCGCGCCGGAGGCTGAGTCCACCTCCTGGCGGCGGGTTTTGCTGGATACGCTGGAGACCATCCTGCTCTCGCTGGCGCTCTTCCTGGTGATCAACACCGTCTCCGAGCGCATCCGGGTCGAGTCGATCAGCATGCAGCCCACCCTGTACGAGGGCAACTTTGTCTACATCAATAAGCTGGCCTACCGCCTTGGGCATGCCCCTGCGCGCGGCGATGTGATCGTCTTTCAAATCCCCTCCAGCCCCAACACGGTGCCCTTCATCAAGCGCGTCATCGGCCTGCCCGGCGAGCAGGTGCATATTGCCGATGGCACCGTCTACATCAACGGGCAGGCGCTGATCGAGCCTTACCTGAGCGTCTCCACCCTGCGGGGCGGCGATTACACCGTACCGGAGGGGCAGCTCTTTGTGATGGGGGATAACCGCAACAACTCGTCGGATTCGCGCATGTGGGGTTTTGTGCCCTTTGCCAACATCATCGGCCGGGCAGAGGTGATCTATTGGCCGCCCGAAAATTGGGGCGTTTTGCATCAGAACATCGCCCTGGCCGCGCCATGAAGAAGCGGGCGAAATGGCGTGTAGGCAGACTCGAAACGCCTGCCTACACGCCATTTCATCAATCCATCCAGGGTGTAACAAATTGACCGGCTGAGCGTTCAAATGGATAGAGTGGATCTACCAGGCCAGTCCGACGACATCTCCCTGCTGAAAAGCGCCCAAGCAGGCAACGCAGAGGCGTTTGGTGCGCTGTATGAACGCTATGCGCCAGCCGTTTTCCGTTACCTGGCAGCGCACCTGTCCAGCGGGCTGGATGCCGAAGACCTGACCACGGATGTTTTCTTGCGGGCCTGGCAGTCCTTACCAAATTATCACGAACGCGGCGTGCCTTTCCTGGCCTTTTTGCTGCGCATCGCCCGCAACGCCGTGATCGACCAGTACCGCCGCAACCGCTCGGGCCAGAGCTACCCCACCGACCTGGAGCCCACCCTGGAGGATGAAGCCCCCGGCCCGGCGGAAAGCCTGGTTCAGCAGTTGGAGCGGCAGGAGATGGCGCAGGTGCTGGCACGCCTGAACGAAGATTACCGCACCGTGCTGGTGCTGCGCTTCATCAACGGCCTCTCTCCACAAGAGACGGCCCAGGTGATGAAACGCTCTGCCGGGGCCGTGCGGGTACTGCAGCACCGGGCGCTCAGCGCCCTGCGCCGCTTGCTGGAGCTTTAGCCTCGTTGTAGCGACTTCAGTCGCTATCACGACTGAAGTCGTCACGACGAGGACCAAAAGTTTATTTTCGAGGAAGTCAGTTATGGACAAACAGGCCCGCAAAATTGCAAGCATCATCGAGGCAAGCCTGCCCGCCCTTGAGAGCGGACAGGAGACGCTGGATTCCATCCTGGCCCGGCACTCCGATCTGAGCGAGGCGCTGCGCCCGCAGTTAGAGGCCGCCCTGTGGCTGCGCCGCAGCCGCCCGCAGTTGGAGGCGCGCCCGGCTTACCTGCAGGCTTCTCGCCGCCGCCTGGTGACAGAGCTGGGCCGCGCGCCGCAGGCCATCCCCGCCCGGCAGCGCTGGTTCGACACCTCGCCGCGCAGCCTGGCGCTCGAATTCGTCACCCTGGCGATGCTGATCGTGACCATCCTGGCGGTGGGCAACAACATCCGCCTGGCCTCTCGCCTGGCCCTGCCCAACGAGCCGCTCTACCCGCTGAAACTGGCGTTGGAGAACCTGGAGCTGGCCTTCAACACCGACCCGGCCCGCGAGGCCAGCCTGTACACCGAATTCTCTCGCCGGCGCACCAGCGAAGTGGTGGAACTGGTGCTGATCGGCAAGTACGAGCAGGTGCCCGCCACCGCCGCCCGCCTGGACGAGCACATCCAACAGGCCCAGGCCAACATGGATACGCTGGCCCTCAGCGACCCGGCCCAGGCAGCCCGGCTCGAAACCGCCCTGCAAGATAACCTCGCCAACGAGGCTTTCATCCTGCAGGTGCTGCTCGAGACCTCACCCGCGGAGGCTGCCCCCGGCCTGCAGCAGGTGCTGGAGATTGCCACCCGGCCGCTGGCTGGGATTGGCTACTAAATATACCAAAACCTGTCAATTTTGTTATTGACAGATGGGCAGTTTTGTTAGATGATTAAGATAGAAAGAACTGATCGCCCTGGCTATCATATCAGCCAGGCTGGTCCCTGGGTGCGCCCTCATTTTTTCATCCCGCGCAGCGCAGGGAATCGGGTTATTTAAAGGATGGGTTGCCATGAACCATAATCAGAGGAAACGCTCTTTTACTCAAGAGACCGCCCAAACCATGGTGGAGTTTGTACTGGTATTCCCCATCGTGTTGATGATCGTCTACGGCATGATCGAATTCGGACGCATGCTCTTCATCTACACCGTGGTCACCTCCGCCAGCCGCGAGGGGGCGCGCTATGGCGCCTCTCGCGGCGATGTGGATGGCTCGCGCACACCGCACTACATGGACTGCGACGGCATCGTGGGTGCCGTGCGGCGCACCGCCATTATGGTCAATATCCCCGATAACGCCATCATCATCTGGTACGACCACGGTCCCGCCACCCCCCGCCTGACCTACCCCAGCACCGTGGGGCATCCCTTGGGCTGCCCGCCGACCAACAACACCACTGGCTTCGATATGATCCGCCTGGGCGACCGCATCGTTGTAGAGGTGACCGGTCGTTACGAGCCGATCGTCCGCTCGCTGCCCTTTGGCTTCGAGTTTGGCGGCTTCAACATTGCCTCACACAACGCCCGCACCATCATCACCAATGTGGAAGTGCGCGGCACCCAACCCACCCCCTGGCCCACCTCCTCCCCCACCATCACCCCGTTCGGCGCGCCTACATTCACCCCCACCAAAACCCCCACAACAACCCTCAGTCCTACCCCCACGGAAACCCCCACAATAACCCTCAGTCCTACCATCACGCCCACGCCCACCATCACGCCCACGCCCACCATCACCCCCACCCCCACCGAAACCACGGAGCCCACCATCACCCCCACCCCCACCGAAACCATTCCGGCGGGCTGCAACCTGTGGGGGGTTCCCATGATCTCGGGCAGCACGATCAATTGGAATATCTTTAACTATGGCGGGCTGGTTGAGATGCGCCTGGTACATATTGAATGGCCAGTAGGGGAGGGCAGCAGCAAAGTAAAACTGAGCACCATTACTTTCGGCGGGGTCACGGTCAGTTCCCCGGGCAGCTATACCGGCAACTATACGACCATTTTGACCCCCAGCGCCAATTGGCAGATCACCCCGGGTCTGAATAAGGACCTGCTCTTTACCTTTTCTCGCTCGCTCATCAGCGGCGACTATGTAATGGACCTGGAGTTCAACCTGGTTGGAACAAGCGATACCTGCCACCTTAACTTTGCTGGCCCCTACACCGGGATACCAGATACAGCCACACCCAATTACACCGCCACCATCACCCCTACCCCCACCATCACCCCCACCCCCACCCTCACCCCCCTCCCCACGGCTACGGTCACCCCTGGCGGGCCGACCTTCACCCCCACCCCCACGGAAACCCCGATAGTGATCTGCAGCCTTTCAGGGACTCCAGTGTTCTCGGGTAACACCATATCCTGGGTCATCTATAACAACGGCGGCCTGGTCGAGATGACCAGATTAGAGATGACCTGGCCCAAACAAAAACTGACCGGCATTACCCTCGGCGGGGCAACCATCTTTACCGGGAGCGCCAATGTCAGCAGCTTTGCCATTGACCTGACCTCTAGCCCGAACTGGCGGATCAATAATGGGTCTAATAAGGAGCTGCTCTACACCTTTGACAGTGCGCTCGCCTCAGGCACCTATACGTTTCACCTGTACTTCGACCTGATAGGAACAACGGACACATGCGAACTCCAATTCAATCGTACATACCCCTAAAAACATGGATGCCTCAAAGAGCCATCTCATGAAACGGACTACTCTCTTCACCCGCGTTTTCAGCCTGCTGGCCTTGGCTGGCCTGCTGCTGGCGTTCACCCCGGCACAGGCCGCGGTGCTGTCTGGCACGCAGATCAACGTCACCACCAATGCCGATGAACTCAACAACGACGGCGACTGCTCGCTGCGCGAGGCGCTGCGCGCCGCCAACACCAACCTGCCCATCGATGCCTGCCCTGCCGGCGGCGATGCCGATACGATCCGCCTGCCCCAGGGCACCTTTATGCTCACTCTCACCGGCGCTGGCGAAAACCTGGGCCTGAGCGGCGACCTGGATATTTCCAGCAATGTGACCATCATCGGTGCGGGCAGAGCGCTCACTTTCCTGGATGGCTACCACGCCGACCGTGTCTTGCACATCACCGGCGCTTACACGGTCAACATTTCTCACCTGACCATCCGCAATGGCTCTGTTCCTGAGTTGGAAAAAGACGGCGGCGGGGGCATCTACAACCGGGGCAGCCTGACCCTGTTTAGCGTGATCCTTACCGATAACACCTCCTCAAACACCGGCGGCGGGCTGGATAACATTGGCGTGGCCAACCTGCGCCAGGTGACCATCATGGGCAACACTGCCAAGCAGGGCGGCGGCGCATTCAACGGCCAGTACTTGACCACAGACAGCGTCACCTTCTCCAGCAACACTTCCACGCTGACCGGCGGCGGACTGGACAACGGCGGCAATGCCATCCTGAACAACACCACCATCAGCAATAATACCTCAGCGGAGGGCGGCGGCGTGTTCAATGATGGCACCGTCACCTTCAATAACTCCACCATCTACCTGAACACCCAGGCGCTCTTCCTGGGCCTGGGCGAGATGCGTTTCAGGAACACCATCATTGCCAACAGCACCAGCGGCGATAACTGCCAGAAGCGCGAAGGCGTAACGGCCACTTTTACCTCGCTGGGCAATAACCTGGACAGCGGCAATACTTGCAGCATGCTGGCAGGGGTAGACCTGATCAACGCCAACCCGCTGCTCAATCCGCTGCAAGAAAATGACGGCGTCACCTATACCCACGCTTTGCAGAGCGGCAGTCCGGCCATCGACCGTGGAGATAACCCATCCTGCATGCCCATGGATCAGCGCGGCCGCCTGCGCCCCGCCGATGGTAACCTGGATGGCACGTTCACCTGCGATATTGGCGCCTTTGAATACAACGGCGACAAACCGTTTTCCGTTTATCTGCCCACGGCGCTCAAGCGCTGAGGCAAGCAGTCGATTGGAGGTTCTCATGCCTAAACAGATCACACACTCCCGCGGCGAACAAGGTCAGAGCATGATGGAGTTGGCCGTCTCTATGGTGACGATCATGCTCCTGCTGGCTGGTGCCATCGACCTGGGGCGAGCATTCTTCACCTATTCAATGCTGCGCGATGCCGCCCAGGAAGGCGCCGCCTATGCCTCGATCAGCCCCAACGATGAGATCGCCATCCGCCAGCGCGCCCTGAGTGCATCCAACCCGGATGGCTCGTGGGACTACAACTACAACCTGAACCTGCCGCGCCTGTGGCTGGAAGGGCATATTGACGTGGACACGCAGTTCTATGGCGAGCGCTGCCTGGGCAACGCCGTGAGGGTGACGGTCACATACACCGACTTTCCCCTCAGCATGCTGGCGATGGTGCTGGGTACAGATACCATCCCCATCCGCGCCACCATCACCGATACTGTTTTGCTGCCCGCCTGTGGAGGGTAATCACCCCACCCCCCGTTAGCTGGTAACCTTTCAGAAAAAGAGGTTGCAGCGTGGTTTTGCCACGCCGCAGCCTCTTTTTCTAACATTGATGCAAGGTCGGGATATTTTATGTTACAATTTAACATCGGCAGGTTATCCTGCAAAATTTATCTTCCAATCATATTTTGCCCTAATGGAGAAAAAGATCATGAAACGCAACCGCACTTCCGAAAAAGGCCAGGCCATCGTCTTCCTGGTCGTTGGTTTGGTGGTATTCCTGGGCTTCGTCGGCCTGGCCATCGATGGCGGGCGGGCCTACTCAGACCGCCGCTACGCCCAAAACGCCGCTGACACTGCCGCCCTGGCAGCCGCAGGCACCATCGCCCTCGAGCTGGAGAACCGCTTTGTCACCTACAACACCTTCAACTGCAACGGCGCCGACATCATCGCCGCCGAAGGTGTTGGCGTTGCCGCCGCCATCAGCCGCGCCGATGCCAACGGTTTCACCATCACCGGCCCCACCAGCAACTGGAACGGGGTGGAGATCGACTGCGGCGATCGCGATTACGGCTACACCGAGAAACTGATCACCGTCACCGTGCGCATCGAGGATACCACCGAGACCGCCTTTGCCCACCTGTTCTTCCCCAGCGCCCTGGAGATCCGCACCGAGGCGGTGACCTGGGTGCGCCCGCCGCAGCCGCTGGCTTTTGGCAATGCCATCGTAGCGCTTAACCCGGATGGCTGCTCCGGCCAATCGAACGGCGCCGGCTTCCACGGCAACCCGGATGTCTACGTAGATGGCGGCGGCATCTGGAGCAACGGCTGCCTGCGCGGCAATGGCAATCTGGATGTGGTGGTCGCGCCCCCCAGCGGCATCCATTATGTGGGCGAGTTGATCGGCGGAGACTTGTTCAGCCCTGTTCCTCAGTCTGCGCCCTATACGCTGCCACCCGAATCGTATGATATCACCGTACCCGATTGCAGCCACCCCAGCGCTCACAACATCACCGGCAACCAGCTGGAAAACATGACCACGCTTGCCCCGGGGCTTTGGTGTGTGGATGGCGGCAAAAAAACCATTCTCCATGGCATCCTGACCGGCCACGATGTCACCATTGTGTTCTTGACCGGCGACTTGACCATCAACGCCGGAGCCGAGATGTATCTGGACGCTCCAGAGCAAAATCCCGACCCCTACCCGGCTGTGCCCGGCATCTTGCTCTACTTCCCGCCCAGCAATCCCGCCAAAGTCACTCTCAACGGTCATGCCGAATCGTTTTTTGATGGCACCATCCTGGGTGTCACCGCCGACATCAGTATGCTGGGCACCGGTAATACGCATGGTACCCGCAGCCAGATTATTGCCTGGAACGTGGAAATGGGCGGCGGCGCCGAAACTTACATCAACTTCGAGGACAATAAAGTTTACGAACGACCGTCCTCGCTCGAACTGGCCCGCTAGGTAACCTCCCCCCACGTTGGCTGCGCCAACGTTACCCCACCCCCTTAATAATGGGCTATGGGGGGCAGCTTTGCTGCCCCCCATAGCCCATTTTAAGATTACAGATCTGTAAGCTTCTTGTGTAACAAATGAAATCGAGCAGCGTTATACCTGCTAGAAACACCGGCAGAACCCTGTTTCGTCATTTAAAAGGAGAAAAACTATGAAAACAAACCGCACTTCCGAAAAGGGCCAGGCCATCGTCTTCCTGGTGATTGGCTTGATCGTCTTCCTGGGCTTCGTCGGCCTGGCCATCGATGGCGGGCGCGCCTACTCAGACCGCCGCTACGCTCAAAACGCCGCTGACGCCGCCGCCCTGGCAGCCGCGGGCACCATTGCCCTCGAGCTGGAGAACCGCGTCGTCACCTACGGCGCCTTTGACTGCAACAGCGCCAATGTCATCGCCGCCGAAGGTATCGGCATCAGCGCCGCCATCACCCGCGCCGCCGCCAACGAGTACACCATCACCGGCCCCACCAGCGATTGGAACGGGGTGGAGCTCGACTGCGGCGAACGCGATTACGGCTACATTGACAAACTGATCACCGTCACCGTGCGCATCGAAGACACCACCGAGACCGCCTTTGCCCACCTGCTCTTCCCCAACGCCCTGGAGATCCGCACCGAGGCCGTCGCCTGGGTGCGCCCGCCCATGCCGCTCGTTTATGGCAATGCCGTGGTGGCGCTCAACCCGGCGGAATGCTCCGGCGGCTCAAATGGCAGCGGTTTTGACGGTGATGTTGACCTGACCGTGGTTGGCGGCGGCATCTGGTCTAACGGCTGCCTGTTCGGCAACGGTGGCCCCGTCGTCAGCGTGGAGCCGCCTGAGGCTGGCACCCATTACCAATACACCAAACAGGGCGGCATCGGTGGTACGTTCATCCCAACGCCCGAGACCACCACCATCACCCTGCCGCCCGACATGTGGGCCGTGCCCGCTCCAGACTGCACCGGGCGCACGTTCACAGCTGACGAGATCGAGGACCTGGCCAGTCCGAATTCGGGATCGCCCACCGACGGTCTGCACGGCCTGTACTGCCTCGAACCTGGAACTGGTGATATCCGCGTCAACTCTTCTTCCCCCAAAACATACTTCGTAGGGTATGAAGTCACCATTTACGTGTCAGGCAACAATCAGGATATCGTCCTCACTGGTGGAAAAGTTGTGCTAAGCCCACCACTATCGGATGCGTCGGGAGACGAGGGGATCCCAGGGCTCACGATTTACATAGACCCCAGCGCAACGGGGAGCGATCTCGAAATAACTGGTAACAACGAATCCAGCCTAAGCGGCACCATCCTGGTTCCTGGCGGTACGGTGGATATTGGAGGTACAGCCGATTTTGCCGCGTTCGAATCTCAGGTGATCGGCTGGAACGTGACCCTCCACGGGAATGGCCAAGGCAATGTGGTCTTCAACGAGAACCAGCAGTACCGCAAGCCGGCCTCCATCGAGCTGGCCCGCTAAACCAATTCTCATCCATAACAAAAAAAGCGGCGCAATCGCGCCGCTTTTTTTGTTATGGATGAATCAATACTCCGGGCAGGCAACCCGGCGGCACCCGGAATTTCCTCCTTACCGCTGCTTCCTTTCGGACCTGACGGGGTTCGCAGGCTTCCGCCGCGCCGGACCCACCCGGAGCGCACTGAAGGATACCACAGAAAACCCAAAAATGGAATGTGGCGACAGCTTCGCTGTCGACCCATTCCATTTTTAGATCATTTTGGCGGCTTGCGCAGCCGGATCGCAGCCACCGCGCCAAGGATAATGATCACCAGCAGGCTCGTGCTGCACACCAGGCTGGCATTTTCGCCCGGCGGCGTGCCGGGATGCACCGTGGGGCTGGGCGCAGCCGTGGCGCCCAGCGCCAGCACCTCCACCGGCGCCACCTCGGCCTGCTGCCAGCCCGACCACCAGATCACCGCCGCCAGCGCCAGCGCCAAACCCAATCCCAACAAAGCCCACTGTACAATCTTTTGCCTGTTCAAAGTCCCGGCTCCTTTCAGCAGCACCAATTCATTCTCTGGTAAGTTTATCATATCCACAAAGGATTGTCGTCTTAATATCGAATTTGAAGGTTTGCAGCGAGCAAAGCCCGCTGCAAACCTTCAAATTCGAAAATTTCCCCCGCCCCTTGAGGGGCGGGGGCGTAAGGTGGGTGTAAGATGGCTGCCTTTGCCACCTTACACCCACCGGCGGGGTGGGGTGAAATGCGTGTATAATCAGTCTTATGAATTCACCGCACCTCACCACCGCCTGGAAGATCGCCGCCCTGCTGGCGCTGAGCCTGTGCCTGGCTGCCTGCAACGGCAGCGAAAGCACGCCTACCCCCTCGGGCAATACGCCCGGGGCCCCCACCCAGCCGGGAGACACCCCCGCAGCCACCCCCACCGACCTGCTCCCCAGCGCCACCCCGCTGCCCCTGGCGGCGCGGGTCAACGGCGAGGGCCTCAGCCTGGCGGAGTTCGAAAGCGAATTGGCGCGCTACCAGGCATCTGGCACGAATCTGGCAACGGATGCACAGCAGGCCGTGCTGGACGAATTGATCGCCCAGGTGCTGCTGGCGCAAGCTGCCGCCGAGAACGGCTTTGTGGTGGATGAGGCCCTGCTGCAAACCCGCCTGGAGGCGCTGGCCGCGCAGTTGGGCGGGGTGCAGGCCCTGAGCGATTGGATGGCCGCCAACGGCTACAGCCAGGCCGATTTCGAGGCTGCACTGGCACGTTCCATCGCCGCCGCCTGGATGCGCGATCAGATCATCGCCGCGGTGCCAGAAACTGCCGATCAGGCACACGTTCGCCAGATTTTGCTATATAATTTGGATCAGGCGAACCAGGTGTACCAGGCGCTGCAGTCCGGGTCAGATTTCGCCAGCCTGGCCGCCCAGTACGACCCGCAGACCGGCGGCGATCTGGGCTGGTTTCCCCAGGGCTACCTGACCGAGCCAGCCATCGAAGCAGCCGCCTTTGCCTTAGAGCCAGGCGCATACAGCACCGTCATCGAGACCCGCCTGGGCTATCATCTGATCCAATTGATCGAGCGGGAGAGCAACCGCCTGCTGCTGCCCCCCATGCGCCAGGCGCTGCAAACCCAGGCGCTGAGCCAATGGCTGGAAGAGCGCCGCAGCCAAAGCGAGATCCAGATCATGCTGCCCTAGAGGCAGCCTGAAGGGAAGAGGAGACTTATGGATACCTTCGAAGAAAAGCCCGCAACCCCACGCCGCAAGCGGTCCTTTGACATGGTGTGGAATATCCTGACGGTGATCGTTTTGCTGTGTGTCTTATGCACCGGCGGAGCGTACTTATCCGTCTTCGCCAGCCCGTCTGGGGGTCTCAACCCCTGGCCGCCCGCCACCGAGATCATCATCCCCACGCTGGCCCCCACCTTCACCCCCACCGTGACCCCGCGCTTCACCCTGCAGCCCTCCTGGACGCCCACGCCGATCGAGGTGCTGCCGACCAATACGCCGCGGCCGACCAACACCCCGCTGATCACCGACACACCCATCGGGTTCCAGGCCTCCAAAACCCCCACGCCCGGCGGATTCACCTTTGTGGTGCAGCGTGGCAGCCCCTCGGCCATCTCTGGCGAGGGCTTCCACCCGGGAGTGGGCTGCGGCTGGATGGGCGTGGCCGGGCAGGCCACCAGCCTGAACGGCTCGCCGGTGATCGGCCTGTTCGTGCAGATGGGCGGCTCGCTGGGCGGGCAGACCATCGACACCAAGCTGAGCATGACTGGTACAGCGGTGCAGTATGGGCAGGGCGGCTTTGAATTCACCATCGCCGACGAGCCAACTGCCTCTTCGGGCACGCTGTGGATCCAACTGTTGGATCAGCAGAACCTGCCCCTCTCAGACAAGATCTATTTCAACACCTACGCCGAGTGCGAGAAGAATCTGATCATCATTTACTTCGCCCAGGTGAAGTAAATAAAATTCTGCTGAAATAAGAAGATGCGGGCGCTTTGCGCCCGCATCTTCTTATTTCAGCAGAATATCAATCTTGGCCCACAGCGGCGGGCCGAGGATGAGCAAGCCGATCAGCACCGAGGCCACCGCAGCGATCAGCACCGCCGCCGCGCCCACATCTTTGCCCACCCTGGCCAAAACATGCTGCTCATTGTGGCTGGCCAAATCCACCACCGCCTCCAGGGCTGTGTTGAGGAATTCCGCCGTCCATACCAGCGCAATGGCCACGAAGATCACCGCCCAATCGCGCGCCGGCAGGCGCAGCCAGAACGAAACCAGCAGCACCGCCACGCTGACCACGGCATGGATCCAGGCGTTGCGCTGGGTGCGGATGACGTGCCACCAGCCGGAGAAGGCGTAGCGGAAGGAGCGGCCCCGCGAGCGGAAGAAACCGGCCATACGCTGGAACATCGTCAACTCAAAGCCTCGTCTGCAGCGGGCAGCCCAACTGCTGCAAAACGGCATCCTGGGCGGCCTGCATGCGCTCTTTCTCTGCCTCTTCGCCGTGATCGTGCCCCAGCAGGTGCAAAACGCCATGCACCACCAGCAGGGTCAGCTCGTCGCTCAGGGCGTGCCCGGCAGCCTGCGCCTGGGCGCGCGGCAGAGAGATGATGATATCGCCCAGGTAGGGCAAGTGGGTTTCGGGGTCGATCTCGCCAGAGGCGAAGGAAAGCACATCCGTCGGTGCGTCGATGCCGCGGTACTCCCGGTTCAGCCGCTGCAGCAGGGCATCGTCGCCGATCACCAGCGCCAGGTCGGCCTCTGCCGGCGCCCCGGCATACAGCAGGGTTTGGCGGGCGGCATTGCGCAGCAGTTTGCGAGAGACCAGAGCGGCAGCGCCGCGGCGCATCTGGATGGTGATCATGGCGCAGAGGGGGGCAAGGATGGCGGCTGATCGCCGGATTGGTCGGCTGCCTGGGGGGTAATCTGGGCGGTATCCTGGGCCTGGGCCGGGTAGGCAATGCGCGGGTGGTAAACACCCCGCAGCGTGGCGGTGAACGAGTTGCTGATCTGCTCCAGGTCGCGCAGGGTCAGGCTGGTATCAGAAAGCTGCCCCAGGTCCAGGCGGCTCTTGATCACCGTCTGCACCAGGGAGCGCAGCTCCGTCTCATCTTTGGGGTGCTCCGAGCGCATGCGCGCCTCGCAGCCATCCGCCAGCATCAGCAGGGCGGTCTCACGGCTGCGCGGGCGCGGCCCGGGGTAGCGGAATTTTTCCTTATCCACCTTGCTCTCGTCGCCTCCGGCGGCTTCCACGGCGCGCACATACTGGTAGCGCGTCACCATCGTGCCGTGGTGCTCCAGGATGAAATCCTGGATACGCCCCGGCAGGCGGTATTTGCGCGCCAGCACCACCCCATCCGTCACATGGCGCAGGATGTTGGCGGCGCTGAATTCGGGATCCAGGTCATCGTGCGGGTTGATGTTGCCCACCGGCTGGTTTTCCACGAAATAAAAGGGGTTGGCGGCCTTACCGGCGTCATGGTAGAGCGCCCCCACGCGAGCCAGCGGGGCATCCGCGCCGATCTGCTCGGCAGCCTGCTCCACCAGGTTGGCAAGCTGCAGGCTGTGCTGGTAGGTGCCGGGGGCTTTGCGCAAAATGAACTGCAGCAGGGGATGGTCTGGGCGCGAAAGCTCCATCAACTGCAAGCCGGTGGTCATGCCCAGGAACTGCGCCAGGAAATAGTGCAGCACCAGGCTGAGGCCAGCCGAAATAACGCCGTTGACCATCGCCGCGCCAGCCAGGGTAGCCAGGCCCACCCAATCTGCCGAGGGCTCAGGCAGGCGCAAGGCCAGCACCACCGCCGCCCCCGATAAGGCGATGGTGGCGCCCGCCCAGAAGAAGGCGGGGATGCGCTGCGCCCGGCGCAAGGCCATCACGCCCAAAATGCTGCTGAGGGTGTAAAAAGCGGTCAGGTCCAGGGCAAACGGCAGGGCGTAGGTGGTCAGCAAGGCCAGCGGGAACATGGTGACAATGGCCAGCTCCGCGCCATACAGGGCCGAGATGGTCAGGCTGAAGGCCATCAACGGGAACACATAAGGAACAATGGTGTGCCCGGGGATGGCCAGGCGGGCCGTCACTAAAAAGATCAGCCACAAGGCGATCAGGGTGATCAGGGCGCGCAGGTTGCGCATCAGCGCCGCCGCAGCCGCCGAGCGCTGCAAATAGATCAGGAAAAAGGCGCTGGTGAGCAGAGTGAGCACCAGCGCGCTGGCGGCATCTTGCCAGCGGTTGGTGGTTTGGGCCAGGCCATATTCCTGCAAGGCCTCCAGGTCCGTCTCAGAGATGACCTGGCCGCGCTGCAAGATCATCTCGCCGGAGAGGAAAGTGCGCGTGACCGGCTGGGCTGCTTCATAGGCAGTCAGGCGGGCTGCGGCTGTCATCTCTTCATTATACTTACTGTTTGCAACGACAAAAGCATTGACCAGCTCGGTCACGATCAGCACCTGGCTTTCAGAAAGCGACAGGCTGACCAGCGTGGGCACCATCCGGCGGGTATCTTCCAGGCGGCTCTCGCGGATGGTGTTGCGCATCACCTGCTCCAGCACGATGATCGCCTCCTGGTGCACCGCCTGCCAGCGCAGGTCCGAAAGGCCGATGATCTGCAGAGCGGTCTCTTGCTTGAGGGCAAGGTCTTCCAGCGCGGCCAGATCGTTCAGTTTTTGATCGTCGGTGGCGTACAGGTCGGCGCGCACGCTGGCAATATAAGTGAGGGCGGCGCGCAGGTGTTCCAACTGGCGACGGGCAATGCTGGTATCGGGGGAGGTGTACACCGGGGCTACGGCCGCGGCGGCAGACTGGCGCTGCGCCTCGGTGAGGAACTGGCTTTCGAAGCTCATCGAGTAGGGCGCCTGAACATCGTACGAGGCCACCTCACCCACGCGCAGCTGGGTGCGCAGGATATCCGCTGCCAGGGGCGAGAACAAAGCAAACAGCACCACCCCGTTGAACAGGAGCAGCAGCAGGGCCGAGTACAGCGTGCGGCGGTTAAAGATCGCCTGGGTCACAGTCGAAACAGGTTCCCTATGCTAACAGTTTGCGCACTGCCTGGCTGGCCTGGTCGCCGGTGGCGCGGCCTTGCAGCCTCGGCATGAGCGCCTTCATCACCTGGCCCATCTCGCGGATGGAGGTGGCGCCGCTCTCCTGGATGGCCTGGCGCACCAGGTCTTCCAGCTCTTGCGGAGAGAGGGTCTGCGGCAGGTACGCTTCCAGAATGGCGATCTCGCCCTGGGCGGCAGTGATCAGGTCGGTGCGCCCGGCCTTTTCGGCATCTGCGATGGACTCGCGGCGCGATTTGACCTCTTTTTGCAGCACAGCCATCACCGCCGGGTCATCCAGCGAGAGGCCTTTTTCCACTTCGATCATCTTGATGGCTGCCAGGGCCAGGCGCAGGGTATCTTTGCGCACCTGGTCTCCAGCGCGCATGGCATCTTTGAGGGCATCTTGGAGTTGTGTTTTGAGGGTCATTTTTATCCTACCGGGTAACGCATGTGGCGCCCGCCCAAAAGGTGCAGGTGCAGGTGCGGGATCATCTGCCCGCTGTCGGGGCCGGTGTTGACGATCAGGCGGTAACCTGACTGGTGAATGCCCTGCTCTTGGGCAAGCTGGCGGGCAACCCCGAACAGGCGCCCCAGCAGGGCGGCATCCTCCGCGGTAGCCTCATTCACCGAGGCAATGTAGCGGTTGGGCACAATGAGCAGGTGAACCGGTGCGGCGGGGTGGATATCCCAAAAAGCCGTCACCTGCTCATCCTGGTAAACGATCTTGCCGGGCTTACGACCGGCGACAATCTCACAAAATATGCAATCCATGATCATCCTGGGCTAATGGGCGGCCTAACCGGTGATCTCACCGTACAGCGCGTCGGGCATCTGCATGGTGAGGCGCACGGAGCTGATCTGGTTGGAGATTTGCTGCGGAGCCTGGCTGACCACGCGCAGGTAGTTATCGGTCAGGCCGCTGAGCTGCCAGCACTGCCCGCCGGTAGATGTGGCGCTCTCCCACAACACAGGCAGGCTCACGCCCATAAAAGTCTGCCGGTAAGCCGCGGCCGTGCGGGCAATGACCCCGCGCATGGTGGCGCTGCGCTCCTTGCGCACAGGGTGGGGCACCTGGTTGGGCATGGTCGCCGCGGGGGTGCCGGGGCGGGCCGAGAAGGTGAAGACATGCCCGCCGGCAAAATTCATGGCGTGCACAAAATCCAGGCTTTGGGCAAATTCGCGCTCATCTTCGCCGGGAAAGCCCACGATCACATCCGTGGTAACCGCCAGGCCGGGCACCGCCGAGCGGGCCTCTGCCAGCAGGGAGGCAAATTCGCCGGGCGTGGTCTTGCGGCCCATGCGGCGCAGCGTAGCCGGGCAGCCCGACTGCAAGGGCAGGTGCAGGTGGCGGCAGAGGCGCGGGTCTTGCCACAGGCTGAAGAAATCCTGCGGCAGGTCCCAGGGCTCCAGCGAGGAGAGGCGCAGGCGGGGCACGTCCGTCTCTGCCAGGATCAGGCGGATCAACTCATCCAGCCGCGGCTGAGCCTGCAAATCTTTGCCCCAGGCGCCCAGGTGCACGCCGGTGAGGATCATCTCCTGGCTGCCGCCCTGTATAGCCGCCTGGATGTCTGCCAGCACCTGCGCCGAGGTGCGGCTGCGGCTGGGGCCGCGGGCGATACGTGTCACGCAGAAGGTGCAGTGGTGGTCGCAGCCATCCTGGATCTTGATGAAAGCGCGGGTGCGCTGGCGCACCCCCGGGAGGGGCACTCGTTCGCCCATCTCAAAATCCTGCTCAGGCAGGTTGAGCACATCCATCACTAGTTGATCTTTGCGATCATTCTCTACCACGCGCTCCACCAGGGGCAGCGCCCGCACGCAATCGGGCTCCAGGCTGGCCCAACAGCCGGTGACCACAATGCTGCCCGCACCCAGCCGGGCTGCCTGGCGCACCTTCTGGCGCGAATCAGCCGCGGCTGCGCCGGTCACGGCGCAGGTGTTGATCACCACCAGGTCAGCCTGGCTCGCGTCAGGCACCAGAGCATGACCCGCGGCGCGGAACTGGCGCGCGAAAGTCTCGATCTCGCTCTGGTTCAGGCGGCAGCCAACAGTATCTAAAAAAATCTTCATCAGTCAAACGGGCGTTTTTAGCCGTCACACCCATCCTGGCAGGCCGCGGCGACAGCCTACCAGGATGGGCGGGATGCGCCTCAGGGGCGCAAAAGCCAAACGAATTGCAATCGTTTGGAGGAAACTACGGCTTCAGCACCTGGAAGTTATCGAAGGTAATGTCGGTGCCGATCTCGTCGAAGGTGCCAGCCAGCAGGCCAACATCGCCAGAGGCGAATTCGCTGTCGCTGACGGTGGTGAGCAGCGTGCCATTAGCATACAGGCTGATGGTAGAGCCCACGCAATCGGCGCGGATCTGGTTGGTGGCTGCGCCCTGCTTGATGGCATCGCTGTAGCCCATCTCGCTCATGCCCAACAGCTCCTGGTAGCCGTCCTTGACCTTGACAATGCCGTAGTAGCCATCGCTGCTGATGATCAGGGAGTACCAGTTGCTCGCATCCACGTAGCGGCAGATGATACCGAAGTCGTTGTCATCCGGGCCGCCAGCCTTGGTGGCAGCCACTTCAACGTGTACGTCGGTGAAGCTCAGGCCGGGGTTGGCCCACACGTCGGTGTTGTCGGTATTGACCTTGATGCGGTAAACGCCATTGTCATAGTCAGTGATGCCATCGGCAACATTGACCCGGTCCCAGCCGCTGCTGGTGCTGGAGAAATCATCCTGGAACAGGACGCCCTCCGGCAGGGCAGTGGTGGTGCCGCCGCAGGCCAAAATGGCCAGGGTTAATACCAGCACTGCTGCCAAAAAACCAAAATTCTTTTTCATTTCTTAATCTCCTTTTGATAGATTGTTGGATATCGGATTGATTACCGGTTTTCCTGAAATAAGCCGATCACGGAAAAGTAATGATCAGGTTGTCAAAGAGGATGTCGGTGCCCTGGGTAGAGCCAGGCGTGCCGGCGATCAGGCCCACATCCCCTCCGGCGAAGGTATCATCTTGTACGCGGGCCAGCCGCACACCATTCGCATACAGGGTCAGTTCTTCGCCCACGCAGTCAGCGCGCAGGTTGTTGGTGGTCTGCCCACGCCGAATAAAGTCATTATACTGCCAATTATCCATACCGATCAACGCATTAGCGCCGTTAAACATTTTGCCAATGGCGTAGTAGCCGTCGCTGCTGATCATCAGGTAATAGAAGTTGCTCTCATCCAAAAAGCGGCATAGTACGCCAAGATAGTTGTCATCGGGCCCGCCCACTTTGGAGACCTGCGTTTCAATGATCAGGTTCTCGTAATAGCGGTTGGCATTGGTGTAAAGAAAGGTGTTGGGCACATCCACAAAAATGCGGAAATATCCGTTAGAGTAATCCGCCAGGCCCTCGGTGCCAGAATAGGTATACCAGCCGCTGGAAGTGTCGCTAAAATCATCCCGGAAGGCAGACACGCCCAGGGTTGGCACGGGGCTTCCCTGTGCAACCAGATGCGCGGTGGGTTCCGGGTTGGTTGGCAGGGTGGGCTTGGGGCCAGGATCGATCACCGGCGTGGTCGCCGGCACCGATTCCAGCAGCGCGCCCAGGCCAAACAAGCCCAGCCACGCGCCCCCGAACAGGCAGCCGGTGATGACAAACATCGCCAGGGCCGAAATGCCCAACCAGGCCCACACGCCCAGCGGCTTGCGGGTGCGGCGGGCAGGCGGAGGGGGTGTATTTTGAAAGCGTGCTGCTGGCGCAGATGGCGGGGGCGGGATCAGCGGCCTGGCAGACTGTGCAGCCGGTGGAGGCGGCGTGCCCTGTCGGTACACTACCTGCGCAGCAGGCGGAGGCGGGGTCAGCGGGCGGGCAGTCTGCGGGGAAACCGGCGCCTGGGCCTGGCTGGGCACCGGGATCGGCGTCGGCGGCGGGGCAGGCGGCCATGCGGCAGGCGCTTTGGCGCCCGCGGGCTGGCGCGTCTCGGCCCGGCTGGAAATCTCTGCCAGGGCTTTGGCCATCTCCGCGGCGTTGGAGAAGCGCTGGTTGCGGTCTTTTGCCATGGCCGAGGCGATCAGGCCTTCACATTCCGCGGGCAGGTCTGCTTTGACCTGCAAGATGCGCGGCACCGGATCGATCAGGTGTTTCATCGCCACGCCCATGGGGGTGGTGGCTTCGTAGGGGGTCTTGCCGGTCAGCATCTCGAACAAGATCGCCCCCAGGGCATAGATGTCGCTGCGCCCGTCGATATCGGAATCGCCGCGCGCCTGCTCAGGGCTCATGTACGAGGGGGTGCCGATCAACCCATCACCGGTGAGGGCCACGCTGGCCTCGGCAATGCGGGCAATGCCAAAATCGGAGATATAGGCGTTACCGTGCTGGTCGAAGAGGATATTGGCCGGTTTGAGGTCGCGGTGGATGATGCCCTTGGAGTGGACATAATCCAGCGCAGCCGCCAGGCGGGTGAAGATCTGGCTGGTTTCGCTGATGGATTGCGGCCCATCCTTTAACTTTTGCTGCAAAGAGCCGCCAGTCATGTAGCGCATCACCAGGTAGGGCTGATCGTTCTCTTCGCCAAAATCGTAGACCGGCACAATGCCGGGATATTCTAGCGCGGCAATCGTCTGGGCTTCGCGCTCGAAACGCGCCCGGAAGGTGGCATCGTGGGTGAAAGCAGCCGGCAACACCTTGATCGCCACATCGCGCTTGAAGCGCGGGTCATGCGCCTGGAAAACCGTGGCCATGCCGCCGCGCCCCAACTCGGCTTTGATCTCGTAGCGACCAATCTTTTCGGGATTCATTGGCACCATTTTAACATAAGCGGAGCATTATGGGAAATAGTAGGTCAATAATCTTTGGGCGTCGCGGGCGGTGGGTCCATTGGGGTCGAGCGCCCGGGCCAGATCGAGGTGAGCGCGGGCCAGGGCTGGCTGCTCCATGAACAGGTAAGCCGCGCCCAGGTGCAGGTGGGCAGGCGCGTAATTCGGGTCGTTCTGCAATGCGCGCTGCAAGAAGCGCTCGGCGTTGAAAAAGTCGCCCAGCAAGACCAGGGTATGCCCCATCACATCCAGCGCGGCGGGGTCTTGCGGCGCCAGCAGCACAGCCTGGCGGGCAGCGGGCAGGGCCAGCGTGCGCACCTGGATCTGCTGCTCCAGGGCAAACTGGGCCAGGGCGATCGGATAGGCGGCATTTTGAGGGGCCAGGGCAATCGCCTGCTCATAAGCCGCCTGCGCCTCAGGCAGTTCGCCCTGCAAGGCCAGCAGGTCGCCCATGCCCACTTGCAGATCCGGGTTACCTGGGTCCAAGGCAGCCGCGGCCTGCACCCAGGAGAGCGCCTGCGGGTAATCTCCCCGGCGCTCGTAGTACAGGCCCAGGAAAATGTGCGCCGCCAGGCAGTCCGGGTCCAGCGCCAGGGACTGGCGCATCTCATCCAGCCCGCTGCCAGCCTGCGGTGAGCCGGCTGGCTGGCGCTGGCGCGCCTCGCCCAGGTAAGCCCAGGCCTCGGCGTAATCGGGGCGGATCTGCGTGGCCTGCAAGAAAGCCTGCAAAGCTAGGCCCCACTCCGCCTGGCTGGCCAACGCCTGACCGGTGACCATGAAGGTATAAGCCGGTTCGTCAAACAGGCGCGCGGTGGAGATGCGCCGGCTCAGATCCTGGGCAAAAGAGGCCTGCGAAAAATCCCCGGCAGCCACCTGCGTCAGGTACACCTGGGCGGTATTGGGCTCCAGGGCCGCCATGATCAAGCCCAGCCGGTAGAGGGAGGCGGTATCCGCAGGCCGCAGCAGCACCAGGGCTTGCAGGTCTGCCGCGGCCGCCAGGTACTGCTCCTGCGCATAAGCCAACGCAGCCCTGCGGGCATACACCTCTGCCGACAGGCTGCCCGATTGGAGCAGTTGATCCCACAGCGCCGAGGCTGCCTCCTGGTTACCAGCAGCCTGCTGGGCATCTGCCAGGGTCAGCAAATCGGCCTCCGAGATACCCCCCAGGGCGGCGGCGCGTTCCAGGTGTGCGCTGGCGGCAGCCAGGTCACCGGCAGCCAATGCGCTGCGCCCGGCCTCAGCCCACAGGTCGGCGCGCCAGGGGAAATAGGCCGCGGCGCGTTCCAGGCGGGCGGCGGCGGCTGCCGATGCGCCCACCTCCAGCGCCTGACGAGCAGCCTCCAGCGCCTGGCGGGCAGCATGCGGCTGCGGCGCAAGGCCCAGGCAGGCTGCCAACAGGCCAACCAGCACAATCAGCAGGTAAGAACGGGGGGCAGAGATCGATGACACATGCTCATTATAGCCCGAAAAGGATGGTTGCAATGGGGATTTTGCCTCATCTGTGCATAGTGCGGGTATAATTCAGTTACATTCCATGAAGACAGAACTCCTGCGCGCCAACCACCCCATTGCCATCAACCACGCCGTTGACGTCTTACAACGCGGCGGGTTAGTTGCCTTTCCCACCGATACCGTCTACGGCCTGGCGACTTTGCCCTTCCAACGCGAGACAGTAGAGCGCCTGTTCATTGCCAAGGGGCGCAACAGCAGCCGGGCGATCGCGATATTGGTGGGAGCGATCGAGGATGTGGGTAAAGTGGCGCGAGGTTTGGATTCGCGTGCCCTGCGCCTGGCTCTGCGCTTTTGGCCTGGCCCGCTGACGCTGATCGTACCGGGGATAGCGCGCCTGCCGGATGTTCTTTCGTCGAACAACACCGTGGGGCTGCGCATGCCCAATCATCCTGTGGCGCTGAGTTTGCTGCGCGCCATCGGGCCGCTGGCGGTTACCTCAGCCAACCTCTCCGGGCAGGAGAACCCGCTCAGCGCGCAAGATGTGCTGTCGCAATTGAATGGGCGGATTGACCTGATCTTGGACGGGGGCGCCTCCCCCGGCTGCGTGCCCTCCACGGTGGTGGATTGCACCCAGGCTGAGATGGTAGTGCTGCGCGAGGGGCCAATCTCGTCAGAGGCGCTGCAAGCCGCCCTGGTGTAACCGCCCCCTCAATCAAAAAAGGGTATGCGCAGGCTTTTTTTGCCTGCGCATACCCTTTTTTGACCATATTTCCCTTAAGATTGTTCGCGGTAGTGCAGCGGCAGCACCACGTGGAACTGGCTGCCGGGGCATTTTTCCTCGTCGTGACCAGGGCTTTCGGCCCAGATCTTGCCGCGGTGCGCATCCACAATACCCCGGGCAATCGCCAGACCCAAGCCTGGGCCGGCGCCTTTGAATTTCGTTTTCCCGGTCGAGTGCAAGGCCAGTTCCCCAGTCTGATAAAACTTGGTGAAGATAAGATCCTGGTAATCCTGCTGGATGCCAATACCGGTATCCGCCACGATGATCTCCACCCCGCCATCAGCCAGGTTCATCTGCCCTGGCGAAACGGGCACCCCAGTGATGGTGATCCTGCCGTTATCGGGCGTGTATTTGATCGCGTTGATCACCAGGTGATAAAAGACCTTCTTGAGCGCTTCGGGGTCGCCGTCAACCTGCGGCAGATCGCGCATGTTCTCGATCTCCAGCACCAGGCCTCTCTCCTGGAACGAGTCGCCAAAACTATCGCAGACGATCCTGATCAGTGAGTTCAGCGAAACCGGCTCCACCTTTAAGTCCAGCGAGCGGGTGTCGATGCTGGCCATATCCAGCATGCTGTTGACGATCTCGTGCAAGCGCATGATGCCAGAGTAAATGCCCTTGATCAGCTTGGAATGGAAGGGATTGCCGTTGATGGCCGGGTCTTCGAGCAGCATCTCATTGTAGCCGCGCATCACCGTCAGCGGGGTGCGCAGCTCGTGCGAGGCCACGCTGATAAAATCGGACTTGGTGCGGTCCAGGTTTTCCAACTGCACATTCACTTGCTTGAGGTGCCGGTTGGCCTGTTCCATGGCGGCATAGGCGCGGCGGAAATCGTTGTTCAGGCGCATCAGGCTTTCCACCAGGCGCGCATTCTGCAAGGCTACCGCAGTCTGATCTGCCAGGGTGCTCAGCAGGTTCAGGTCATCTTCAAAATAGGGCAGGCCGTTGAGCTTGGGGCCTAAGACGATCAGGCCCACCCAATCTTCTTTGGTGTAGATGGGAATGTACACATCCGCGCCCAGGCTGTCCAGCCAGACCAGTTCTTCATGTGCAGCCGCCTGAAAGCGCTCATCCAGGCCCAGGTTGCCGTGGCGCAGGGGCTTGCGTTCCTTCAGGAAGTAGGTCGCCACCGGGCCCTTGACAGCCAGGAAGCCCGGCTCCGGCTGAACATCGCCCATGCCGCGCGTACCGTGCAGGCGGTAGCGGCTGACGCTATCCTCCGTCTCAAACTCCACCAGGAAGAGGCTGCCCGATTGGATCTCGATGGCTTCGCTGATCATGCCCACAGAGACGGTTGCCAGCAGATCTGGGTCGAGGATGCTGCTGACGCTCTGGCTGTACTCGCGCAGGATGCGGTTGGGGTCGTACTTTTGGCCGGGCAGCAGTCGCTCCACAATGCCATGCGACAACGCGCGCAGCGGGATGAGCAGCGCCGCCAGGAAGAGCGCCACAGCAGCCCCCACCAGGGCAGGGTTGTAACCCTGGGCGCGCTCCACCAACGGCAGGGCAATGAACAGGCCCCCCAGCAGCACGATCGCCGTCAAAATGGTCATCACCAGGTAATGAAGCGCATGACGCTCCATCTGGCGGATATCGGGCATGTAGGCACGCAGCCCGATCACGGTCAACAACAAAATGGCGGGCAGGCGCAGGGCATAGGCGGCATCGTACAGGTAGAAGAACAGCAGCAAGTCGCCACTGATGTACACCACCAGCGCCAGAACCCAGTAGTAGGCGCGGTTCTTCACCAGGGGCTGCACCGGCCTCCGCAAAGCCCAAATGGAGACCAAAAGCGCCCGGGCCATAATGGCAGCCCAGCCGATCACCAATACCACCAGGGCCACACTCGACCGGGCGATCAGCCAGGTTGGGGCTTTGAGCAAAGTATCGGGCAGGGCAAACGGGTTCAGTTCGAGGATCAGCCAGGCAGCCAGCCAAACCACCCCCAGTAAGATCCAGGGCCAGCGCACCGGCCCGGCCTGCAAGGCTGCCTGCGTCAGCCAGAGCAGGGCCAGCGCAATCAAGATGAGGAACAAGAAGGGCAAACGCCCAGCCCAATCTTCGGGCAGCAGATCAAAGACAGCCACCGCCGCCAGAACATTCGCCAGGATCAACAACCCCAGGCAAACTACCATCCAACGTATGGCCGCGGTTTTCAGCGCGCCCTGCCTGATCAGGAAGAACAAGGCCAGCGCATATAAAAGGCCGCCCACAATGGGCAAGATGGCTGCAAGAGGAAAGGTGATCATGTGATGTCTAAATCGTTTTTCTGGCGCAGCGGCAAGATCACGTGGAACTTGCTGCCCGGGCATAGTATCTCGTCATGCCCAGGGCTTTCAGCCCACAACCGTCCGCTATGCGCCTGGATGATCCCACGAGCGATGGCCAGGCCAAGCCCAGGCCCACCACCCTTGAACTTTGTCCTGCCGCTGGAGTGCAGTGAAATCTGGCCGGTTTGAAAGAATTTCTGGAAGATCAACTCGTTGACTTCCGGGGCAATGCCAACCCCGCTATCGCAGATAACGATCTCAATACCGCCATCCGGCAGATCCACCTGATCCGGTTCCAGCGCCCGGCCTGAGATGGTGATCGTGCCGCCATCTGGGGTATATTTTATCGCATTAACGATCAAATGGGCAAAGACCTTGCGCAGCGCATCGGGGTCAGCTTCGATGGCAGGCACATCCGACATCGGCTCCAGGGTAAAGGTGATATGGCGCTCCCGGGCCGATTTGAGCAGGCTGCTGGAGGCCATCTGCAAGATCGACTCGACCGAAACCGGCGCCGGGTACAAGATCAGTTCGCGGTTGTCGATCTTGGCCACATCCAGCAGGCTCTCGACGACCTCGTTCAGCCGACTGGCCCCAGTTTCAATGCCATTGACCAGGTTCGAGCAATAGGCATCCTCCTGGATGGACGGGGCGCTTTGCAGCATCTGTACGTAGCCGTGCATCACCGTGATGGGGGTGCGCAGTTCGTGCGAGGCAATGCTGATGAAATCGGTTTTGGTCTGATCCAGGCGTTCCAGGTTATCGTAAGCCGCTTGCAGCGCCTCGGTGCGCTCTTGCACCCGCGATTCAAGGTCCTGGTTGAAGCGCGTGATCTGCTGGTACAGGCGGGCGTTTTGGATAGCGGTGGCCACCTGGTCAGCCAATAACTGCAAGAAGGGCACGTCACTGGGTCGGAAATCACCCACCTGAGTGCTTTCCATATCCAGCACGCCCAGCAGGGTGTCGCCCATCAGCAGCGGCAGGGTCAGCTCTGAGCGTGTTAGGGGCACATCTTCTACCGCCAGGTAACGGTTATCTTGGGTCACATCTTCCACGCAGGCAGGCTCGCGGTTGGCTGCCACCCACGCCACCAGCCCCTGGTCGACCAGCTTCAGGCGCAGGCCTTGCATCACCAACCTGCGCCCAGCCTCGCCGCTGCCCGCCTGAAAGACCAGGTTCTCGCCGCTCTCATCCAACAGCATGATCGCCACAAAGTAACAGTTGAAACGCTCCTGGATCAAATCCGCCACCTGGCTGAGCAGAATATCCAGATCCAGGATGGAGGTGATGGACTGCCCCACCGCCATGCTGGTAGCCAGCGAGCGCTGGGTCTCCTCGGCGCGCTGCAGTGCCCTCTCCAACTCTGCCTGACGCCAGGCATCCTTGATGCGCAGGCGCTCCAGCCTCTCTGCGGTGCGCAGGCGCGCCGAATGCACGATGGCAGAGAGCAGCGAGCCGGAGAGCAGCGCAAAGCCAAAATGCTGCCAGCTCTCCGAGGCGGGCAGCTGCCACACGGTACCCCCCCAGCCGCCCAGGGTCACCACAACGGTCAGCGTTAGCCAGGAGGGGGAAAGAAAAAGAAAACCCACCCCCACCACCAGCAGCACCAGGTTAGTGGTTTGCATCGGCTCCCGGGTCAACAGCAGGTGCAGCAGGCTGTTGGCGATCACCACACAGGCCATGCCGAAGCCCACCGGATGGGCAAAGCGCGCCGGCAGTTCGCCGCGTTTGAGCAGCAGGTACAGGCTCCAAAACAGCAGCGAGGTGAGCAGGGCCACCACAGCCATGGAGGTAGCAATATTCTTGGGCAGCAGCAGCAGGTGGCTGAGGCTAAAAAGGGTATATAAGATCCCCAGCCCCGCCGCCACCCCGGGCAGGCTGTCACGCACCACGGTATTGACCGCCAGGCGCAGCTCCGCCTGCTGGGCCTGTGCATCTTGCAGTGCAAGCCCGGGGGGCGCAGAGGGAGAGGAACCGGCAGGGGTAGAAGTCACATCTGCACCGTGGTTTTAGATTTCAGAAATCGGCCAGTTGGGTAAAACATCCATATCCAGCGGGTCGCGCTGGCCGCGGATGTAACGGTGGTAGCCCGCCCCGGCGATCATGGCGGCGTTATCGGTGCACAGCCAGAGGGGAGGAATGTACAGCGGCACACTGGCGCGCATCTGCATGGATTGGCGCAAGTCCTGGTTGGCCGACACGCCGCCGCCTACCAGGATGGCACGCGCCTCATACTTCTGCACGGCGCGCATCGTTTTGCTCACCAGCACATCCGTGACCGCGGCCTGGAAGCTGGCAGCCAGGTCGGCGGTGGGCAGGGGATTGGAAACCTGCTCCAGGCGGCGCACCTCGCGCAGCACGGCCGTTTTCAAGCCGCTGAAGGAGAAATTCCACGAGTCTTCCAGCCAGGCGCGCGGGAAATTGAACGCCAACGGGTTGCCTCCCTGGGCGGCTTGCTGGATGGCCGGCCCGCCGGGATAGCCCAGGCCGAGCAGGCGAGCCACTTTATCGAAGGCTTCTCCGGCAGCATCGTCCTGCGTGGCGCCCAGGCGCTGGTAAGCGCCGTGATCGGTCATCAGCACCAGCTCGGTATGCCCGCCCGAGACGATCAGGGCCACCAGCGGGAACTGCGGCAGGGCAGGGGGCTCCGCCTCGGGCAGGTGCAGCCAGGCAGAGTACAGGTGCGCCTCCAGGTGATTGATGCCCACCAGCGGCAGGCCGCTGCCCAGGGCCAGGCCCTTGGCGGCATTCACGCCCACCACCAGCGAGCCGGGCAGGCCCGGACCACGCGTAACGGCAATGGCATCCACGTCGCTCAGCTTCATGTGCGCCTGCTGCAGGGCCTGCTCGATCACCGGGTAGATGGCGCGGATATGCTGCCGCGAAGCCACCTCCGGGAAGATGCCCCCATACTGGGCATGCAGGTCCACCTGTGAGGCGACCACATTGGAGATGATCACCCGGCCGTTCTCCACCACCGCCGCGGCGGTCTCATCGCAGGAGGTTTCCACGCCCAAGATGCGCGCTGGCACGGCGGGGGAAGTGTTGGGAGGCAGGGGGTTCTGATCGCTCATGGCTGCAGAGGGAAAGGTCACCCGGTTAGGCTTTGACCGGCAGGATCAGGTCCAGAGGATAAGGGGCCAGGACCTCGAAACGCCCGTCAGAATGGACGCACAGGCTGTCTTCCAGGCGCACGCCCATGCCCTTATCGGGGTAATACAGCCCCGGCTCGATCGTCATCACCACGCCCGGGGCGAGGAGATCATCCGCGGCGGCAGTCGCACCCGAAGCCGGGCGCTCATGCACCTGCAATCCCAGCCCGTGGCCCAGGCTGTGCACGTAGCCATCCTGCGTCTGCGGGTTGCTCTGGATGGTGGGATGCCCCTGCGCCTCGAACAACTGGCAGGTGCGCTTCTGGTAATGGTTGAAGGGGGTATTGACCTCCAGTTCGCTGATCACCTGGTCGTAGACGGCGCGCACATCCTGGTATAGCGCCAGCACCGGGTCGGGGGCGTAACCCAGGCACCAGGTGCGGGTGAAATCGTAATAGTATCCGCCGCCGGCCTCGCAGGGGAAGATATCGAAGACGATCGTTTGCCCCAGGCGCAGCAGGTCGCTGGGCGTGCCGGTGGAATGAGGGATGCCAGCGTCGCGGCCGATGGCAAAAATGGTGCCTTCGGGGTTCTCCGCGCCGCGCTCTGCCAGCCACAGGTTGATGCGAGCCTTCACCTCGCCGATAGTCAACGGCTGCCCGTCACTCTTGACCAGCACCCCCTCGCGCACATGCTGTGAGGTCAAGAAGTCAGCCACCTGCCCCACCACGCCGGTGGTGATGCGCCCCATCTGGCGGATGCGCTCGATCTCAGGTGCGTCTTTGGTCATCATGGCCTGCAAGATGACCGACCCGCCCACCTCCCCCACCAGCGTCAGCCCGGGCATGGCCTGCTGCAGGGCCGAAAAGACAGCGTACGATAACCCCGCTTCGATCTTGCCGTACAGCGCCACGCGCCCCGAGGTGACACCCAGTTCGGTGAGCATGCGGCTGTAACGGGCCGCCAGGGCTTTGACGTAATCGCCTTCGGCCGCCTTGAGCAGATCCTGGAACTTGTAATCGGCCAGGCTCTTGGTGGGCAGGCCGCTTTTGGCGGCTTCCTCGCGCTCCATGGGGTTGCAGAAAACAACCGCCGTTTCACCGCGCTTCTTGATCAGGTCGCCGGTCATGTGCCCGCCGCCGGTCATGTAAACCATGGCCGGGTTATGCTGCGCTGAGCCGGTGATCAGTAGGGCATCAATATTGTTGGACTGCATGATGGAGTCAAGGTCGGTTTTCATCAGGGACACCTTTTCATTTGGGTTTGAGTTGTCGGCGGATCATATCGATCAGCAGAGAATCTTGTTCGGGCAGCACCGTGCGCGGGTCGAAGATCAGGCGATCCTCTTCCAGGCGGGCAATGACGGGAGGCGTGGCGCGGCGCAGGCGCTCAGCCAGGCGGTTGGGCGAGGCCACCGCCAGGGCCAGCACGAAGGTGGGCAGCATCTCGCCGGGCAGGCTGCCCCCGCCGACGGTGGACTGGGCAGCGATCACCTCACCCTGACCCAGGGCTTCGGCCCAGGCCTGGGCGCGCTGCTGCAGCGATTCGGGCGCGGCGGCGATGCTGCGCCAGATGGGGATCCAACTCTCGGCCTCATCTTTGAGGTAGTGCAGCAGCGTGGCAGAGAGCGCCGCCAGGCACAGCTTATCCGCGCGGATGGCGCGCGCCAGCGGGTGCTTGCGCAGCCGGGCCACCAGGTCTGCCCGGCCCACGATGATACCTGCCTGCGGCCCGCCGAGCAGCTTATCGCCAGAGAAGCACACCAGGTCGGCCCCGGCTGCCAGGGATTCCTGCACGGTGGGCTCGTGGCCCAGGCCGTAACGGGCGGTATCTAGCAGCGCGCCGGAGCCCAGGTCATCTACCAGCGGCACGTTGTGCTGGTGGGCCAGGGCGGCAATCTCCGCCAGGGTTGGCTCGGCGGTGAAGCCCAGGATGTGAAAGTTGGAGCGGTGGGCGCGCATCACCAGCGCCGGAGAGGCCTCGCTCAGGGCGGCCTCGTAATCGGCCAGGTGCACGCGGTTGGTGGTGCCGATCTCCAGCAGTTTTGCGCCCGACTGCTTCATCACATCGGGGACGCGGAACCCGCCGCCAATCTCTACCAACTGCGAGCGCGAGATGACCACGGCGCGGCGCTTCGCCAGCGCCGAGAGCGCCAGCAGCACCGCCGCGGCGTTGTTGTTGACCACCAACGCCGCCTCTACCCCCAGCAGGCGCTGCAGCAGCGCCTCGGCATGCACCAGGCGCGAGCCGCGCTTGCCGGCGGGCAGGTTGTATTCCAGGTTGGAATAGCCCGCCGCAACATCTTGCATGGCCTGGATGGCGGCCCGGCTGAGCGGAGCGCGCCCCAGGTTGGTGTGCAGCACCACGCCCGTAGCGTTGATCACCGGCACCAGCGAGGGCGCCGTCCAATCCAGCAGCAATTGGCGGGCCTGCTCCAACAGCGCAGCGCTTTCTGGGATAGTATCGGTTTGCGGAAAATCCTGGCGGGCCTGCGCCAGGGCGAGGCGCAGCGCCTCTAAGGTCAGCGGGCGGCCAAAAGAGGCCACCCATCCGCCCGCGGTGGGGGTTTGCAGCAGTTGGTCAACCGAGGGGAGATCGCGTAGGCCAGGCATGGAGGATCAGATCAGACAGGAGCGCCCACTGCTTGCCGGGGGGCTGGCGGCATCATGGCTTCCACTGGCTGCGCTCACTCATGCGCAGCAGGAACTCCACCAGGGCCAGGCCCAGCGCCAACAAAATAGCCAGCGTGGGGGTCAGCACACGTCCCATCTGCAGCCAGAGCAAGGTTGCGCCATACAGGCCGAACCAGGTAGCCTGGCGCACAATGACCGTGTGACGGGCTGGCGGCGTGGTGGGGAAGCGCAGGTTGAAGAAGGCCGTCACAGGCAGTGCCAGGCCTGTCACGCCCAGCACGCTGAAGAAGAAAAAGAGCCAGCGGGGTACCGCCGTGGGCAGTGCGAGGTAAATTAGGATTGCCAGGCCGCCCCAGCCCAATACATTCAGCAGGATGGTGGCGGTCAGAAAATCCTTAACCGGAGGGGGAGTATCGGATTCCATCAGGGGTAATTCTATCATGACAGGCACCCTGCCGCAACCAAAGCGGCGCCTATCTTGTCACCTCACCCCCTACCCCCGCCCCTCAAGGGGCGGGGACTAGAAACCGAAATTGAATGTTCGCAGCGGGCAAAGCCCGCTGCGAACATTCAATTTCGGAAAATTCCGCGCATGTACAAGATGTGTCGGCGCATGTAAGCGCGCGCGGGGGTGATTCGCCCAAATCGGGCCAGCCTCGCCGCGATGCTTACCCATTTTGGGTCAGTTTGACCAGACAACTCACCCAACGCCTTGTGGCAATCCTTTAACATTGGCCGGCTATATATTGTGCAGCACCCCCAAAAATGAGAGCGACCGGCATATATGGGGGTATTGACCGGTAAACTTCTAGGACTGGGTAGAGGCCGGTAAGCCAACCTCGCCCCGATAATACTCAGAACGGGTGTTTTTTTTAAGAATCGGCAACTTAAAAACTTTGGGTATTTTAAGGATTGCGTAGGTTTAGCGTATTGATTGCCAGGGGACTTTCCTGCTAGAATGCGGTAGAATACAGGTCCCACATCACCTTTTGTGGCAGTCAAGGGGACCGGTCGATTACTGGTAGTGCGCTGGCCGGTTATTCCGAACAAGAAATTTGAGTGTAATCTGGTAAGTTGGTGCCCCTGCTTCTGACAGCAGCAGGGGGTTTGTATTCTGCTGTCAAAAAAAAACGGCCGGAGAGGAGTAACAGCGTATGAATGCAATGCAAGCATGGCAATCTGTATTAGGTCAGCTGCAAATGGATATGCCCAAAGCCTCTTACGACACCTGGGTGCAAGATGCTGAGCTGGTGGCCTATGAAGATGGGGAATTTGTGATTGGTGTTCCCAATGCCTATGCGCGTGATTGGCTGGACAACCGCCTGTCCAGCACAGTGACCCGTCTGCTGACGGGTATGATGAACCGCTCGGTGAGTGTACGCTTTATCGTCTGGCAGAAAGAGACCGAAACCCCAGCCGCCGAAGAAGAACCAGAAGATTTAGAGGCCACATTTGACGCGCCGCAGCCCCAGGTACGCCACGATAGCCGTTCTGTCACCCTGAGCAGCCGTTACACATTCGATACCTTCGTGGTGGGCGCCAGCAACCGCCTGGCGCACGCCGCCTCCATGGCTGTAGCCGAGCGCCCCGCCCAGGCCTACAACCCCCTCTTCCTGTATGGGGGCGTTGGGTTGGGCAAGACCCACCTGCTGCAAGCCATCGGCAACCAGTGCATCCAGCGCGGCTTGCAGGTGCTGTATGTTTCCTCCGAAGAGTTCACCAACGACCTGATCAACGCCATCCGCTCGCACACCACCCAGGCCTTCCGCGACAAGTACCGCCGCATTGACGTGCTCTTGATCGATGATATCCAATTCATTGCCGGCAAAGAATCCACCCAAGAAGAGTTCTTCCACACCTTCAACACCCTGCATGGGCAAGACAAGCAGATCGTCATCACCTCTGACCGGCCCCCCAAAGCCCTGGTGACACTGGAAGACCGCCTGCGCTCCCGCTTTGAGTGGGGGATGACGGCAGACATCCAGATGCCCGACTTTGAGACGCGCCTGGCGGTTTTGCGCACCAAGGCCGAGCGGGCCGGGCGGCGCGTGGCGCCCGAAACGCTGGAGACGATCGCCCGCCGCATCCAGTCCAACATTCGCGAATTGGAAGGCGCACTGACGCGCATCCTGGCTTTTGCCGACCTCTCCGGGCTGCCGGTCACCCCGCAGCTGATCGAAACTGCCCTGGCAGATCTGCTGCCCCGGCGCAGCGAAGTGCAGACGGATGATGTAGTGCGCAAGGTTGCCGAGTCGTTTGGGCTGACGGTGGACCGCCTGCTGGGGCGCGACCGCTCCCGCGAGGTGGCCCTGCCGCGCCAGGTAGCCATGTACCTGCTGCGTCAGGAGGCCAACATCTCCCTGCCGCAGATCGGCAATGCCTTGGGTGGGCGCGACCACACCACGGTGATGTACGCCTGCGACAAAGTGGCTGATCTGCTGGAACGAGATGATCACCTGCGCCGCCAGGTGGTGGAGATCCGCGAACGGATTTACGGCCCGGCGCATCTGGCCGTTTGATGCATTTTTCCTCTGGTAAAAGAACGTGGACGGATGGCCTTCCCCGTCCACGTTCCATTTTAAATCAACGCTTCATGCGTCTGGCCCGCCACCAGGCGCGCAGGCGCTGCAAACGCGGCAGCGGCAGCGGATCTTTTTTCTCTTCTTGCTCAGGCCAGGGATCCTGGTCAAACATTTTGCGCATGGTGTAACGGGTAATCAGGTTGACGGAGGCCAGCACCGGCGCAGCCAGCAGCAGGCCAACGATCCCAATCAGGTTAGCCGCCACAATCGCTGTCACCAGCACCGCGGCCGGGTGGATGTTCAACGAGCTGCCCATGAAGCGCGGCACCACCAGGTTGTCAAACACCTGGTCCAGCGCGATGGACAGACCAATCACCAGGATGGCGTAGTAGAGCGGCTCCAACCCAAAGTAATTCGAGCCCTGAAAAATGGTCACCAGGGCAGTGGTCGCATAGGTGGCGAAGGGGCCTACCCAGGGCACAAAACGCGCCAGCCCAGCCAGGGTGGCAATGGCAAAGGAATAGCGCACACCCAGGATGCTGAACAGGATGGTATAGGCAATGATCACCATGATCACGATGATCAACTGGCCGCGCATGAACGTATTCCAAATGCGCCCCAGTTCTCGACTGATACGGCGGATGTCTTCGGAATAGCCAGGGATATCGATAAAGCTGATCGCATCCGGCACTTTGCCCGCTTCGGCAAGCAAGAAGAAAGAGACGATGAAGATAAAGGCTCCCCAGCCCACCGTGGAGGCCGCACCCGAAGCAAAGGTGCCCACCAGGCTGCCCGCCTGCCCAATCAACAACTGCAGCGCACTGATGATCTGGTCGCCTAGCACACCGATATCGCTGAACTGGCTCAAATCAATCGCAAAGGGGCCGATGGAATAGGACTTAAGCGAAACCTGGTCCAGCAGGCCGGGCAGGTCCTTCAAGAAGCGGTCCAGCACCGTGAGCAGCGATTGGGTCTGCTGCACCACCGCCACGCCGGTGGCAGTGGAAAGACCCGCCACCACCAGCAACAGCACCAGGTACATCAGGGCCACCGAATTGCGCCAGGAAAGGTGGGTGAAGGTGCTGATGTGCGCCACCACCGGGTGCAGCAGGTACGCCAGGATGATTGCCAGCAGCATCGGGCCGATGATGGAGCGGAAGTAGATCAAGAAGGCGAGGATCAGCGCGGCAAGCGTAAGCCCAACCACCAGTTTGGTGGTCGAACCCCAGGTTGGCGAGGAGGTTGGCTTGGCATTATTCATAGATCATTCTGCATCCGTAAAGACTGTCCCGCCTGGTAGTGAAAACACCGCTCAGGCGGTTAATTGCCGGGGGTTTGCAACACGCCCGTGACCACAATGCGCTGGTTATCCACCATATATGGATAACACGAGATCAAGGTGATCGTTTCGTTCTCGGTGGCAGCCATCACTTCCACCTGTGTGGGTTCAACAATGGATGTTTCTGTGATGATATACGTATAAGAACGCTGATTGGTGTACACGATCACCTGATCGCCATTTTGCAGCACATCCAGGTAGCGGAAGATTTGCCCAAAAACATCGTTGTGCGCCGAAAGCACCAGGTTGCCCGCCTGCCCGGGATTAGCCGAGCCGATGTGGTGCCCCACCCCTTTCTTCAATTGCTCCCAGCCGTCGCCCACCACAATGGGTGCGTCTACACCGATCGCCGGGATCTGGATGCGCACGGGGTTTTCGGGGCCGGGCGTGGGGGTCACCATCTCCACCTGCGCCTGCACCAGCGGGCGCAGATGCTCGGGGATCTCGCTGTCATTGGGGCGCGCCCCGCCCGGGGCGTTGGGCGGCGTGTGCCCCGAGGGCAGCACCACCGCCCCGATCAGGGGCGTGGGTGTCAGCGTAGGCAGAATCATCGCCTCGGCAGACTGCGTGTTCAGGTCGCGCAGGATCTGAAAGCCCAGGAAGAGCACCAGGCCCAGGCCCACCACACCCAAAACCTCCACCACCAGCAGCGCCCGGTCGAGGATCTTACGGCCGCGCTGCCGCCAGGTGAGCGGATGGTCTGACCCCTCGGCCGCGGCGTCGGTCTGGGTGGTGGGCATCTGATCCATCAGATCCAAATCCAGATCCGAGGCCAGGGTGATCACCCGGCCGGTGCGGCGGAAGCGCTCCAGGTGCTGCTGCCGGGAATGGTGGCGCTTCTCCACCAGCAGGCGGCGCAGGTCTTCTACCGATAAATCTTCGGGTGCTTTAACTCTAGCCATGCTGAAATTATACCGTAAGGTTCATTTCGGGTATGGTTTTAGGGGGTTGTTTTGCAGGCTTTGCCCCCAAGATGGGGAAAGGAAAAAAACAGAGAATTGGATGCAGCAGGCAGTTTCGCTGCCCGTTGCATCCAATTCTCTGGAATTTCATGAGGCAGGTAAGTTACCCTGATGGAGGGGATACCATGCTCTCCATCAGGGCCGCCAGTTGATTGGCCAACGCACCCCGGTCGAAATGCTGCGCAAGATAGGCGCGCCCGCGGCGGCCCATCTCCTGGCGGCCAGACGGATCATCGGCCAGGGCGCAGATGGCTTGCGCCAGGGCGGCGGCATCCCCCGGCGGCACGCTGATGCCCGCCCCGGCCTGCTCCACCACCGTACGGATCACCCCATCAATGGCATTGACCACAGGCCGCCCGGCAGCCAGGTAATCGAACACCTTGTTGGGGTAAGTGGTCTTGTACATCTCGATGGGCTTGAGGATGGCAATGCAAGCATCCGCGGCCGCCAGGGCGGCAGGCATCTCCGTCTTGGGGATGGGAGCCAGGAAACGCACATTGCTCAGGCCCAGTTCTTGCGCCCGCTGCTGCAAGGCGGGCTTTTCTTTGCCGTCGCCCAGGAAAACGATGCTGATATCCTTGCGCTCGCCCAGGCGGACAGCGGCCTCCAGCACCACATGCAGATCGTTGGACAGGCCGTGCGCCCCAGCATACAGGGCGATGAACTGCCCCTCCAGGCCGTGGGCGGCGCGGAAGGCCATCCCATCGGCATCCGGGTCGAACATGGCCAGGTCAGCTCCGTTGGGCACCAGCTCGATCTGCCGGGCGCCGCGGCGCTGCACATGGGCGATGAAGCCCGGCGAATTGACCACTACCACCTGCGCCTGCCGGTAGAGGAAGCGCTCCAGCCATTCAGAGAGGCGGATGAGGATCTTATTGCGCAGTACGCCCACGGCAATGGCAAAGGCCGGCCAAAGGTCGCGCACCTCGAACAGGAAGGGCACGCGCTTGAGGCGCGCCAAAGCCCAGGCAGTTGCGCCCTGGAAGATGGGCGGCGAGGTGCCCCACACCAGGTCCACATCGCGCACGCCCAGGCCAATGATGAAGGAGGAGAGCATAAAACTGATGAAGCTGATCACGCGGTGCACAAAGCTGCGGTGGAACGCCTGGTACGTATAGGCGCGCAGCACCGTGATGCACTCGCCATCCGGCTGGCACTGCACCCAGGGCACGCGCCCCTTTTTCGAGGCGCCGGTGAGATACGAGACCGGACTGGCGATGATGGTCACGTGATGGCCCAGGTCAGCCAGGCGCCGGGCCAGTTCATGGTGGCGCGTGCCGCCGGGCTCGTCGAGGGAGGCAAAAAATTGGTGGATGAGCAAAATGTTCATAGCGTGGCTTCAGGGATGCGGGATGGCAGCACCCACTCGCTGGTCAGCGCCAGGGGCAGCGGGCCGCTGGCCTGCACCACCAGGGAGAGGGCGGGAACTTTGACGCTGTATGTGGGCGAAACCCAGCCCCAGATGGGGCGGCGCGAGCCGCTGCCGGAGACGATCTCTCCGGCGCGCAGCAGGGAATAAACCAGCCCTGGCGGCGCGCTGATCTTGAGCAGGAGCGGACCGCGCGGCGATTCCAGGCGCAGTGTCAGGGCGGCCTCGCCTGCCTGGAGCACCACCGGCCAATCGGGCAGCAGCCAGTGCAGCCAGGCACCCATCTCCTGCCCCTCGAGGCGGGAAACCGGCTTCAACGGCAGCACCGCATCTTCCACCAACCAGCGCCCGCTGCGAAACGCCGTGACCGTGCGCTGGTGGGCCAGCCCCAAACGGCGGTAGCCATCGTGGCGGGCAGACAGGCGCTCCCAATCGCCCTGCGGGTCGCGGGCGTGTTCCACGATCTGCGCCTGCGCCCAATCCAAATATAAGAAGCGCCCGGCGCGCCGCATCTGCTCCTGCCCGGCGATGCTCAGGGTGTTGTGAGCAAAAGTGGAAGCCAGGGCATTCTCCCAGGGCGAGGCAGCCGTGTAGCGGTAGGTGCCGGCGTCCTGGGCAATGTTCAGGCCCTGCCACCACAGATCGAGATGCAATTGATCCACATGCCCGGGCCGGGCCGTGAAAGAGGCCGCCCGCAGGTAGGCCCAGGAATCGGCGGCAGGGATGCGTAGGGTGGCTGGCGAGGCCTGCACCGCGGGAAGCTCCACCCGGCTGCCCCCGCTGACCAGCTGCCCCAGCCACAGGCTCATCTCGTCCCAGGGGCCGGCGGGCAGCAGCGGGCCGCCCAGAAATGCCCGGGCAGCGGCCTGCAGCACGGGGCGGTAATCAGCAAAGGGTAATCCCGTCAGCGGCAGGATGTATGCGCCATCATTGGGGCCCAGGTTGGGTACCTGCCCGCTGGCTTCGTCCAGCAGCGCAGCCAGCCAGCGCACTGCCGCGGCCAGGCGACCCCGGGCGGGTGGTTCCAGCCAGGGGGCCTCCGGGCGGGCGGCGGCCCGCGCCCACAAGGCCAGCTGCAGCATCAGGCGGTGATAATTGGCGCTGTGCTGGATGTAGGCCCCGTCCGCGGCGATCTGACCCAGCAGGCCGTCGCGCAGCCAGCGCAAGCCCAGCCGCTGCCAGCGCGGCGCATGCGGATGACCGGGCAGCACCCGCGCCGCGGTGCACAGTCCCACCGCCTCGCTGAGCAGGTGATTGTTGTTCTGGGCGCGGGCGTAAGCCAACGTGGAGGGGATGCGCCCGGCATGCTCAGCCAGCGCCCGCGCCAGGCGCGCCATACGGGCGGGCGTGCTGGCCGGGCTGGGGGCAAATACCTGGGCGGCAAAGGTCAATGCCACCAGGCGCAGGGCCACTTCCTGAGCAGAGGTCCAGTGCGGGCCCTGGTAGGCTGGGTTTGCATCCAAAAATGTTTCGGTGTAGCGCCAGAAGGCCTGGGCGTAGCCCTGCCTGCCGCTGAGGTGGTAGGCGCGCCCCAGGGTGATCGCCCAGCCAAAGCGCGCCGGCTCCCAGATGAACTTCCAGTCCAGCGGGGCGGCAGACTGCTCACTGCCGGCGACCCTGGCAATGCCGCGCTCGTAATCCGTCCAGTGGCGCAGCGGGCCGGGCAGAGACAATTCCAGCGGGACGGGGGCCGCGCCGAACAAACGCACCTTCCCGGCGATGATCTCGTCCGCCTCCGCCAGCAGGCGCTCCAGGCCCTCCGCCCCGATCAGGTCGAGCAGGGCCTGCTGCTCGGGCAGGGCAGGCAGGGCAGGCTGGAAGGCCAGCCCCGGGCAGGGCCGCGGGGGAAGGTTGGTTTTGCGCAGCAGGCCGCTGCGCAAGGTGAACTGATACCAGGTATACAGCCCTAGCGAGGGGAATCCCAGCGCTGGCAGCGCTTTGAAGGCCAGGGCAAACTTCGCCAAGAGGGGCATAGGGGTCAGGGCACCGGCTGTTCCTGGCGGCTGCGCAGCGCCTCCACGGCAGCCAGCGCCGCCCGGCTGACGCCGAACAGGTGCGCGTAGGGGATAGGCGGCGGCCCGCCGCCCAGGATGGCCGCGGCAAAGGCCTGCCACTCGGCGGCATGGCCTTTATCTTGCCGCAGAGGCGAGCGCAGCACCTGGCGCTTGCCGTCCTTCACCATCTCCAGGGTGCGGTAATCCTCCAGCACCGCCACGCGCCCGCCGCTGAAGACCTCCACGCGCTCCTTGGGGAAGGCTTTATCCCCGTTAGCCAGGTAGGTGACGGTGCCCAGCGAGCCATCCACAAAGGTGAAGGTCAGCACGGCGTTATCCTCGCGGTAGTGCCCGTTATCCGGCAGGGCATGGGCGCTGACGGAGATGGGCGGCTCGCCCACCAAAAAGGTAAGGAAATCGATGAAGTGGCAGCCCTCACCCAGGATGCGCCCGCCGCCCTGCTGGGGATCGTGCAGCCAGTGGGTCAGCGGGATGTACCCGGCATTGACGCGGTAATGCGCCGCCAGCGGCTGGCTGCGCGGCCCGATGAAGGCATGCAGGCGCTGCGCCAGGGGCGCAAAGCGGCGGTTAAAGCCCACCATCAACAGCGGGGCGGGGGATTGCATCTGCAGCGCGGCGGCGATCTCATCCAAATCGGCGGCGGTCAGCGCCAGGGGCTTTTCGCAGAAAACGTGCTTGCCCGCCTGCAGGGCGCGCAGTACCTGCCCGGCGTGCAGGTCGTGGCGGGTCAGGATCGCTACCGTGTTCACCCGCGGGTCTTGCAGCACCTGGGCCTCGCTCTCCACCGCGGCGCGGAAACCAAATTTCTGCGCTGCCTGGCGGGCGTGCATGCCCGCCCCCGAGGCGATGGAGACCAGCTCCACCCCGGGCGTTTTCTTCAAGGCGGGCAGCATCACCGCGGTGGCAAAGTTGCCCGCGCCCAGCACGCCCAGGCCCACGGTTTGCGCCGCGGCAGAGCGCGCCTGCGCCTCTGCCACGAGAACCTCCACCGGGGAAGCCGCCGCCGGGACTGGCTCAACCTGCGGATAGGTCAGCAGCACGCCCAGGAAGGGCTCTTTCTGCTTGCCGGTGATCAGCTCGTAAGCCGCGGGGGCCTGCTCGATGGAGAAACGGTGGCTGATCAGCGGGCGCACATCCAGGCGGCCCGAGGCCAGCAGATCCACAATGGCCTCCAGGTTGCGCCCTTCCGTCCAGCGCACATAACCGATGGGATAGTCCTGACCGCCCTCCTCGTAGTGCGGATCATAGCGCCCCGGGCCGTAAGAACGAGAGTTAATGAAGGACACTTCCTTCTCATAGTACACTTTGCGCGGCAGGCTCAGACCCACCGCCCCCACTGCCACCACGCGGCCCCGGTCGCGGGAAATGGCTCCCGCCAAGGTAACCGGGTCATTGGAGCGGGCATCCGCGCAGATCAGCACCGCATCCAACCCGCGCCCGCGCGAGAAAGCCAGCGCGGCAGGCTCAGCCTGGTCGCGCAGCACGGCGGTGGCGCCCATCTGCTCAGCTAACTGCACCCGGCGCGGGTCGAGATCCACACCAAAGACCTGGCAGCCCGCCGCATGGGCAATGCCAGCCGCCAGCAATCCCAGCAGCCCCAGCCCGATCACTCCCACACGCTCGCCCAGCTGAGGCTCTGCCAGGCGGAAGCCGTGCAGAGCAATGGCTCCCAGGGTGGTGAAAGCCGCCGCCTCAAATTCGACCTCGTCGGGCAGATGCGCCAGCAGGTTGACCGGCACCACGGCATACTCGGCATGCACGGCGTAGTTGCCCCCAGCGCAGGCCACACGGTCGCCGACGCGGAAGCCCTGCACCCCGGCGCCCACCGCCACCACCGTCCCGGCGGAGGAATAGCCCAACGGCATGGGCTGGTCCAGGCGGTTGAAGGCTGCCTCCACCGTGGTCAGCAAACCCTCGCGGCGGGCTTTGTCAATCATCTGCCGCACCAGGTCGGGCCGCGAGCGGGCTTTGCCCAGCAGCGATTTCTCGGCAAATTCCACCAGCATCCGCTCGGTGCCCGCCGAAACCAGGGAGGCGGCGGTCTGCACCAACACAGACCCCGGGCGGGGGGTAGGCATGGGCACATCGACAACGGTTGTCTCGCCATTGCGCAGGTTTTGAAGAAGTTGTTTCAAGGTCTTTTCACTTTCCAGATCGAATTTCCCAGATTATAGCGCGTATTCTCTACACATGATATAATTTTCAAGATACTCGTTATTGTCGCACCCATAGAAGGGAGGCTGTTTTGACTGATCCAAGAATTGAGAAACTCGCCAAAATCGTCGTAGACCATTCGGCTTACGTCTCGCCGGGTGATCTGGTAGCCATCGAGAGCACCATCAATGCCGAGCCGCTGATACGCGCCGTGTACGAATTGGTGCTCCAGCGCGGCGGGCACCCGCATCTCCTGCTGCGCCTGCCCGATGAAGACGAGCTGTTCTTCGCCAACGCCAACGATTCGCAGCTCGATTTCACGCCCACCTTCCAGAGGACGGTCACCGAGCAGTTTGACGTTTACCTGCGCATCCGCGCCGAGAACAACCCGCGCGCCCTGACCAACGTAGCGCCCGAACGGCAAGCCCGCTGGCAGAAAGCCCAATCGCCCATCCGCAGCCAGATGATCCGCCGCGGCGGCGACAAGACCCTGCGCTGGGTGCTCACCCTGTTCCCCACCGAAGGCTATGCCAAAGAAGCCGGCATGGAATTCAAGAAGTACGAGGATTTCGTCTACAACGCCTGCCATGCCAACGAGGCCACCCCCGACCCGGTGGCGTTTTGGGAAAATATCGAAAAAGAACAGGCCGAGATCGTCAACCGCATCGAAGGCCACGACAAAGTCAAACTGATGGGCCCCAATGTGGACCTCAGCCTGTCGATCAAAGGGCGCAAGTTCCGCAATTCCAGCGGACAGCACAACATGCCCGATGGCGAAATCTATACCGGCCCGGTGGAATCCTCCGTCAACGGCTGGGTGAAGTTCACTTACCCGGCTGTGTCGCAGGGACGCATCGTGGAGGGCGTGGAACTGACCTTTGAAAAAGGGCGGGTGGTCAACGCCACCGCCGATAAAGGCCAGGAGTTCCTGCTGACCATGCTCGAAACCGACGTTGGCGCCCGCTACCTGGGCGAGTTTGCCATCGGCACCAACTTCGAGATCAACCGCTTCACCCGCAATATCCTCTTCGATGAGAAGCTGGGCGGCACCTTCCACGTGGCTCTGGGCATGGGCTACCCCGAGACGGGCAGCCTCAACACCAGCATCATCCACTGGGATATGATCTGCGATATGCGCAAAGATTCCGAGATCCGCGTCGACGGCGTCGTCTTCTACCGCGACGGCAAGTTCGTTTAGCGGTCATCTCTATCTAGAATCGAGTAGGGGGCGGCGGCTAGCCGCCCCCTCTCACACCACCGGACATGCGGGTCCGCATCCGGCGGTTCATCAAGCAGAGCGCAGTTCTTGATACCGAGTTTTGAGACTTTTCAGCCCTGAGTTACGGAAGTAAGCGTTACTCAGGGCTTCGTTTATCACAGGCGATCTCGACATGTGCCAGGGGCTTCTACCACCTGCACCTTCCTGTGCCTTCCACCGGGGTATTCCCATCTTCACAAGTTCCTTGTATCGGGTGGGGCCCCGTTTCCAGCGCTTCCAGACCATCTGTCTCAGCCTGCGTCGTATCCAGCTATCCAGTCCTTCAAGCACGCTCGGCGTATTCGCCAGCCAGTAGTATCCGATCCAGCCCATTGTATAACAATTGATCTCCTGGATCACATCTTCCAGCTTGCCTGACCGGGTACGCTTGGTCAGGCGGCGGAGCTTCTCGCAGAACCGTTCCCGGCTGCGATTGGCTACTCGAATGAGCACTTCCCCTTTGCGTTTGAAGAAACTGAACCCTAGAAACTTCACCCGGCTCGCCCGATCTACCTTGCTCTTCTTCGGGTTCACCTTCAGCTTGAGCTTCTGCTCTAGAAACGCCTTCACGCTCTCCATCACCCGCTCGCCTGCCCGTTGTGTCTTGACATAGATGTTGCAGTCATCGGCGTAGCGAACGAACTTATGCCCCCGCTGCTCCAGTTCCTTGTCCAGATCATCCAGCATGATATTCGACAATAGCGGCGAAAGCGGCCCACCTTGCGGTGTCCCTTCGTCCGTGCCGATTACCACCCCTTCGACCATTACCCCGCTATTCAAGTAGGCCCGGATCAGCTTCAGCACCCGCTTGTCTTTCACCACCCGTGCCACCCTCGCCATCAGCATATCGTGGTTCACCCGGTCAAAGAACTTCTCCAGGTCAATATCCACCGCCCATTCGTATCCAGTTTGCACGTATTCTTGGGCTTGCTTCACGGCATCATGTGCACTTCGCCCGGGTCGAAACCCGTAGCTATGCGGCGAAAAGATCGGTTCAAACAGAGGCGTGAGTGCCTGTGCGATCGCTTGTTGGAGAAAGCGATCCATTACTCTCGGTATCCCTAACAGCCTCACCCCACCGTCTGGCTTGGGTATCTCTACCCGCCGCACGGGTTCTGGCTTGTAGGTTTGCTCGTCTAGCGTTTTCCTGATCTCCAACCAGTGTTCTCTCAGGTACGGTCGCAGTTCTTCCACCGTCATCCCGTCTATGCCCGGTGCACCACCGTTCCGCTCGACCCGCTCTAGTGCTCTGACGACATTCTGGTTCGCCCAGATCTGTCCCCACAGCTCTGCACTCGACTTTCCTTCGTCTCGCACCGGGGACTGCTCGACCCTCTGGTCAGCCCTGGGAAGCTTCACTTCCCGCCTCTGTCCAGTAGTACCCTTATCCAGGGCATTCTGCCTTTCTTGCTCGTCCCACGAACTGCTCAAAGTACTCATCCTCCTTGATGTTCAGCCCTTCCCATCGGATCGGCGATGGTACTATGGCCTCGGCTGACTTCTACTGCCTCAATCTGGCTTCGCAACCAGGGTTACTGCGTGGGCAGCTTGGCAGCAGACCTCCCCAGGTAAGAACGCTGGCTTTCCCTGCACCCTTGCCCCATTTACCGTTTCGATCCTTGGTCGCATTGGGCTTCGCTGTCTGATGCCAACTCGCCCGACCTCACGGCCTCAGATGGGGTTTGTGTTCCTCAAGTCGCAGGTTTGCCTCCGGCTTCCTCCAGACCCCGCCTCGCGGCGACGCCCTTGCCTTTGGCTAGCGGTTGGTGCAACCAACCTCCGCAAGGGTCTTTCACCCTCTAGTCAGCGCCCATGCTGGGCGCACATCAAATGAAGCGGCGCAAAAGCGCCGCTTCATTTGATTCTAGATAGAGAAAGATCAGGGCTTCCGTAAGGAGGTGGGGATGAACACCTTGAGCAAATCCTCGGGGGGGATTGTGGGGGTGGGCGTAAATGTGGGTGTAGAGGTGGGCGTAGAGGTGCGTGTCGGGGTGGGGGTCGCAGTGCGCGTGGGCGCCGGTGTGTGCGTGACTGTGGGCGTGCTGGTATTGATCGGGGTTGCGGTCGGTTCGGGGCCGCCTGCTGCCACCAGGATAGCGCCCCAGGTTGCCGCCACCGAGCCGATGGTAATATTGCCACCGCTGACGGTATACAGAGCGTTGCCGTTCAGCACATCCGTCAGTTGGGCACCGTTTGCCAGGAAGCCTTCCACCGGGATCACGGCGGGAGCACTGCTGCCGCCATTATTGAGCACCACCACCACCGCCTGTTCGCCGGTATAGCGGATGTAAGAGTAGATGTGGTTACCATCATCCACCAACAGCGTCACCATCTCACCCCCGCGCAGCGCCGGGTAGGCATTGCGGATGGCAATCAGGTTGCTGTAGTGGGCGAGCAGAGCTGTATCGGGGCTGCCGCCGCGGTCTGCCCAGGGATAGGTGCGGCGGTTGTCTGGGTCGCCGCCGCCGCTTACGCCCACCTCATCGCCGTAGTACACCGAAGGCGCACCCGGCAGGGTCATTTGCAAGATCACCGCCAGGCGCAGGCGCTGCTTATCCTCGCCCAACAGGTTCAGGGCGCGGGGCGAGTCGTGCGAGGAGATCAGGTTCATCGTGGCGTACCAGGGCGATGCCGGGATCATCGAGCGGTAATTGTTCCAGGAGTTGTCAAAGGAGCTGGGGTTGCCGCCGTTGGCAAAACTCACTGCCCAGTTGCGGAAGCAGTAGTTCATCACCGAGTCCAGTCCGTTGGGGTTGAGGTATGTTTGGTACAAGCCCTCGGTGCAGCCGCCAGTGACCTCGCCCAGCATCAAGTACTCTGAACTGCCGTAGTCACCGAGACCACCCTTGAGATAGGGGCGCATGTCCGCGAACCAATCCAGGGTGATATCCTGGGCCACATCGTAGCGCCAGCCCGAGATGCCCCGGTCGAACCAGTATTGCAAGACCGAATCGCCGTCCAGGCTTTGCGGGCTGCCGCCGCGGAAGAAGAAATCTTTCACTGCGTCGCTTTCCACCAACTCTGGGATGGTCTCATAACCGTACCAGCCTTTCCAGAGCCAATCCCCGTCGCAGTTCCACTGGCTGCCTGTACCGCCGGTGGTGAACCAGGAGCGAAAAGGCGAGGAGACCGATTCGCAAGCGCCGGTGGTGGGGTAGCGCGGGATGCCATAGCCCTCCAGGTAGACCGAGTCCGAGCCGGCATGGTTGAAGACGGCATCGAAGATAATACGGATATTGTGCTCCTGCGCCGCCAGCAGCAGGGCATCATAGGCAGCCTGCCCGCCAAAGATAGCACGGATGGCGTAATAGTTGTTGGTATCGTAGCCGTGGTTGGAGGAGGCTTCGAAGATGGGGTTGAAATAGATGGTGTTGATCCCCAGGCTGTCGAAGTAACCGTCGGTGATCTTCTGCGTCACTCCCTGGATGTCGCCGCCAAAAAACTCGATGCCAAAGTTGGGGCTGGTGGTGGGCGGGTTGTTCCAGTTGGAGGCCACGGTGATGGGGCAGTTGCCGCCGCCGCAGGTGTTGGGGCCGTACACCAGCGTGCCTGCCACCGGATCGTTGCCCGTGTTGCCGTTGCGGAAGCGGTCGGGGAAGATCTGGTAGATGATGGCATCTTGGATCCAATCGGGCACATCGTAATCTGGCACCAAGGTGCCCAATTTCCAGGAGAGGTCTTGCAGCGAATCCGACCAGGCGCCGGGGCCGCTGTTGCCGCTGCCCGAGAGCACGTGGTAATAGCCGCTGCGGGTGCCATCGATGACCTGGAACTGGTACCACTGATCGGTCATCGTGGTGGGCGCGGGTACCGGGAACTGCCAGATATCGTACGGGCCGGTCGGGTCGACGCTGACCACTTCAGCCGGGTACTGGTGAGAAGGCGAGCCCAGGGGATCGCCGGTTTCCCACACCCATACCTTGACATCCTGGGCATCGTTATGGCAGGTGCGCAGGCGGATGTAGGCCAGGCCGCCTAGCGGGATGGAGCCCTGCGGGTCGCGGTATTCCAGCATGGTGCTGTTGTGGTACACCTGGGCGACCACCAGGGCATTATCCCCGATGGAGGCGCCGGAGCAAACGCCCGGGCCGGGGGTAAAGGTGCTGGTGGGATCCAGGCCGCTGGTGGGCGTCAGCGTTTTGGTCGGCGGCACCAGCCCACCTTCGTAGGTGGCCAGGTTGGTTTCGATCGTGGCGGTGTCCCAGCCAGTGGATTGGGCGTCGCTGGGCAGGGTATCATAGGCCCCTTTGGTGGCGCCTTTTTGGGTGGCGAAGAACTCCAGGTTCAATTCGCTGCCCGGCTCCACGCCCAGCTCAGCCCAGGAGATGCGCAGCTCAACGCCCTGCCCATTGGCATAGGCAATGTTCGAGCCAACCTGCCCCCCGGAGGGAATGCCGCCCCAGTTGCTGCCCGCGCCGGTCCAGGCCGAGCCGCTCCATGATCGCAGCTCGGTCCAGCCGTTGTTGTCGTTGGGTGCGTCCACAATGCCGGGGATATTGCCGCGCACCACCAGCTCGGGCAGGATGGTGTTCGTGGCAGGCGTGCCCGCCGCACCGTTGTTATGGAAGGTCGAATCGTAGGCGAAAGTGATCGCATTGCCCCAGGGATCGCTGGCCCCGCCAGCGTTGGGCGTGTCGCCGGTGGTGTCGATGGCCAGGCCGATCTCACCCGAAGAGACGGTTTTGCTGTAGGCGGGCATATCCACGTAGACGTAGAGATAGGTGCCATCGTCAGCCACGTACAGCGTGGTCAGGTCGGTCCACAGCGTGCCGTCCCACCCACCCGGGCCGGGGTTGGCCAGGTCGCCGGAGGGGTCGATGGCCAGGCTGGTGTAGCCAGCGTCGCGGATACCGTCGAGCACGATATCGGGGCTGGCTGGCACCGTGTGGGCCAGGCTGCCCGCCGCTGTGCTGAGGGCCAGGAAAACGATCACTGCCAGGATGAACAGAGTCGAAACAGGTGACTTTTTCATGGCGCAGCCTCCCAGGAATCAAATGGTTTTAAAAAGATTGTACCATCTTCCTAAAAAATACCCTGCTGCAAGTCCCACATGCGGCGGTACAGGCCGCCCGCCGCCAGCAGATCGGCATGGCGGCCGCGCTCGACGATGCGCCCGGCCTCCAGCACCAGGATCTCATCCATCTGCTCCATGCCCACCAGGCGGTGGGTCATCAGCAGCAGCGCCCGGCCCTGGCTGGCCTCTAGCAGGTTCTGCACCACAGCCGCCTCCGTCAGCGTATCCAGGTGGGCGGTGGGCTCATCCAGGATCAGCAGGGGCGCCTCTTGCAGCAGCGCCCGCGCCAGGGCCAGGCGCTGGCGCTCGCCTGCGCTCAGGCGCAGGCCTTCCTCGCCGATCCAGCTATCGTAGCCGTGCGGCAGGCCGGTGATGAAATCGTGGATACAGGCCAGGCGGGCGGCCTGCTCCACCTGGGCTTGCGAGGCCTGCGGGCGGGCAATCAGCAGGTTCTCGCGCAGCGGGGCATGGAAGAGATAGGGGCGCTGCGGCAGCACCGCCAGCCGCTGGCGCAGTTCCTCCGGCGGCAGGCCGCAGATCTCCTGCCCGCCCAGGCGGACCTCGCCCTGCCCATAGTCCCAAAAGCGCAGTAAGAGGCTCGCCAGGGTGGATTTGCCCGCCCCGCTCAGGCCCACCAGCGCCAGGCGTTGGCCCGGTGCGAGGCTCAGGTGCACCTCTTGCAGGGCCGGGGCAGTTTGGCCGGGGTAAGCGAAAGACAGGCCGCGGATGTCCAGATCGCTGCCCGACGGCATGGGCTGCGGCTGCGCCGGGGGCTGGATGACAGGCTGAGCATCCACAATCTCGAACAGGCGGCGGGCAGAGGCCAGGCTGGTTTGCAGGCTTTGGGCGGCCTGCGGCAGCGGCTGCACCGCCTCAAACGAGGCCAGCGCCGCCAGGGTGAGCATGCTCACCAGCACCCCCGGCAGCCGCCCGTCCGCGGCCAGCAGGATCGCCAGCGCCAGCACCGCCAGCACGCCCAGGTTGGCGGTCAGCCCGCCCAGGGCGGTTTGCAAGCCCGCCAGCCAGGCCTGGCGCTGTTGGGCACGCCTCAGCGCCTGCCCGGCCTCGTCCAGGCGACTCTGGTAGCGAGGCGCCTGCCCACTGGCGAGCAGATCGGGCAGGCCGTGGATGCCATCCACCAGCAGCACGTTCAGCCGGGCGCGCGCCTGCGAGGCGCTCTGCGCCGGTTTGCGCCCCAGGTGATAGGCCAAAAGCGGCAGCCCCACCCCGCCCAGCAGCAGCGCCGCCAGCAGCGACCCCGCCAGCCAAGGGTGATACGCCAGCATCAGCAGGCCTGCCGCGGCGCTGACCAGCAGCGCCGCCAGCGGCGGGGCCACGGCGCGCACGTACAGGTTCTCCAGCGCGGCAATATCGCCCACCCAGCGGTTGAGCAGATCGCCGCTGTGGAAATCCGCCAGGCGGGCGGGCACCAGCGGCTCCAGCGCCTGGTAGAACCAGGTGCGCCAGCGCGCCAGCAGATGAAAGGTCACGTTGTGCGAGGCCAGGCGCTCCAGGTAGCGGAAGACACCCCGCGCCAGGCCAAAGAAACGCACGCCCACGATCGCCACCTGCAAGACGGCGATGGAGGGCTGCAGGGCGGCATGGGCGATCAGCCAGGCCGCCGTCGCCATCAGGCCCAGGCTGCTGCCCAGGGCGGCAAATCCCAGCACCACCGAGAGCGCCACCTGCCAGCCATACGGGGCCAGCAGGCCAAGCAAACGAAATAGAATATCGTCAAAACGATGTGTTTGCGGGCGCTTTGCGCCCGCAAACACATCGTTTTGACGGATCTTCCCCGCCCCTTGAGGGGCGGGGGCATAAGGTGGGTGGTTTTTGCCCACCGGCGGGGTGAGGGTGAACGCGGCGGGGCTGACCGGCTCCCCCGCCCGTACCATTTGCCGGTACAGCCCGCCCTGCTTCAGCAGTGCGGCGTGCGTGCCGCTCTCCTGCACCACCCCCTCCGAGAGCACCACGATCTGGTCGGCGCGGCGCACGGTCGCCAGGCGGTGGGCGATCACCAGCACGGTGCGCCCGGCAAACAGGCGGGCGGAGGCCTCGCCCAGGGCATCTTCAGTGACGGGGTCCAGGGAGGCGGAAGGCTCATCCAGGATCAGCAGGGAGGCATCCTGCAGGAAGGCACGCGCCAGGGCAATGCGCTGCGCCTGCCCGCCGCTCAGGCGCAGGCCGCGCTCGCCGATCACCGTTTCGTAACCCTGCGGCAGCGCCCGGATAAATTCATCTGCCTGGGCCTGGCGGGCAGCCTGCTGCACCTGCTCCGGGCTGGCCTCAGGCCGGGCCAGGGCAATATTGGCCGCCACGGTATCGTTGAGCAGGTAGGGGTTCTGCGGCACCCAGGCCACACCGGCGCGCCAGGCGTCCACGGGCAGGGTATCCAACGGAGCGCCGTCTACGGTGATGCGCCCCTCCTGCGGGGTGATGAAACGCAGCAGCAGCGCCGCCAGCGTGCTCTTGCCCGAGCCGTTCGGCCCGATCAGCGCCGTGACCTTGCCCGGCGGCAGGGAGAAGGAGACACCGCGCAGCGCCTGCCGTCCATCGGGGTAAGCAAAGCGCAGCTCTTCGAAGGTCAGCGCCGGGGGCGCGCTGACCGGCTGCGCCGCGGCGGGGGCGACGGACGGCTGTGGCGGCAGGGGCGTTTCCAAAATGGCGAAGATGCGCCGGGAGGCCTCCGCGCCCGCCATCCCGGCGTGGAAGCGCAGCCCCAGCAGGCGCAGCGGCAGGTAGAACTCTGGCGCCAGGATCAAGACGAAGAAGGCCTGCTCAAAGGCCAGCTTACCCGCCAGCAGGCGCAGGCCGATCTCCACCGCCACCACTGCCACGCTTAGCGTGGAGACCAGCTCCAGCGCCAGGGCCGAGAGGAAGGTCACTCGCAGCACGCCCAACGTCAGGCGGCGGTAGTCCTCGCTGGTGGCGGCGATGCGCTGCCACAGCAGGCGGCTGCGGCCCAGCGCCTTGAGCGCCGTCAGCCCTTGCAGCGTATCCAAAAAGAAGGCGCTCATGCGGGAGAGGCTGCGCCACTGGCGGCGGGTGGCGACCTCGGCTGCACCGCCGATCAAAACCATGAAAATTGGGATCAGCGGGGCAGTCAGCAGCAGCACTACCCCTGACAGGGGATCAATGGGGAAGATGAAGGCCAGCAGGGCCAACGGCACCAACAGCGCCAGGGCCAACTGCGGCAGGTACTGGCTGATGTAAGCGTCCAGCGCCTCGACGGCCTCGCTGGCGGTGTTGGTCAGCTCGCCGCTGCGCGTCTCTTCCTCGTCGCGCTGGCCGCGGGTGTACGCCGGGCCCAATGCCAGAAGATGCGCAAACAGCGCCCCTCGCAGGCGCTGTTTGATGTGTGCCGCGGCGGCTCCGGCGGCGGCTTCGCTGCCCCAGGCCAACCCGGCGCGCAGCAGGGCTAATCCCAGCAGGCCCGCCAGCAGGCTGGCCAGATCGGGCAGACCCTTGCCTTCCAGGAAGGCGCCATTGACAGCCCGGCTCAGCCAGCCCGCCTGCGCCGCAGTGAGAATGCCCACCGCGAAACCCAGCCCAACAGCCAGCCACAGCGCCGGGGCGCTGTGGCGCAGCCAGGGGAGCAGGCGGCGGTCGAATTTCATCGAAGGTCTAGTACGTCAGCGTCTTCGGGTCGTTCTTCACCCGCTGGCGGAAGATCCAGTACGACCAGCCCTGGTAAAGCAGCACCACCGGCACCAGGGTGAGGGCCACAATGGTCATCACCTGCAGCGTGTAGGGGCTGGAGGAGGCATTCTGCACCGTCAGGCTGAATGCCGGGTCCAGGCTGGAAACCATCACCCGCGGGTAGAGACCGGCGAAGAAGGTCACCAGGGTCAAGCCGATGGTGGCGCAGGTCATGCCAAAGGCCCAGCCCAGGCGCTGGCGGCGGATGAAGTAGCCCGCTACCAGCAGGGTGACGATCGGGAGCGCCGCCAGGAGGATGCCCAGGCCTTCCAGGATATCGGTGGCGAAGAATGTGGCGATGGCCAGCGCCGCCAGCAAAACGATGGCGGGCAGCCACAGGCGGCGCACCACGGCCTTGGCATGCGTCGCCAGGTGCTCACTGGTCTTCAGGCTGAGGAAGATCGCCCCGTGCAGGGTAAAGACCAGCACGGCGGTGACCCCGCTCAACAAGGCATAGGGATTGAGCAGGTTGAAGAAGCCGCCCGTATAGGTCATGCTGGCATCGATGGGCACGCCGCGGGCAATGTTGGCAAAGGCCACGCCCAGCAGCAAGGCCGGGACGAGGCTGCCCACGAAGATGCACCCATCCCACAGGCTGCGCCAGCGCGGGTTTTGATCCTTGCTGCGATACTCAAAGGCCACCCCGCGCAGGATCAGCCCCACCAGCAGCAAGAACAGTGGCAGGTAGAAGCCGCTGAAGAAGGTGGCGTACCAGTGCGGGAAGGCGGCGAAGGTTGCACCGCCCGCGGTGAGCAGCCAGACCTCGTTACCGTCCCAGTGTGGGCCGATGGTGTTGATGATGGCGCGGCGGCGGGTGTCATCTTTGCCCAGGAAAGGCAGTAAGATGCCCACACCGAAATCGAAGCCTTCCAGGATGAAGAAGCCGATGTACAGAACCGCAATCAAGATGATCCACAAAGTAGAGAGTTCCATGTCAGCCTCCTATTCCTGTGCGCCCAGCAGAGAGGGCGCCGGGTCTTGGGCGGGAGCGGGCGCGGCCAGGGGTTCTGGGCCGGCCTTGGCATACTTGCGCAGCAGGTAGATCGTCGCCACGATGAGCAGGGAGTAGATCAACACGTAGCCGATCAGCGAGATCCACAGCTCACCCGCCGAGACCGCCAGCGAAACGCCGTCAGGCAGTTGGATCAGGCCAAACACCAGCCAGGGGAAGCGCCCCACCTCGGTCAAGATCCAACCGGCAGAGTTCGCCAGGTACGGCAGGGCCATGGCAAAGATCATCACCTTGAGGAACAGGGCGTTCTTCGCCAGCAGCTTGCGCACCAGGGCGTACTTCTCCAGCCTCTCGGAGAAGGTGGTGAAGAGGGCATACGCCGCCAGAGCGATCATCGCCAGGCCTGCGCCCACCATGATGCGGAAGGTCCAGTAGGTGATGATGACCGGCGGGATATAGTTACCTGAGCCGTATTTTTCTACGTACTCGGCCTGGAGTTCGTTGATCCCATACACCACGCCCTCCGGCTTGATGTAAACCATCAAGGAGAGGGCATAGGGGATGCGGATGTCGACGAACTCTTTCGTGCCATCAGCGCTGGTGATGGTCAGCAGCGAGAAGGAGGCCGGGTCTTCGGTTTCCCACAGCGCTTCGGCGGCAGCCATCTTCATCGGCTGGGACTGCACCATGTGCACCGCCTGGGCATGCCCCACCCCGCCGACGAGCACAGAACCGATCAGCGCCGCCAGCGCAGCCAGGCGGAAGGAGCGCTGGAAGAGGTCGGTCTCGTTCTTGCGCAGCAGGTGATAGGCGCTGATGCCCAGCACGAACATCCCGGCGGTGGTCACGGCAGAGGCGAACACGTGCGGGAATTGCAAGAAGATGTTCGGGTTGGTGATCAGGGCGAAGAAATCGGTCATCTCGGCGCGGCCGTTCTGGATGGTGTAACCCACCGGCTGCTGCATGAAGGAGTTGGCGATGAGGATCCACAAGGCCGAGATGTTCGAACCAATCGCCACCAGCCAGATGGTCAGGGCGTGCAGGCGCTTGGAAAGGCGCTCCCAGCCAAACAGCCAGATGCCCAGGAAGGTCGATTCCAGGAAGAAGGCCGAGAGCGCCTCGATCGCCAGCGGAGCGCCGAAGATATCGCCGACAAAGCGGGAGTACTCTGCCCAGTTCATGCCGAACTGGAATTCCTGCACAATGCCGGTGACCACGCCAATGGCGAAGTTGATCAGGAACAACTTGCCCCAGAATTTGGTCATGCGCTTGTACACTTCCTTGCCGGTGCGCACGTAGAAGGTCTCCATCACCGCCACCAGGATCGACAGCCCCATGGTCAGGGGGACAAAGAAAAAGTGGTAGACCGTGGTGATGGCAAATTGCAGACGGGCTAAGATCAATACATCCATATGTGTCTCCTCATACCGTTATCGGGGTTGCCTCAAATCCCTACCAGTAAAATTATAACCTACCGGGTGGAATTTGTGGCAATAAATCGTTAACCGGTTTGCACCGAATTTGGGGGCTGTGGCGGTACCTTTTTCCTCCAATCGATATTACAATATATTGTATGAACGGCAAGCGCTGCATCCTATTGGCCCTGCTTGGCCTGGCACTGCTCTTCCTGGCCTCCCTGCCCTCTGAGCGGGTGCAGGCCGATGCGGGCGGCTGGGGGCCAACCACCACCACAACCCCCACCGCCATCACCGCCAACGCCACCGTGACGCCGGGCGGGGCCAATACCTCATCCATCGATCTACCCACGCCGCGGCCGGGCGGGTCGTCAATCCAGATCGAAGTAGACAACCTGCCCGGTGCCACCCAGGCGGCTGCCTACCCCGAGCCCAAGGATGGCTCTGGCGGCCTGGTGGCTTGCTGGCCGATCGCCCTGGTGGCCTTCATTGCCGGCGTGGCCGGGCTGAATGCCGTCCGCAACGGCCTGCGCCGGGGACAGTAAAAAAACACTCCCTGCCCCCAATAGACGGGGGAAATAGTCAAAAACAGGTCATTTGCGGGCAAAAAGCGCCCGCAAATGACCTGTTTTTGACTATTTCCCCCCTTCCCAGCGGGAAGGGGGGCAGGGGGGGATGGGAGATGCGGCTAGATGCAAAATACCACCAGTTCGCCCGGCCCATGCACACCGATGGTCAACGTCATCTCGATATCGGCGGTGCGCGAGGGGCCGCTGACCAGCACCGCCGCGGCGGACGCTCGCAGCGCCGGGTGTACCAGCAGATCGGCGATGCCCGGCAGGAGATGTTCCTGCCGCAAGATGGCGATGTGCAGCTCGGGCAGCAGCGAGGCGTTCAGCGGGCGGCCCGGCCCGCCGGTGAGCAGCAGCGAGCCGGTCTCAGCAGCCGCGGCGATGACCCCGGTCAGCCCGGCGCGCAGTTGGGCGTCCTCCCACTTGTTCCCCGCGCGGGGATGCACCACCCCCACCCCCTGAAGGCGCAGCCCATCCAATAAGCCGCCGGGCAGGGCCGAGTCCTCCCAGGCCAAAATAGCCTGCACGCCCTTCTCCCGCAGCAGAGCGGCGATGCGCCCGGGCAGTTCGGCCTCGCTGCAGCGCACACTGACCCCGCCCAGGGCAGCCAATTCCTGCTCGAAGCGCCCAATAAGGCTATACGCAATCCCTAGCGGTGCGGCGGGGATCGCCTCCGCCTGCGCCACGGCAGCCGCGGCGGGAGCCGCCTGCCCCAGCGCAGAGGCGGTCCGGACGGCAAAACGCTGGTGGAAGGTTTGCCGCGCCGGGGCGGGGAAATCCTTGCTCAAGCCCCAGCCGGTGAGCGCCGGCAAACGCAGCCAGCCGCCGGGAGCAGCCCTGCCCAGCCAGCCCGCCAGGCGCTGCGCCAGGGCAAAACGCCCCGGCGAGACCGCCGCCCAGCGGAACAGGCGCAAGCCCAAACTCAGCAGCCAGGGCGCGTTGGGCTTCGCCTGCGCCCGCTCCTCCGGGCGCCCCACCTGCCCGGCGCGCACCCGCAGCAGCAGACGCGGCAGGTCGATCTCCACCGGGCAGGCCTCGGCGCAGGCTCCGCACAGGCTGGAGGCGCGCGCCAGGTGACCGAACTCCGCCTGCCCGAACAGCGCCGGGGCGACCACGCTGCCCATCGGCCCGGGGTAGACGGCATAACCGCCGCCCTTGCCCACGTAGGCATGCCCGCCGATCTCGCGAAAGACCGGGCAGGCGTTCAGGCAGGCCCCGCAGCGGATGCAGCACAGGATCTCCGCCAACTCCGACCTCTGCACAGCGCTGCGCCCGTTATCCAGCAGCACCAGGTGACGCTCGCCCGGCCCGTCCGGCTCGCCTTCCCGGCGCGGTCCGTGCAGCAGGTTGGCATACACGGTGATCTTCTGCCCGGTAGCCGAGCGCGGCAGTAAAGCCAGCATCAGCGCCAGGTCGTCCAGCGTGGGCACCAGGCGCTCCATGCCCATCAGCGCCACGTGCACCTTGGGCACGGTGGTGACCATGCGCCCGTTGCCCTCGTTGGTCAATATACACAGGGTGCCCGTCTCGGCTACGCCAAAATTCACCCCCGAGATGCCCATATCGGCGGAGAGGAAAACTTCGCGCAGCACCTTGCGCGCCGCGGCGGTCATCACGGAGATATCTTCGGTGAGCGGGATGCCCAATTTCTCGTGGAACAGACGGCCCACATCCTGGCGGCGCAGGTGCACCGCCGGGGTGATGATGTGCGAGGGCGGCTCGCCGCGTAACTGCACGATGTACTCGCCCAGGTCAGTCTCCACCACCTGCAGGCCCTCGGCCTCCAGGGCAGGGTTGAGGCCGATCTCCTCGCTGACCATGGTCTTGGATTTAGCCACTCGCTGCACCCCGTGCGCATGGGCGATCTCCAGCACGATCTGCACCGCCTGGGCCGCGTCCGCCGCCCGGTGGACGATCACGCCGTTCCGCTCTAAATTGCGCGTGAACTGCTCCAGGTACTCGTCGAGGTGGTCGATCACCTCGAGGCGCACAGCATGCGCCCGGTGGCGCATCTGCTCAGCGCCGGGCAGGGAGGCGAAGGCGTTCTGGCGCACGGTAATGCGCCGTTTGGCATTGGCATCCAGGGCAAACTGCAGGTTGGCATCCAGCAGGGAGGCCCGAACGCGCCGGTTGAAGGGTTTCATCGCCCCACCCCCGCCAGGATCTCAGCGATGTGCACCACCCGCGGGGAGCGCCCGCCGCGCCGCAGCCCGCCATTGATGTTGGTCACGCAGCCGGAATCGCACGCCACCACCACGTCCGCGCCGGTCGATTGGATGTTGTCCAGCTTGCGCTCCAGCATGGCGCTGGAAATGGCGGGCTGCTCCACCGAGAAGACACCGCCGAAGCCGCAGCATTCCTGCGTGCCGGGCAGCTCCACCAGCCGCGCCCCGCGCACGTTGGCCAGCAGCAGGTGCGGCTGCCGGTCCACGCCCAGCTCGCGCAGCAGGTGGCAGGAGGAGTGGTAGGTCAGCGTGCCGTCGAAGACCGCCCCCACATCGCTGACGCCCAGCCCATCCACCAGGAACTCGCTGAACTCAAAGGTGCGCGCCGCCAGGGCCTGGGCGCGCGGCAGCCAATCGGCATCCCCGGCGAACAGCTCCAGGTAGCCGTGGCGGATCATCGCCGCGCAGGAGCCGGATGGCACCACCACCCTGCCGGGGGCCTGCTCGAAGGTGCGGATGGTGTGCTGCGCCATGGGGCGCGCCTCGCCGCGCAGCCCGGCGTTGAAAGCCGGCTGCCCGCAGCAGGTCTGCCCCGCGGGAAAGGCCACCTGCACCCCGCAGCGCTCCAGCACGCTCACCACGGCCTCACCCACCTGCGGGTAGAGGGTGTCGAGGATACAGGTAACAAAGAGTTGGATGGTTTCGGTCATGGAATCTATTATACAAAGAAAAAGCCCGTCTCCGGCATCGCCTTGAGGTGCAACCACACTACAACACAGAGAGCATCACACTCAAAATGAGGCCCCCTATCGTATTGACCAGAACATACATCAACACGGAACCGGCGACGGTTTGATATTTGCGTACAAGCAACGCAGATACCCATCCGAAAACAACCGCAAGAAGATATGCAGCGCCAGTAATGATAATGCTTACTTCGGCATAAACGAGATAATTAGAATGAGCCAACCCAAAAAGCAATGCCTGGATCAGATTCGCTTTGCGCCATGAAACCCCATAAGCCAGAAAATACCCCAGCAGGATACCTCGGAACAGGATCTCCTCGCTTGCCGACTTGAGAACGTCGAATACATAATCGAGTGATGTGATGGTAACCATTAACGCTCCACCCGATTTTAGATAATAGACAGGGGGCAAGCTTATCAGCGCACCAAATAACAGCCCCAATACTCCCCCAATCAACAACGATCTAAGGAGTTGCCCTTTTTTGATGAAATACTTCTCAAGTTCACTTCGCTTCGGATTGATCAGAAAGAAAACGATAACAGCTAGCGTCAAGGCATCAATTCGGATCCTGAGGACAGCATCCCCATGGTAAGTCGGTTCCCAGGTAAATGACCAAGCCGCCAGGAGAATTCCAAGCACAACCAGGCCAAATTTCCGAGGAAAACCCCAATGCTCACGTTTTGATCGATAAATGAAATACCCCCAAATCGCCAAAACACATGCGGCAAGGGCAATATATAACAAGAGGTATGTCGAATCCTTTACATCCATATCAAGCTCACTCCCTGTGCTGATCGTCGTTATGGCAAGCCTGACCACTGCATAGATTATCCACACCCCCTATTATACAAAGAAAAAGCCCGTTTCCGGTGCAGCTTGCGCTGCAACCAAAAACGAGCCTGATCTAACCTGGCGGAGAGGGTGGGATTCGAACCCACGTTCCCTTGCAGGAAACACGCTTTCCAGGCGTGCGCGCTAGGCCAACTACGCGACCTCTCCAGGGTTGCTGCGGTTTGCTCCCCACAGCGACGGGATTATACCATAAATTAAAGGGGTGTGATTTTTCGGCGCTTTGCGCCGAAAAATCACACCCCTTTTTCACGCAGCTCAAAGAGGTCCAGGTAGCCATCCCAGGTGCGCTTGAAGCCCACCTGCCCCAGCATGGCCTCCAGATCGGGCAGGGGCGGGGCGTTCCACTCCACGGATGGGCAGCCCAACTGCGCCCCCAGGCGGCGGAAGTCCGCCAGCAGAGCGGGCAGATCCTCCATGGCGCAGGCCGCCATCTGGATGAGCAGGATGCGCCCATCCGGGTCATCATCCTCCCAGGCAGAGAGCAAACCCCGCCCGCCGCGCCACCACCAGGCCTTGCCATCCTGCGCGGCCCTGGCCAGGTGCTCCAGCCGGGGCGTGCCCCACTTCCAGCCCAGGTCGACCAGCCCGTTGGTGAGCGCCAGCGCCGGGCTGGCCTCGACCGCGGCAAAGGCGCGCGGCAGATCGGCGGTCTCCAGCGGGGTGAAGGCCTCGCACGGCTCGGGCAGCGCCTCCGCCTGGAAGTAGGCCGCCGCCCCCGCCGGGACAAAGCCCGAGTGCGGGAAGAGGCGGTGGGTGCGCTCGTTGTCGTTGCCCGTGCCCAGGCGGATCACACCCCCGCCCAGGCGCTGCCACGCCTCCAGCATGTAAGCGTGCAGGCGCGTGGCGATGCCGTGCCCCCACAGGTCGGGGTGCACGCGCAGACCCTCCAGCCACCACTGGTCGTCCGAGATGCGGCTCAGCTTGTAGCAGCCCGCCAGGCGTCCGCCGTATTCGGCCACCGCCAGCAGGCCGTGCGGGTCAGCCATCCAATGCTCCCACACGTAGGGGATGTAATCGCCCCCGCCCCAGATATGGCTGGAAAGCTCCAGCACGGCTTCGGTATCCATGGGCAGCGCCGGGCGGCAAACAACGATGGGGGATGTATCGATGGGCATCGTCAAAAATCCTTGTGCTGACGACTGAAGTCGTCACTACGAGGTGTATCGTAGTGACGACTTCAGTCGTTGCTCTTTCAGTTCGGGAACATCTCGGCAAAGATGTCCGGCGCAAAGCGCGCCACCATATCCGCGGAGAGGCCATTCTCGCGGCAGATCTCAGCATACAGATCAGCGCTGGGGCGCTTGCGCCGCGCCTGGGTTTCCACGTCCAGCTCCCACAGGCCAAAGCGCTGCGTCCAGCCGCGCTCCCACTCGAAGTTGTCCACCAGCGACCAGTGGAAATAGCCTTTGACGGGCCAGTTATAGTTCACCGCCCGCCACAACTGGTGGAGGTGCTGGGCCAGGTACTGCGGGCGCATGCGGTCTTCGGCGTCGTCCACGCCGTTCTCAGTGATCAGGATGGGCAGGCCGAAGCCCTGCGCCCATTGTACCGCCTCGAACATGCCCTCCGGCTCGTTGGCGATCATGCCGCCATCGCTGAGCAGCGCGCCCGGGCGCAAGGAGCGCCGGCTGAACAACTCGCCCGGCTTGAGCAGATCGAAGGCCACCCGCTCACGCGTGTAATAGTTCACACCGATGAAATCCTGCGTGCCGCGCGCCTCGGGCAGGCGCTTGCGCCCAAAGGGCAGCCGCGCCACGCCATCTTGCGCCACGCGCGGGAAAAAATCATTGTAAGAGCGTCTCTGGAAGCCTGCCACGGCGCGGTCCAAGGGGAACCAGGCGTGCGCCGGGTGGATCGAGCGGTAGTTGATCGCCAGACCGGCGCGCGCCTCCGGCTGCAGGGCATGGATAGCGCGGTAAGCCGCAGCGTGGCCGCGGGCCATGTTCAGCATCACCTGCTGCCCCAGGGAAACGTTCTTCTTCCCCGGCGGGAACAGCCCGGCCAGGTAGCCCACCGTGACATACACATTCGGCTCGTTGATCGTGCACCACAGGCTGACGTAATCTTTCAGCGCATCCACCACCCGGCGCACATAGGTCTCGAACAGCCCCACCACGGCCTCGTTCTCCCAGCCGCCCCGCTCGGTCAGCCACAGCGGATCGCTGAAATGGTGCAGCGTGACCATGGGGGTGATGTTCAATTCCTTCAGCCCGCGCAGCATCTCCAGGTAGCGGTCCAGCGCCTCCTCGTCCCAGCGGTCGGGAGCGGGCTGGATGCGGCTCCACTCCACCGAGAGACGGTGAGCATTCTGCCCGGCATCCGCGGCGCGGTGGAAATCCTCCCGCCAGCGCCCGTTCCACCAGTCGCAGGCCAGGCCAGATTTGTGTCCCTGCAAGATGCGCCCCGGCTGCTGCTCCCAGGCGTACCAGTTGTTGTTGCTGTTGCCGCCCTCCACCTGGTGGGAGGCGGTGGCCGTGCCCCATAAGAATCCGCGCGGGAAGTGGAATGTCGCTTGCGCCATGGTGATCTCCTTCGCCGCAAAGTATAACCGAAATTGAAGGTTCACAGCGGGTATTTGCCCGCTGTGAACCTTCAATTTCGGTATCTTATGGTATGCTTAGGCAGTAAGCCTATGCATGCCATCTACCTCTCCCTTGGCTCCAACCTGGGCGACCGGGCCGCCAACCTGGCCGCGGCCGTGGCCGCACTGCCGCCGGCGGTGCGCCTGCTGACCTGCTCGCCCATCTACGAGACCGCCCCCTGGGGCTACGCCGACCAGAATGCCTTCCTCAACCAGGCGCTGCACGCCGAGACGGAGCTTTCCCCAACCGGCCTGCTGGCCTACCTCAAGCAGGTCGAGACCGCCCTGGGCCGCGTACCCAGCTTCCGCTACGGCCCGCGCCGGATCGACCTGGATATCCTGTTCTACGATAATCTGATCCTGCAAAGCCATGCCCTGAGCATCCCGCACCCCCGCCTGCACGAGCGCGCCTTTGTGCTCGTGCCCCTGGCAGACCTGGCCCCCGGCCTGGTGCACCCCTTCCTGGGCAAGACCATCGCCGAGCTGCTGGCTGCCGCGGACTGCTCTGGAATTCACCCCTACCTGCCTGCTGAGCCATGAAAACACTCCTCCAAAATGCCACCCTGATCACCGCCAGCGAAACCTTCCAGGCGGACCTGCTCATCGAGGGCGAGAAGATCGCCCTCATCGGTCAAAACCTGAGCGTGCCCGATGCCGAGATCGTGGATGCCCGCGGCAAATACCTCTTCCCCGGCGGGGTCGACCCGCACACCCATTTCAACCTGCCCATGTTCGGCACCGTTTCGTCAGACGACCACTACACCGGGCACAAAGCCGCCGCCTTTGGCGGCACCACCACCGTGATCGACTTCGTGCCGCAGGAGAACGACCGCCTCCAGGCAGATGTAGAGGCCTGGCACGCCCGCGCCGATGCCCTGGCGGCGGTGGATTTCGGCTTCCACATGAACCTGACCCATCTGGACGAGGCCGTTGCCGGGCAGATCGCCGGATTGCCCGGGCTGGGCATCACCACGCTCAAAGTGTTCACCGCCTACAATAACCGCCTGCGCCTGCCCGATGCGCAGATCTTCACCGCCCTGCGCCTGGCCCGCCAGCACAGCCTGCTGACCCTGCTGCACGCCGAGAACGGCGATGTGATCGAGACGCTGGTGGCCGAGGCGCTGGCTGCGGGTCACACCACGCCAGAGTGGCACGCCCGCACCCGCCCGGCCTGGGGCGCGGTGGAGGCCGCCCTGCGCGGCATCTCCCTGTCTGCCCAGGCGGAAGCCCCACTCTACATTGTACACATGAACGCCGGCGGCGAGGCCGATATGCTGCAGTACGCCCGCCAGCGCCGCCTGCCGGTGATGGGCGAGACCTGCCCGCAGTATCTCTTCTTCAGCGAGGCCCACCTGCGCCGCCGCGACGGGGCGAAATGGGTCTGCTCGCCGCCCATGCGCAGCCCCGCCGATAATCAGCGCCTGTGGCAAGCGCTTGCCGAGGGCACCATCCAGACCATCGGCACCGATCACTGCCCTTTCTTTTACGATGGCACAAAGCCCATCCTCTACGAGGGCCAGCCGGTGGCTATCCCCGGCAAAGAGCTGGGCAAAGACGATTTCACCAAGATTCCCAACGGCCTGCCCGGCGTGGGCGACCGCCTGCCCGTCCTGTGGACGCACGGCGTGCGCGCCGGGCGCATCAGCCCCAATCAATTTGTGGCGCTCAACAGCACCAACCCGGCCAAGATCTTCGGCCTGTACCCGCGCAAGGGCGCATTGCTGCCCGGCGCCGATGCCGACCTGGTGATCTGGGATCCCGAGCGCCGCCTGACCTACGGCCTGGCCCATGCTTACCACCGCACCGATTACAACCTCTATGAGGGCTGGGAGTTGGTGGGCTTCCCCGAGAAGGTCTACCTGCGCGGCCGGTTGATCGTGGATGGCGAGCGCTGGCTGGGCAAGCCCGGCATGGGGCAGTACCTCCACCGCGGCCCTGGGATGACGCTCTAAACCCCTATGCTCCTGCTGCTCTCGGTTCTGACCCTGCTGATCACCCCCCTGGCGATGCTGATCACCCGCCTGGCCCGGCCGCGCTTTGGCTACCAGTGGCTGCTGGCGGTGCTGGGCAGCATGATCGCCTGGCCAATGGTGCTGCTGGCGCGCCTGAACCTGCCGCAGACGGTGGCGCTGTTCCAATGGCAGCCCGCCAGCCTGTTCCATCTCTCGCCGGGCCTGCTGCTTGATGAGGTCTCCTGGCCCTTTGCCATGGCCCTGGCCACGGCCTCGCTGGCCTTGCTGCTCACCTCCATCGCCCGCATCAGCCAGGACTCCCCCACCGAGCCGGGCGAGGCGGCGCTGGTGGCCGATTGGCGCTCGTGGGCAGCCAACGTGGCCCTATTTGGCCTGGGTATGGTCACCGTCACCGCGGCCAACCCGCTGACCCTGATGCTGGGCTGGGTGGCTATTGACATCGTCGAACTAATCACCCTGCTGGGCAACATGCAGGATGCGCCCAGCAGCGAACGCACGGTGATCTCCTTTGCCGCCAACCTGTCGGGCCTGCCCATGCTGATGCTGGCTGGCATCCTTGTCTGGTCGGGCGGGGAAGACCTGACCTTCGCCTCCATCTCGCCCCAGGCCAGCCTGTACCTGCTGCTGGCGGCTGGCCTGCGCCTGGGGGTGCTGCCGCTGCAAATGCCCTTCAGCCGCGAGATGCTGGTGCGCCGCGGGTTGGGCACGGCCCTGCGCCTGGTGGCCTGGGCTTCCAGCCTGGTTTTGCTGGTGCGCACCGCCTCCGTGATCGAGCCGGGGAACCTGACCTTGATGCTTTTGGGGCTGACCGCCCTCTCGGCCCTGTTTGGCGCATTCTCGTGGCTCAACGCCCAGGATGAGATCAGCGGCAGGCCGTTCTGGATCTTGGGGGTGGCCTCGCTGGCGGTGGCGGCCGCACTGAACGGGCAGCCCGCAGCCTGCCTGGCCTGGAGCATCACCAGCCTGCTCGGTGGCGGATTTCTCTTCACTTATTGGCCGCGCCACCGCCGTCTGTTGCCCCTGGTGCTGCTGGGCCTGCTGGGGCTGACCGCCCTGCCCTTCACCCCAGCCTGGAACGGGGCCGCCATTTACGATCTACACGGGGCGAGCCTGGTGCAGATTCTGATCCTGCTGGCCCACCTGGCAGCCCAGGCGCTGCTCATCGCCGGTTTCCTGCGCCACACCTTGAGCCTGCCCCCCGAGGGCGAAAAGCCCGCCCTGCTCGAGCGCTGGGTCTGGCTGATCTACCCTGCCGGGCTGGCCTTGTTCGCCCTGACCAACCTGGGCCTCGGCTGGAACAGCCTGCCGCCCCTGGGCAGCCTGCCCTGGACGGCCTGGGCGGCAGGAGCGGCGGCTACCGGGCTGGGTGTGCTGGCGTGGCGTTTTTACCCGCGCGCCGTGCCTGCCCCCGGCAGAGAGCGCATCAACCGTTCCTGGACGTATATTCTCTCCCTTTCCTGGCTCTACCGCCTGTTATGGGCCGTCTACGGTGTGCTGGCGCGCCTGGTCAACCTGATCAGCAGCGCCCTGGAGGGCCAGGGCGGCTTCCTGTGGACCCTGGTCATCCTGGTGCTGCTGTACACGTTTCTGCGACGATAGAGGAAATGCATGGTATCCACGCTGCTGACGCTGTTCGCCGCCCTGCTGGTCACCATCACCTCGCTGATCCTGCTGCTCAGCCGTGATTGGCGCTGGGGCATTGTGACCCTGGCGGTGCAGTACCTGGGCGTGCTGGGTCTGACCGTCACCTCCTGGCCCATCGAGATGGCCATGGTCAAAATGGTGGCCGGCTGGATGGCCGGCGCGGTATTGGGCGTATCCATCGCCAACACCCCGGAGGCCTGGCACGAGCCGGAGCGCTTCTGGCCCTCGGGGCGCATCTTCCGCATGGCTGCCGCCTCGCTGGTCATCATCGTGGTCGCCTCGCTCGCTCCAAAAGCCGGCGATTGGCTGCCCTCCTTAGCCGCGCCGGCCTTGTGGGGCGGGCTGATCTTGATCGGCATGGGTCTGCTGCACCTCGGCCTGACCGACCAACCCCTACGCGTCGTCACCGGCCTGCTCACCTTGCTCTCGGGCTTTGAGGTGCTCTACGCCGCGGTGGAAACCTCGGTGCTGGTGGCCGGGCTGCTGGCGACCGTTCAACTGGGTCTGGCATTGACCGGGGCCTATCTCATGCTCGCCCCCAGCGAACAGGAAGAATCATGAGCGCACCCCTGATCTGGATCGGACTGCCCGCTGTTGCCGCTGTGGTACTGTTCTCGCTGCGGCGCTGGTACCGTTCCACCATCATCGCCGGGGTGGCTATCGCCCTGCTGCTGGGCGTGCTGGCGCTGCTCTTGCCCATTGATGAGTTCGCCCGCCTGGGCCCGTGGACCTTCAAAGTGAGCAGCACACTGAACCTCTTAGGCCGCCGGATGGTGCTCACCAATCTCGACCGCCCCCTGCTGGCGGCCACCTACCTGCTGGCGGCTTTCTGGTTTGCTGCAGCGTATGCTGCGCAAGCCGGGCGCAACTTTGTGCCCCTGGGACTTCTGATCACTGCCGCGCTGGTGGCTGCCTCGGCGGTCGAGCCGTTCCTCTACGCCGCCCTGCTGATCGAGCTGGCCGTGCTGGTCAGCGTGCCCATCCTGGCAGCCCCGGGCCGCCCTACCGGGCGCGGCGTGCTGCGTTTCCTCACCTACCAGAGCCTGGGCATGCCCTTTATCCTGCTCACCGGCTGGATGCTCACCGGCGTGGAGGCCAGCCCCGGCGAACTGGCCCTGATCACCCGCTCGATCACGCTGCTGGCCTTTGGCTTTCTGCTCCTGCTGGCCATCTTCCCCTTCCACTCCTGGATGCCCATGCTCGGCGAGGAGGCCCACCCCTACCCGGCGGCCTTCGTCTTCCTGATGCTGCCCTGGATGGTAACTCTCTTTGGCCTGGGCTTTCTGCACCGTTATTCCTGGCTGCGCAACGCCTCTGGCCTGGCGGAACTGCTGCAAATGGCGGGCCTGCTGCTGGTGCTGGCAGGCGGCGCCTGGGCGGCGTTCCAGCGGCACCTGGGACGCATGCTGGCCTACGCCGTGATGGTAGAGACCGGCCTGTCGCTGCTGGCTCTCAGCCTGCCGGGCGGATTGACCCTGCACTTTGCCATGCTGATGCCCCGCAGCGCCGCCCTGGGCGTGTGGGCGCTGGCGCTCTCCCGTCTGCGCGCCGCGCAGAAGCTTTCTCCCCCCACTGACCTGTCGTTTGAGGCCGTGCGCGGGCTGGGCCGCCGCCTGCCGATCGCCGCGGGCAGCTTGGTGCTGGCGCATTTCTCCGTGGCCGGGCTGCCGCTGCTGGCTGGCTTCCCGGTGCGCCTGGCGCTGTGGCGCGAACTCTCCGGGCAGAATGGGCTGGTGGCGGCGCTGGTTTTACTCGGCAGCGTCGGCCTGCTGGCGGGCGGGTTGCGCACCCTGGCTGTTTTGGTAGCCAGCCCCCAGCAAGAGTCCCAGGAGAGCATCCAGAGCGGCCGCCTTTTGCGCCAACCGGTGCAGGTTTTCCTGACGGTGGGTGCGCTGGTATTGCTGCTGATCGGGCTGATGCCGCAGTGGTTCTTGCCCGCCATAGCGGGCATCGCCGAGGCATTTGGGGGCTTGTCGATACCGGGGCCATAACCCCCGCCCCTACCCCTCAAGTTACCCAAAAAAGAGAGTGATGCGGCGCTTTGCGCCGCATCACTCTCTTTTTTGGGAATTTTCTTATTTTCGAAGCAGCATCGGAATAGAGATCACATAATTCATGGGCGGAACGTTGACATCAAACACTAAATCGTCGAGGCCGCCATCTTTATCGCGAACGCTGATCGCCACCGTAAAATGACCTGGCGCAGTGTAGGTATGGCTCAGGTCGAGGCTCAACACGCCAGGAGACAGATCGAAGGTTTCCGTGAGACCATCCCCCCAGGCGATTGTCAGGATGTGCGTGTCCAGCAGGCCGGGGTCCGTAAAAGCCGCTGTAATGGTGATCGGCGCGCCCAGCGTGGTTTCCGTATCACTGATCGGGGTCAGCAGCGGGGCAACATTATCCACCGTCACGATCAGCCAATCGCTGCGGGCAAAGTTCAGCGCATCGGTGACCGTGAGGGTAACCGTGAAGACGCCGTTATCCTGATAGCGATGCGTGGGCGTATAGGTGCCCGTGATCGTCTCGCCGTCGCCAAAATCCCAATGGATACTCTCCTCGGCCAACCGCCAGTCCGGGTCCGTGAAGATGCCCAAGAAAGCCGCCGGCAGGCCCTCTGGCGTGGCAAAGTCAACCCCGGCATCCACGTAGGGATCATCCTCGAACGGCAGCACCGTGATGGATACCGCGGCCGTGTCGGTCAGCCTGCCATCCGTGACCATGTACGAGAAGCTATCTGCGCCGTAGAAATTCAGCGTGGGTGTGTAGACGAAACGCCCGTCAGGGTAAAGGCTGAGCGCGCCGTTCGCCGGGCCGCTGGTCAGAGTAACGGTCAGCATATCGCCATTACGATCCGTATCATTCACCATCACCCCGTCAACGGTATCGTAGTAGATCACACCGCTCCAGGTAACCCAAAAACAAGAATAACCCCAAGGTGCTTCACTAGCGGCACCCATCTCTAGGAATATGTCCTGATTGGAAAATATATCAGGGTGGGCGCCACCACAATAATCGGAGAGAAAAGAGGATGTTGTAGATTGAATGTAAAGGCCAAAGGTTCCGCCTGGAGAGATACTCAACCCCCCGATCGGCACGTAGGTCAGATAACCTGCACCTTGTGAATCTACCTCCGCTGAACCCAGCAACGTCCAGGCTGTCGGGTCTTGCTCGAATCCATGATAAGTTCCGCTCTTGTACCACACCTCCACCGTTTGCGTGCCTGTTAGCGCAATATGCACATCAAAACCAGTGATCGTAAGAGGATGCTGTGCACTCACTTCGAACATATTGCCTGCTATAAGCCAATCGTCGTCAAAATAGGTCTCCAAACTTCGGTGATAAATTTCCATTTTACTTAAAGGTGCATCTTCGTCGGTGATATAGGTATCATCCTTCGCCACCGGCGAAAAATCCACCTGTTTCACGTCGATAGTTACCAAAGCCGTGTCAGTCAGCACACCATCCGAGGCGATATAGGTGAAGGTATCCAGGCCGTAGAAATTCAACGTGGGGGTATAGACAAAGCCACCATCGGGGAAGAGGTTGACCTCTCCGTTGGCTGGGCCGCTGTCCAGGATGGCTGTCAGCACATCCTCATCCGCGTCACTGTCATTTCCCAACACGCCATCAAGCACATCATAATAGATACGGCCGTACCAGGCTTTTCCTGTCAAAAACGCACCCCAGTTCAGGTTATTGGCTGTTCCTCCCCAAAAATCTATATATCCCCCAGAATAGGAAGAAATGTTATTTGTGCAAATCAAATAAGTGGTTGTTGTTTGGATATAAAAAGAGTATGTTGTCAAGGCTGAGACTCTAAAGTTATCCACCGGCACGTAGGTGGGATGGCCATACCCCTGTGATTCCACCGTCGTCGAAATCAGCAGCGTCCAGGCGGCAGGGGTCTGCTCAAAGCCCGCGTAGGTGCCGCTCTTGTACCACACCTCCACCACCTGCGGACCTGATTCACCCAGGTTCACATCAAATCCGGCGATAAGCAGGTTTTTCCTATAGGCACTCACCAGGAACATATTGCCAGCCGTCATTCTGCTGGTAGCCAACATGGTTTGTAAGGCCCGATGTTGAATCGCTGGCTGGTTAAGTGGGATATCCTCTTTTGTGGTGAACGAATCATCCACCGCCACCGGCGCGGCCTGCGGCGCATCGGATGGCAAGTTGGCAGCCATGCCAGGCAGAGCATTCCCGGCGCCCAGGTCGTCAATCGTGCGGGCTGCCGCGGGCCGGGTCGTCGCCGCCAGCATCACCCACAGGAATCCCCCCATCAAAACCCAACGCGACAACCGATGAATATTCATTGAAGCCCCTCCTCCCAGTTACGCCTGACCCCAAACGATCATGCTGTTCCTGAATCAATCATACCCCATTAATCCCCTGACGTCATGCTATAATCACTCATCAAGGTTGGTGAAACGCCCCACCGGATGAAAGTTAAGGAGACGTTATGGATCTGGAACAACTTCAGAAAAGAGTCCAATGGGTGGAAGATGAGCGCCGCAAGGAAAAGGATGCCGTCGCTCTGCTGGAAGGCCGCATTCTCACGCTGGAAGGCAGCCTGGCGGCGGCGTCCCAGCAGGTCAAGGACCTCAGCGGCGAGCTCACCCGCCTGACTGCCGTGATCGCCCGCATGGATCAGTACGATCAAAACCTGCTGCAACAGCGCATCGAGACCAAGCGCACCGTGGAAGAGCTGGATAAAGATATCAAGGTGCGCGCCGACGAAGTAGAAAAGATGCGCCGTGTGGAATACAAAGCCCTGGAGGCCAGCCTGGCTGAGGTGCGCAAAACCATCGAGGTGCTGCCCAAGCTCGAAAAAGGCGTTGCCGCCCGGCTGGAAGAGGAAAACAAGCTGCGCCGCTCGATGGACGAGATCCGCGGCAAGATCGATGATGTGCGCATCGAGGAAGAAGAATATACCCGCACCTACCGCCTGCTGGAAGACGGCCGCCGCCAGGATGCCAAGCGCATTGTCGATCTGCAAGGCGAAGTGGCTGCCCTGCGCAAGCTGACCGATAACCAGCGCGGCCAGACCGAGCTGGTCAACAACAGCCTGCGCAAGCTCGAAACCCGCCTCACCGAGCTGGTGGCGGTGGAGGCCGAGCGCCGTGACTCCGTGGCCACCTTCCTGGATAAGCAAGCCCTGACCCAGGTGGAACGCGACCGCCTGTGGAAGGAATGGCAAAACCGCTTCACCACCATCGAACGACAGGCCACCGATATCGAGTCGCAAATCCTATCCCTGGATACCACCCATCGCGAAACCAAACGCGCCCAAACTGCGGTGGACGACCTTGCCCAGCGTGTCGAACGGCGCATCAACGAGATCACCGAAATCCAGCGTCTGGGTGAAGACCGCTTCCGCCAGGAATGGGTCACCTTCAAGGCCGATGACCAGAAACGCTGGACGAACTACACCCTCACCCAGGAAGAGCAGCGCGGTGAGAGCACCCGCCAGTACGAGAAACTGGCTAGCCAGACCACGCACATCGAAGACGAACTGCAAGAGATCCAGGATCTGCTGCAGCAGACCAACCAGCAGGCCGAAAAACGCCTGCAAGCCCTGCTGGCCATGGCGCACGACTGGGTGAGCGAGTACGAGCGCACCCTCGGTCGCAGCCGCTAGGAGCCGCCCTTCATGCGCGTTATTGGCACCGCCGGGCACGTCGATCACGGCAAATCCACCCTGGTACAGGCCCTCACCGGCACCCATCCCGACCGCCTGAAAGAAGAGCGCGAGCGCGAGATGACGATTGACCTGGGCTTCGCCTGGCTGACCCTGCCCGGCGGCGAGGATATAGGCATTGTGGATGTGCCCGGTCATCGCGATTTCATCGAGAACATGCTGGCGGGCGTGGGCGGCATCGACGCCGCACTGTTCGTCATCGCCGCGGATGAGGGCATCATGCCGCAGACGCGCGAGCACCTGGTGATCCTCGACATGCTGCAGATCCAGGCGGGCGTGGTGGCCCTGACCAAAATCGACCTGATCGACGACCCCGACTGGCTGGACCTGATCGAAGATGATGTGCACCAGGCGCTGCGCAACACCAGCCTGAGCCAGGCGCCCATCGTGCGCGTCTCGGCGCGCACCCACCAGGGCCTGCCCGAGCTGCTGCAAGCCATCTCAGCCTGCCTGGCAGACCGCCCCCCCCGCCCCGACCTGAACCGCCCGCGCCTGCCCATCGACCGCGTCTTCACCATGCCCGGCTTTGGCACCATCGTCACCGGCACGCTCAGTGACGGCTGCCTGCGCGTGGGCGATGAGCTTTCCATCCTGCCCGCCGACTTGCGCGGGCGGGTGCGCGGCCTGCAAACCCACAAGCGCAAAGAGGAAATCGCCGTGCCCGGCAGCCGCACCGCGGTCAATATCTCGGGCGTGGAGCTGGACCAGGTGCAGCGCGGCAGCGTGGTCACCCGCCCCGGCGATTACCAAACCACCCGCCTGCTGGATGTGAGCTTCCGCCTGGCGGCAGATGTCTCTCAGCCGCTGGAGCACAACACCGAGGTCAAGCTGTTCATCGGCGCGGCCGAAGTGGTGGCGCGTGCCCGGCTTTTAGGCAGCCAGGAGCTGCTCCCTGGCACAGAGGGCTGGCTGCAGCTGGAGCTCAACCAGCCGGTGGTGGCAGTGCGCGGCGACCGTTACATCCTGCGCCGCCCATCCCCTGGCGAAACCCTGGGCGGCGGCGCCGTGCTCGACCCGCACCCCGCGGCGCGTCACAAACGCTTCTCGGCCGAGTCCCTCCAGCGCCTGGAGACCCTCTCGCAGGGCACGCCCGCTGAGATCTTACTGCAAGCCATGCTGGCGCTGGGCGCAGCCCCCCTCCAAGAAGTGCTCACCCGCTCCCACCTGGATGCAGATGTGGCCCGCAGCGCCCTGGCAGAACTGCTGCAAAGCGATCAGGCCCTCTCGCTGGAAGGCCCCACCAGCCCTAACGAACTACCGCCCCCCCAGGCATTGGTTGCCAGCCGGGGCTATTGGCAGGCATTGGCGGCCCGCGCCGTTCAGGAAGTGCAGGCGCACCACAAAACCTATCCGCTGCGCCGGGGCATCTTGCGCGAAGAGCTAAAGAGCCGCCTCAAGCTGACTCCGCGCCTGTTCAACGCTGCCCTGAGCCGCCTGGCGGCAGAGCAGGCCCTGGTGGAGGCGGGCACGCTGGTGATGCGCCCCGGGCACCACATCCAATTCACCCCGCAGCAGCAGAAACTGGTGGATGATCTGCTGCAGCGCTTTGCCGCCGCGCCGTATGCCCCGCCCTCCGCCAAAGAATGCCAGGCGGCCCTGGGCGAGGATCTGTACAGCGCTCTGCTGGATTTGGAGACTCTGGTGTTTGTACCGCCGGATGTGCTTTTCCGCAAAGCCGATTACGAGCACATGGTCAGCGAGGTGCGCCGCCTGCTGCAGGCGCAGGGACTGCTCACCGCGGCGCAGGTGCGTGACCACTTCAACACCAGCCGCCGCTATGTGCTGGCGCTGCTGGAGCATCTAGATGCCCGCGGCATCACCATCCGCGATGGCGATGCGCGCCGCTTGAAAAAATAAATTTTTGGGTTGTTGTTTTGCGGCGCAAAGCACCGCAAAACAACAACCCAAAAATTAAGAATCAAGGTGCAGGCGCTTGAAGAGGCGCTCGCTCACCTCTTGCGGCACCTCCTGCGGCGCGGCGGTGGCATGGTACAGGTAGACCGTCTTACGCAGCGTATCCACCACAATGCGGCAGTTCTCGCAGCCCGCCAGGTGACGCTCCAGCTCGGCGCACAGGCTCTCGCCCAGATCGCCGTTGACGTAATCGGACAGTTCCCCCAGCAGTTCCCGACAGCCTTCGTGTTTATGCTGTTCCATAGGCATCCTTCTCCGTTAAACCCTTGCCCGCCAGGCGATTGCCATAGTAGGCGGTCAAATCCTCTCGCAAGCGCATGCGCGCCCGTGAGAGGCGCGTCTTCACCGCGGTTTCGCTCAGACCCAGGGCCTGCGCCGTCTCCTGCGTGGACAGATCCTCGATATCCCGCAGCAAGAAGACCACCCGCAGCGTGTGCGGCAGCCGCTGCACGGCGGCATCCAGGTGCAGGCGGGACTCGCTGCTGAGTAGTTCCTTCTCTGGCAGGCAGCACCAATCCACGATCTGCAGCGGCTCCTGCTCGCTGTCTTCCCCTGCCACCGGCTCATCGATCGAGAAGACGCCCGGGCGCTGGCGGCGCAGCAGCATCAGCGCCTCGTTGGTGGCAATGCGGAACAGCCAGGTAGAGAGCTTGGAGCGCCCGTCGAAATTCTTCAGGTTGCGGTAGGCCTTCAAAAAAGTCTCCTGCAGCACATCTTCGGCATCTTGCGGGTTATCCAGCATTTTCAGCGCCAGGCGGTAGATGTTTGCCTGGTAAGCCTCCACCAGCCGAGAAAACTCCTCCCGGCTGCCGCTTTGCAGCGCTGCCAGCGAAAACCCTTCCGCCTGCACATAATTCCTGATCTCTTGATTCATTAGATGCACCTTTAGCAAAAACGTTGCGTCGCCGGGCGAGGTAACCGGTTGCCTCGTTGCAATATTGCCCGGATTGGAGTAAAGTATAACAGAAAGGATCACACCATGAAACGCTCACCTGCGCTGCTCATTTTCGTACTGACCCTCCTGCTCGCCAGCCTGGCCTGCACCCTGCCCGGTGCGGTCGAGAATCCTCCTACGCCGCTGCCGCCCACCCCGCCCCCGGCAACGGATACCCCCCTCCCGCCGCCCCCACCCACCGAGATCAGCGCTCCGCCCCCACCGACTGCCACCTGGCCGGTGGGAATACCCGCCACCGCCCCGGTCGATACCCCCGTTGCACCGCCCACCCTGATCGTGGTGGTCACGGAGGTTTCTCCTACCCCCCTGCCCGGTGCGCAGTTCCTCCCGGCAGGCTTCCTGACCAAAACCCAGGCTAACGATGGGCTGACCTTTTATAACCTGCAAGGCCGCCCCATCGGCAGCCTGGACACGCCAGGGATGCAGTACTGGTCGCCCAATTCCTACGTCCACGTGGCAGGCCCCATGCCCGCCGATGGCGCCACCCTGCCCACGGTCATCTACTTCCGCTTTGACCCCAGCCCCGCGCTGATGATCAACAACAACGATCAGATCAGCACCCTGATGGATATTACCGAATTCTACTGCATGGCTGGCGCACAGGTACCACCCCACTTAAGCGTGGAG
>DIXA01000001.1 GCA_002428565.1 Anaerolineales bacterium UBA6092 | reverse complement strand
TGGTCGACATGCTCCGTTTTATGCAGGGGGATCGGGCAGTATTGGAATCACAGATGTTGATAATGGGTAACGATGAGAATCTCTGGCTGGTTGAAAACGCGCATACATCTCTCAGCACGTTGGCGGCTAAGCCATTTTCTGCTTCGGCGGTAAAACAGTCTGTTGGCGAATTAATGGCGATACCCAGAGCAATGACCGCCTGAATCCAACGATTGTATAACAGGGCACGCGCTAAAAATACCAGCCTCCCCATCCTTGCACGAATTGGGGCTTGAGATAGGCTCGCACAACTCCACCACCGACATGGACTCAGCTGGACGGAGGAGGAGATTGCCGCAGCCCCATGGGGGCGTTTGAAATTCAAGCCAGGTCGAGAAGGAGGAAAGTCATCTTACAGGGCTGGCCTATCGGGCCAGAGGGATTTCAAATGCAGATTTCAAACAAGCCACAAGCACCACCCCAAATAGCAGGGCGGCGCACAGAATGCAGGAAACAGAATCGCAAACCCCTTAACTGGGGATGACGACCACACGAAACCCGAGGTAGTCCCAAAGGAGGTACGGGTGATTGTAATTGCGCACCGCCACGCGGGAGCGGCCGCGATAAACGTAGAACGAACCGCCGCGCAGCGCCAAGGCTTTCACACCTAAAATATCATGCCCCGAATAGTTCACCTGCCATTCCCAAATGTTGCCTGCCAGGTCGTGCAGCCCATACGGCTGGCTGGCACCCAGGGGGTACATGCCCACCGGAGTGGTGCGCCCGATGCCGCTCTCGCTAACATTGGCCCGGCGCAAAATTTCCTTTTCGTCACTAGTAGGTTTCTCTCCCGATTTGTCCCAGGGGTAGCGGTTTTCGGGCTTCAAACCGCCCGCCGCCTGTTCCCATTCGCGCTCCAGTGGCAGGCGCACCACCTGGGGCTGCAAGTTTGGGTTGCTCTGCCCCTCCTCCAGGTCAGCCCAGTGCGCCAGCAGCCACTTGCAGTAAGCGTTGGCCTCGTACCAGGTCACGCCCACCACCGGCGCACCCCGGCGGGCAATGCCCAGGCGCGGGTTGTTCCAGTAGCGCGGGTAGGAGCGCTTGCTATCCGGCGAGCAATCTTTTTCTTTCAAGGCTCCTTGCAGCCATTTCCAGCCTTCTTCGCCCCAATCGCCCAACAGTTCAAACTTATCCGGTTGGTCGTACTTCGGGAATCCCGTCCAATATTCCAGAGCGGCGAAATCCTCCGCCTGCAAAAAACGCGAATACTGGGCGTTGGTCACCGGGTAGCAGGCCACCAGGAACTTCGGGGATGCCGCACCCGGCACGGGCACAAATTGATGCAGGTCGGGCGGTAGCCAACCCAGGTGATCCAAAGCATCCATCGCACTCGCCAGAACCGGCGGCGCCCAGGGATCATGCGCTGTTTCTTCATGCAAGGCCAGCAACCGCCCGCACAATTTATTGCCCAGATCGTCAGCTTGGCTTTTACATTCCAGGTAGGCTGACACCCCCAGTTCTACCGCTGCCAGGCATGCATCTAGCGATGCACGCTTCTTGCGTCGGGCTGATCCTTCATCCAGGTCAGCAAATCGCAGCAGCAGGCGGCGCGCCTGAATCGGCGCAGTGACATCCTGGTAACCCACCATCAACAGCAGGGGCTCACGCCACCAGGAATCATACAGCCGTCCATCTTGCAATAGATTGACCAACTGGTCCGCATCGGGATAATTCTGTGCCAGGTAACGCCCCACCAGGAATTCCTGGAAAGACAGGTGGATAAAGCGGTACAAACCGCCGCTCTCTTCCAGCAGAGTTCCTCGCTGGCAGGTCTGTGCGATCAACTCATCTACGAACGGTGCATACGTTGGCTCAGCGCTCAATATGCTGCGCAAAGTATTTTCTTCAATCTCGCGTCCTTGCTCAGCGCCCTGCTGGTGCATGTGATAGGCCAAATGCTGCAGTATTTCCCGGTTCATCGCCAGACTGCCGCCCACTCGGTGCTCGATCTCGTCACTTACCGCCTGGTCTAGCGCGTATTCAGGCCGCAGCAAGGCATCCGCCGCCATCTGATATAGGCCGGCGCGCTGATCCGGGAGGGTGCGGTTATTGAAATGCACGATCAGCAACAGACGCACCATCAGAGGTGTATCCACCAACGCCGGGGTATCCTCGCCCAGGCGCTGCCGGCGCCCTGCTTCTAACTTGCCAATCTGTTCCAATAGATCATCGGCAGTGGATTTTGCCTTGGCCTGGCTCTGGTGGTAGATTGAGCGGTAAGCATGCCGCACCAGGGCTTCAATTTGCTCCTGTGCAAGCGGCAAAACGCGCGCCTGGCAAAAGCCATGCCCCAGCACTGCCTGCCCGCGATAAGCTGCCGTCCGGCTTGTCACCACCACACGCAAATCCTCTCGCCCGGCAGTCAAATCCTCAATTGCCTGGCGCACCCGCACCCGCTCGGTTTCGTTGGGAACCTCATCCAGGCCATCCAGCAGCAAGAGCACATTCTGTTCACTGCGCAGCAGAAAAGCCAGAAAATCCGAACTGATGCTCAGGTTGGTCTGGCGCTGCACCAGGTAATCGGCGATGAATGTCGCCAGTGCTTTCTGCTGCCCGCCGGCTGAGGGCGGCAGGTTGCGCAGATAAGTGGCATATTGGCTGAGGGGTACGTAAACCGGCAGCGGAAACGGCAGCGTGAGGCCCAGCTTTTTGCCTGCTTCAGTGAATTTTCCAGAGCGAATAGCATCTGCCAGTGACCAGGCAATGTGCTGCAAGACCGTCGTCTTACCGCACCCCGGCCCGCCGGTGATGATCAGGCGCGCCCCCAACGAGAGCGCCTCGTTGAGTTGGATATTGTGGCGTTCTGCTCGTTCCATCTGGCGGGCATGGCGCACTTCCGCTAAAGATTCCGTGATCTCATCCATCTCTGGCTGGCACTCTGCCTGCAGCGGCACGTACACCGTCTCCAGCGGCAGGGTGATCACCTGGCGGCCCTCCTGCTCGATGCCGCGCAGCACGATCACGCCAAAGGTTTCACACACCCAATCCAGATACTCTGCCAACTGCTGCTGTAGAGCCGCCTTTTGCACATCCGGCTTTTCCCGCGCATAGTTATTCACAATCTGCAGCAGCAGTCCCCGGTTCCCGGCAGACACGGCCGCTCCGTCTGCACCGCCCTCGATTTTGACGCTGTCATCCTTCGCGCGCTGGCTGCGCAGCCGGGCGAACTCGATCAGCGCCGCCAGCACCAGCACTACAAGCGCCAGCAGCGTCGGCACAGCCTGGTAGCCATCCGGTAGCCGATCACCAAACATGATCCCCAGCAGGAAGATCAGCACCGCCAGCGCCAGCCAGGGTGTCAGTTTTTTGGCCAACTCAACAAGAAAATCTTTCCATTCGCCCATTCTCTTATCTCTTACCTTATCCTTTTCTCATCCCACAGCCGAAACGCCCAAAAACGGCGCACAGAGTAGAGTGAAGGACTGGCGCGCCATCTGACGAAGCTCATCTTGTATTAACAAGCCGTTTCTCGCAAACAGGCGTATTTCCAGTTCCCCTCATCGAACCGTGCGTGAAGTTTTGCTTCACACGGCTCTCCGACAGGTTTCTAGCCCGGATCTTTGTGAACGAACGAGCCCGATGGCTGTAATTCTTACGGGATCCTCTTCACTTCAAAATCATCAAAACGCGCCTCGCCGTTTTCGCTAACAGCCCAGATAGCCAATCCCGCAAGGCCACCCGTAAAAGAATTGTCTGATGTATTATCCACAAAAACATTGTTGACATACAAGCTTATTGTAGATCCAATCCGCTCAATTCGTAGTCTATTAACAGCACCAGCGGTATTAATATTGGTTGATGTGCCACTGCAAAGACGATACCAACCGCTCTGATACTTCCATATCGCATACGATTGCACAGACGAGTCAACAAAAAGAACATAGAAATTTGATGTATCAGCCCAATTGAAGATAATGCCATATCGCAAAGAACTGCCACTTAACCAACGCGCATTAACTTGGATTGAATAACCACCGGGCAAATCTGAAATGCCAATAGGGGCAATACCTTCTACAATTTGGTTCGGCCCCAGATGATGTAAACGATATTCACCTGCGATAATTTCCCCTCCTCCACCACCTGCAGCGTACACGTCCCAGCCGTTGTCAGTACTAAAATCGTCAAAGTAAATCTTCAGCGCGTCATAGTTCCTAAGAACACCAGACAAAAAGGTTTTTACCTCGTTATCGCGGTTAACAACAATCACATCATCTGGATTTTTTCCATTATACTTACCATCTTCGCTAGTTGCAGCCAGGGTAATAATGGTGTAAGCTATATCCTCATCATCATCAACATCATCTACTCCAGAAATTATTACTTCCTGTAGCACATTCCAGTTTTCTGGGGTGAACACCACAGAATCGCGATTGACGGTACCTTCCGTTAAATCCGAACTGGCTAACCCAAATTCAACATTCGCCCTGGGTTGGCTTGTGAGTTTTACTGTAAACACGGCTTGCCCACCGGCCTCTGTAGTTTGCAAGCCAACCGTGGGGGTGATATAAAATCCAGCACTGTCATTGTCCAAGATAGTCAGTATTGCCGGGTTATTTGTATTGCCCAATTCTGCATTGACCGCATCAGTCAGAATCAGAGTGATAATCTCATCTTCCTCATCAAAAAAATCGTCCGAAATGGGAAGAATCACGTGATTAACCTGAACGCCCGTGGCGAAGGTAATAACGCTGGTGGCGGAAAAGTAATCGCTTCCCAAAATGGCACTTTCATTGTTGGCAATAAAGGTTACCGTGATTACATCCGAAGAAGGTTTATCCAATTCCACTGTGATTGTTGTTGTTATTGAATTTTCAACCGTGGAATACTCGGCAGCGCTAAAATCCACCACCGATAAAGGCGGAGCTGATATATCTGCTGCCGAAACCGAGAGGTAACTCAGCCACGAGAAGGAAAACAGAAGGGCGCATAGCACCACAAATAAAAGGATTAGCGAGCGCGGCAATCTCTCTCGTGAGAGACAAACCATTACCGTTGAGATCCTCCCTAAAACACATCGGCTTTTGTTTAAGAAAAGTGACTTGTTATCCATGGAATGCTCCTCAAGAAACCCTTATGGGTGAGCAGGCGGTTGTTCAGGAGGTGGTGGTGGCGGCGGTGGTGGTTCTGGTGTATCACTCGGACTTTCTGTTGGTGTACTTGTCGAAACTGGAGGCGGTTCAACCTCTTTTTCTGTGGGCGCTAGGGTTGGCGGCATAATCACTGTGGGCATCGGCGTTGAGGTGGATGTCGGCGTGACCGTTGGAGTGTGTGTTGATGTGGCCGACGGCAAAGGTGTCAGCGTGGGAACAGGAGGGGCAAAGACCTGCCACAGATCATATTGGGCATGTGCTGGCTCAAAGATCCCATCGAAATAGCGGCTAGACTCGCCCATTTGCAATGCCCGTCCATCGGCATCAGAGGTAATTTGACATTTCCCAATTAAGCAATCTACATCCAGAGCAGTTTCATAAGCAACACCCATCAGGCCTCGAGAAACCGATGCCTGTGCATCCAGCGGAGTCTGAACAATCAACCGATCTGGCTGAACGAGCGAGACATCCGTCAGGATGCGTCCGCGGTTCAACATCAATATCAAAACATCGGAACCCTGGTCAAAGTCAGAGAACATGATTTCCGACTGTTCACCGATATAAAGCACAATCTGATCAGAAACAACAATCCTGGCGGTGCCTACCGTGGTGCGAACAAATACTCCGGACGCAAGCGGAATATTCTCACCATTGGTCAATTCATTGGCTGGTTGCTCAGAAATCTGATACCAGACATTTCCATGCACATTATCCACAACAGCGGAATTTTCAGGCACGTCCGGAATGTCAATAACCATAGTGGTTACCGTTGGACTTGGTCGTGTCGGCAAAGAAATGCCCAACAATGTCGGAATGAACAAAATCAACCCCAAAATACCTAAGGCGCAGATGACTAATAGCGAACGCAGCAAGACGGGGCTGATTGCCTTACCACCAGGCACCTTAATAACAACCACAGAAACATTGTCATCAACCCGCCTGCCCTTAGCCAATGATATCAATGTGCCAACAGCGCCCGCAGGGTTTTCTTTTGAGAACGCCCTTACTATTTCACTATCCTGAACGAAAGGCCGAGTGCTATCCGGGCGATTTTTTATCAAACCATCCGAACATAAAATCACCCCGTCTCCCGCCTGTAACTCAAGATATCCCTTATTGGGCACCGATTGAATATTTTGATCTACCTTAATTTCGTGAGACTTACCCACAAAACGCGATAAATTACCACTTCTGGAGATTCTATTCACCTCCTCTATGCTCAATTTGTTCTCTTTGAGCATTTCATTTCCCCAGGTGTGATCCTCTGTTAATTGTATGAGCCGATTCTGCCTGATTAAATAGACTCGACTATCTCCCACATGTGCTAAATAGAGACGATTCTCATGAATCGCAACAACCGTTGCCGTCGAACCTGCATTGTATAGGCTTTCATCCCCCGTCACAGCCCTGTTTGCAGCCTCAATCGCTCCACGAAGGATCTCGCTCACATCAGTAGACTTGCTATTCTCGCAGGCGGCTAAAATTGCATCCTTGGTCTTTTCAGCCGCCACCTCCCCATCATTACCACCACCCATACCGTCTGCCACCAAAGCTAACAACAGGTTAATCCCGCCAGAAGTTTTGATAGAAAGCACCTCGGACCGATCCTGCATATAAGGCCGTCCGCCTATCGTATCATCTGCAGCAGCCGCGATAGTGCCTAAACGCGTGTTGTGGTTGATTTCAGTTTTCGCCATTTTGCCACTCGCCATATAATGATGCACAATCCATCTTGTCACCCATCACTTGCGGAACGGAACATCATACCCCACACACTCAACTTGCGGGGAAATCCTGCGCAATTCATTCACAACCTGAGATAAATGAGGGCGCTGCCCAGGATCCGCATCGAGCATCTGTAAAATCAGGCTTTCCATTGCCGGATGCAAGTCTCGTCTGTATTGTCTTGGAGGAGTCAAAGCGTGGTTTAGGATGGCGCTGGTCAATCTGCCCGGGCTGCCACCCTGGAAAGGAAGTTTCCCTGTCACTAATTCGAAGGCCAAGACACCTAACCCATAAATATCAACTTTGACCGGATCAACAGCAAAGGCAGCGTACTCGGGAGCAACACGTCCCTCAACTTGCTTGATCCGTTCGGGAGGCATAAATGCCAAAGAACCTCCATCCGTGTAAATTCCCTTAACATTTGCAGCAACTCCAAAGTCAACGAGAACGGGGGCCAAAACAGCGCTTCTTTTCAACGGATAGCGAAACACAATATTTTCTGGCTTCACATCCAGATGGGCATATCCTTGTTCATGAACATGCATTAAGGCGCTTGCCACATGGCTAATAATTGAACAAGAAATATCCAGTGGTAAACCCTTCGATTTTGCCGTATATGCATGCAGTGATTTGCCATCAAGGTATTCCATGGCAAAGTACCAAGGTTCACCTTTAATATTAAATGCACGTTCCATTGGAAAGCCATATTTGCTGGGGGTATGCAATGGTAAGATTTTTACAATTCCTGGATGTCCTAAATTCTTCAATATGCTGGCCTCGGCTCTTAAGGCGTTTTCGTAACGAGAATCGTTTGATGAGCCTCGACTGATCTTGAGTGCAACTTTTCTGCTATCTCCCACTACATGGGCGACATAGATCTGCGCCATTCCTCCTCGGCCTTGCGGTAAGGCAAAGTCAATGCAATACGGCTCAATGACAGTTCCCTTCTTGATCTGCATCATATACCCATCACCTCGTTACCCTTCCAACCTGTCCGGCACCCTGATCGCTATCGGATTGAGCTAGGTAAAAAACCATTCTGATACCACCGTATGCCAGGCGTCCCAACACCACCTCATCTTTGTGATCGAGCTTTTCCTTATCTGGAGGGTTGAGGGGGATTCCATTAATCATCGTACCATTTGTGCTGTTGGTATCCCAAATAAACCATTCTCCGTTTTCATGCTGGATAACACAATGCTCCTTGCTTACCTCGGGTTCTCGATCCTCATAAGTTGGAATTACAACCTTGTTCGTTTTTTGACTCCGGCCTATTGTTGTAGGTGCGCTCCGATATAAAGGTATACGCTCCCCCAGATCTTTCTTATATGGTTCGTTCTCAATCGTTAAATAAGCAACGATTTTTTCCTTTGTTCCACCCGTCAACCGATCCCATGTCCCTTTGATGCTGCTTCCCGCATTCTGCGCAGCTGACAGCAATCGATCGCGGTTACGATAGGCAACAGCAAGCACAATAACAACCAAAAATAACGTAACCAACGCAACCACCAAGGCAATTCCGCCAGCCACCTTGTTGCTCTCGCAGAAAGTTTTCTTTATGCCAGTATATTGATCGCAAGGATCTGGCGGTGGAGGTGTCGGAGTTGGTGGCAACTTGGATACAAAAACTGACACAAAAGCATCTGCGCTGCTGATAAACCCCAGCGTATCCTGAACTTGTATGCGGAGTTGAACATCATCTTCGCCGAATTTCCGGTACCCGCGCAAGTCCCAGGCGAAACCAGGTGCAGTGCCAGGATCCAGTAAAAAGCCGCTTGATGTTCCGTTCACAAAAAACTCTGCGTTTACAACCTGCCTTGGGCAGCCATCTAACCAGGTGACCTGAGCAGACACCTTCGTTGAGGTGGGCTCGTATTCATCTAGCGGTGCATCGTAGATTGACGTGCTGCGAACAATTTGAGTTCCCGGAGCTGGCTCAACAAAAAGCACTGTTGGTGGCTGTAAATCTAAGGTGTAGCGCATAAAAGCTCTCGGAGGATTGGTTGCGCTGCCAGAGGTTGTCAGTTCGATCAACCTTTCAGCAGTCGAGCCAGATTGGGTAGTAAATTGCAGAAGATAGTGTATGCGCATCTTTCCCAAATGCGTAAACAAATCATTCGTATCCGTAAGAACCTGATAATGTTGATACATCCCACCCGTATTTTGGGCCAATCTTTCCAGGCCCGGTTGTGTATATTCGGTTTCCTCGGGACGGATCAGAATTGCATGAACCGGAATCCCCAACTTATCTGCTGTTTGCTCCACCACAGAAGAGCTTGTCGACACTTTTTGAATGCCTGCTGATAAAAACACAATCGCCTGGGTTTTCGATTCTCCTGTTACCCGGCTAAGTTCTTCTAAACTTAATGCAACAGCATCAAGTCCATAAGAGTCCCCTGGCGACGAATTGAAAACAACTTCACTAATAGCCGTATACAACTTTTCCTTATCAGACGTAAAAGTCTGGCGTATCTCTGTTGCCGAACCCGACTGCAAGACGATCATTGTTTCGTCATGCTCCCCCATCCCATCCACATATCGGGTAACAATGCCTTTCATCTCATCCAGGCGAGACGCCCCCGTTGCCCCTTCGGTTAGGAGCCCCCTCCCAGCATCCAGAATGATCACAACCTGAACACCAGCATCTACCGTGGACAGATCAAAATCCACCGGCTTAGAATCTTCCAGCAGGATCAGGTCACTCTTTGATAAGCCATCAATTGGAATGCCTTCTGGATTGACAACCCTTGCCTGAACCCCAATGTAAGGACAACCGGTCGGTTTGATCGAAACAATCTCGATTTGATCAACATTGACCTGGGAAGCAGCCGGAGAAATATCAACTGCTAAAACAACAATAATTGTTGCAATAAGTAACAGATTCAGGTGGTGCTTAACATTGATTCTCATCGGTTTCCTGCCCTCTTCACAATGCAATATATGGCTTCAGCCTTGATATTTGAGTACAACACCTTCTTCGCCAATCTGAATACAGTCTCCATCTTCTAGTATTTTTCGCTCACCCGGCCCCAGTTTTTGCCCATTGACATATGTGCCATGCTTACTACCAAGATCTCGAATAACGTACACCCTATCCTGTAATAGCAATTGTGCGTGCCTTCGAGAACTGATCGCATCCTTATCCAAATTTGTAAGATCCACCCCTACATCTGCCGGGAACAAACCCATACCCGGGTCTGGGCGACCAATCAAAACCCTTGCGGATTTCAATAGAAAAATTGTACCATCAACCGATACAAGAACTCTCCCCTTGGCATCTACCTTCGGAAAATTTGCATCTGGCCTGAAATGGCCCTTTGCGCTCTCCAAAAGGAGAATATCTCCGGGCAGCACACCCATCTCGCCTAGAGTCTGTTGAGAGTAAATTATCTCGCCTGTCTCCTGTAGAACCAACCGCCATTCTGACGATAGCTCAAAATTTGACTCCTCTGCCCAGCCCAACCGCTGAATAAGAGGCGGCAGTAATTCCCCTACCGGAACCTGCAGTGGCAAGGAAAGATCAACTGTCAACGCCTCATCAGAAAAGTGCTTGAAAGTAACGGCTATATTTTCCATGCAGCTAGCACAATAATACTCCGGAATTGGGGTAAAATGAGCACCAACCCTATCAAGTAAAATTATATCTTAAACTCGCCCAAAACTGGCCCCAACAAATTTGTTAGATTCCTGCGAATTTACTGCAATTTACTTGACAAGGAAGGGATCTTATTGTAAATTAGAGACGGGCTAATGTAATCATTTTTATAACATATAGCACACAGGAGGGATGCAACAAAACACAGTTCACATATACCACGACAACTCAATATTTATGAGGCCAAGTTCAATTTATTCAAGCCAAAGAACATAGTTAAGATTAAACGGAGGATATGATGCCTAACCTGAGAATTGAAGTTGAAACCGTAGAAGATTTGGCAGCCAAGATCAAGGCCGAGCGCGATGGCGCCGTCACCGACCTGCTGACCCGGCTGCGCACCCTCAACAACGAACTCGATATGGCCTGGGATGGTCCGGCGCAGGATCAGTTTGAACTGACCTATGGCAACTGGATCACTGACTTGGAAAAGTACAGCGACACGCTGAACTCGATCAACCAGTACCTGACCAGCGTGGCGCAAAACTTCCGCGAACTGGACGAGGCCGCACGCGCTGCTGCTGCCGCCGCCGCAGGAACGGGAGCATAACGCAACCGATAAAACAGGCTGCTCGTGGTGATTGAACGAGCAGCCTGTTTTACTATTTTTCTCGGCTATTACTATCAGCGAAGTTTGGACGAGTTAAATCTATTAACCTTCTTTGGAGACGGGCCATGAAGATACTTAAGACTATTTTAAACTTACTCATTGTTCTTAGTATGGCGTTATCTGTGGCTGGCTGTGATTTTGAGCCCAACATATCCACTATTGAAGCACCTTCCACAATGGGTCCACAGCCGTTTTCAACTTTTCAAGCGGATGGCACAATTGCTCCCATTGGAACCCCTGGCACACCTGCCATTCCCACTTATCCAGTACCTATCCCCCCCACATCCTCAATGAACTTTGGAGTTTGCAGTAATTATGATGAGCTTGCCGGGAATTGCATGGGCGACAAAAATCTCGGCTTCAGAGAATTAGAAGATGGGCAATACCAGTTTTTCCTGGACGGCTTTTGCTATCTGATCGAATCCGGCGATGATGCGGACGCGGCTAAAAAAGCTATAGAGGAGATTCAAAGGGCAAAGGAAGAAAAGCAAAGAATAGAGATAGAATCTGGACTGGATGGCGCTGCGTTAGCTATTGCCATTGCGGCTGTTATCGCCGTCTGTATCGTGGAACCAACAAAATTAGGATGCGCTCTTGCCATCGCCGGTTTTGTTGTAGCAACCGGAGTAAGCGTAAACGATATGTGGAATTACATCGAATACGATCAAAAAATCAAGGAATACCAAGAAGTCGTTAAAACCGTTCTCAGCGGTGCAGTTCAATGCCCTTAAATGCGATCACTGGAGATTATTATGCAAAAGTTAACTAATCGTTGGATAATTGGTTTTGAGGTAATCATCATTTGGATTTGCCTTGCCTATGCTGTGAGCACAACCATTTCTGGATCGTTCCTTTATGCTGCTATATATTTTGTTCTTGGTTTAATCGTAGTGGCTTTCAGCATAATGGGCCTTCCTCAAAACTGGCTGAAACAGCTAAAACCAGGAATAGAGCCTTTAATCGTTTTTCTGACAATGGGGATAATGCTGTTGTATTTTTTAATTCAATCCATCCTGCAATTCCAGTCTAGCCAAACCATCTCAACAACCACACCTCACAATTACGCCACCTATTCGACCCTAGTGGTTATTCTGCTAGTTCTCTTGATCGACATCTACACTTACTATCAATCAAGGAATCAATAAAAACCTGGTTCTAGTGAGCAGCATGCGCATCCCAGCCTCCAGCGGGCCGCGCCAGGCCGCCGGGAGACGCCTGCCTTCCAGGGCGCGCGCCGGGCAGATCACCAGCGGCCCTTTGCCGCGCAGCAGCACGGTGAGCATCTCTTTCTCCACCGGCGAGTGGAACCCGCCAACCACCGCCGTGCCCACCTGACCCAGCGCCGCGGCCAGGTCTTGTGCCTGCAGGATCAGGCTGACCGGGCAGTGCGAAGAGCAATACAAGGCCAGCAAGGGGACTGCCGGAGGGGTGAATTGCCAGTTGTGCTGAATATGTCGCTCAACATTCTCACTAAGGGTCTTCACCGCGCTCGTACGCGTTGGGCCTGTCTTGAACCACATAACCCCGCATGCCGTAATGAATCGCGGCTTGAGCACGAACGGCATGGCGGTTTTTGCTCTTGAAAACGGAGCTTTTCAGCACACGTTCGAAGATATTTATTAACAATGAATATAAAACAAATGTGGCTAAACAAAGCACGGGTATTTGCACGACTGTACGATACTCGCTGTTCCAGGCGCGGGGAAGGTGTTCAAAGAGAAGAGCCTGACCCAATTCAAAGAAATAAACCAGGTTTTCTCCGCCCCTTTCGGTGACAATCGGAATGAATTCCGCAAGCGATTTCCCTTCAGGATTAAACCATACCCCCACGATTACCAGGCAAGCAATCAGCAGGCCAATCAGGAAAGCCAGCGTAAACAAGCTCCCCAGGCAACCAGGAACATCTACTTTGGCTTTATTCAGCGTACGATCACAAGTCGGGCAGATACAGGCAACAACCTCTTTCTCAGCTACAAACATGTTGTAGTATCTTTGCGAGTAAGTAATATCTGGATGGCCGACAGGATACGAATCACCTTCACTATTTATCCCGTATTCGGTATTGTCGATGACTTTAACTTCTGAGCGCCATAGTTCTACCCAATCGCCCAAGAAAAAGCGGTAACCAGGCTGTGAAGTGGGGCGATTACATCGGATGCAGTTCTCATATACTTCCTTGCGAAGTTTCATAAGGCTAATTCCTTAGGCTTGATTCGGGTGCAAACACTGGTTTACTTCTTCCAGATGCCATATCCCTGAGGTTCGAAAAGGCGCTGCGTCAACAACCATGCCAACGCCAGACCATATTTCTCTTCCTTACCGGGGACCGAATACATACGGAATGATTGATTCCATGAACGGGCGTACATGATCAAGATCATCAAGATTGGGATCAGGCAGCAGAGGGGTTGAACGGAGGGTTCCAGGTACCACAGGTTATGTTGCAGCGCGGCGCGCACATAAATCATCCAGTGCGGAACATCACCGAAAATCACCGCTAACACAATAAAGATGAGTACGCCAAGCGCCAAGTTGAGCCACAATTTCAAGTTGTCGGATAATTGGGCCAAGAATTGGCCTGGGGCAACCTGATGGGCATAACGAAGGGCGCATGGCTTGCAAATGGATACCTCTACCATTATTTCCTCATTGTCAATACCTGCCTGCCTCACATTCAAATAGGCAGGCACATTGGTAACGGAGGCGTCTGGCCTCCATTTGCGCAAGTAAAATGTCTTTGAACAAGCAATATTTGCTGACCTGGTTTGCTGTCCGCAAGCCAGGCAGGTGACTTGAGCTACACCTGATTTTGATCGCACGGTATCATCCCTCCTCGGATGTAAATCTACCGCCAGCCCCCTCGAGATGATGTGGGGGGAGAGTAGGGCTCTTCTTGTACAAGATAGCCTTGCTTTGCGTATTGAGCGGAGAGCATCTTCAGGGCGCGGCGGCGACCAGCGGCGCGCAAGTTTTCGGGAGTTGGGAACCAATTGACCAATTCGCGCGCCAACCCAAACAAGAAATACAGGCTCAGCCCGGCGGCTATGAGCAGCGTCCCCAGGGCCAGCCACTGGCCAGTGGGTCCGTATTCATTGTGTAGAGCAGCCAACACAAATGCGAAGATGCTCTCAGCCAGAGTTCTCAATCCTTTGATCGCTTGCAAAAGTGTCGCTGCAAAATCGAACGATGGTATGTCTATCTGCAGGAACATAACGAACCACGACAATACGTAAGGCAAAATACAAAGTACAGTAAAAATCAGGCAGCCTACCGCACCCAGATTTTCACCAATGCCCCCCATGATATCTCTGAGGAAGGCATGATGGGTGCAGGAACTGCACAGGCAGACCGACAGCTCCCTTTCGACGCGAAAGTCAACGCCAAGAGACGATCGGACCCCGCCGTGCTGGTTGGCGTCACGACCCAAAAAGAACCGGTAAGGGGGCCCGCCAGTGGCTTTGCCACAGACCAGGCAGTATGGGGGTGCGTTTTCCGGCAGGTTCATTTTCCTCCTGTTATCTCACCGATGCTTCCAAGCGACCTGTCCAGCAGCGCCGGGTTGCCTAACTGCTTCAGTGCCCATCCCATGCATAGGATTTTCTCAGCGCTTTTTGTTTTTATCTCCCCATATATCTTGGTCTAGCAGCCGCATGAACTCAAGAAACTGAGGGAAAAGATTGGGCGGCGGGAGGCGCATGGGCGACATGCCGGGCGGCGGCGGCAGGATCATGGGCGGCTGCTGATTCAACTCGCGTTGCAACTGGCCAATGCGTTGATTGATTGCATCCCTCCCGACCACAATGGGTCGTGAGGGTTTTGGGGGTAGATTATTGAACCAGTTATTTTTGCTCATCTGTGTGCCTCCTTGAAAAGGTTTTGGTCAAAGGAATGTGCTCCGGTTTCATTCTTCCTCATCCCCCTCCAACTCCCCACCCATGCGGTAGTTGATATCGTAGTGGATGATGAAATCCAGTTCCTCGTCGGTAAAACCGTAGCGGCGTCACCCTTGACAAGCTATTATCGGCCTATCATGTTCAATCTGATGGCACTCGCGTTCCGCTAGTTGCGCCATAAATCATTCAGCGATTTTGTCCTCATAATCTTCCCAGAGCGCCTTCTTCATCCCAGAAGCAGCAGCCTTTTCTGAAACCAACTGCACCCAATCTTGAATAGATCTGCCAGATGCTCGCGCGGTAAGACAGGTCGCCACCTGAAGATATGGTTGCCGCTCCATCTCTTGGCTAAAAAGTACACCACGCCCGGGCGGCAAATCCTTTTTATTGCGGAGATCAGGGGGGATTCTTACGCCAACCGTGCTTGCCAGAGAGCTATCCATGGCCATAGAGCGCAACCACAACCCAGTCTGTCCCTGCGAAATAGCCTTTAAAAGGCTATCATGTATCTTAGCCATGGCATTCGCTGTGATTGCCGTGATTAAGCCAATGCCAAGCTCGCGCCCCATACGAGTAACCTCTAACATTTGTTGTGCATAGTTGATCCCAAGCACCTTCTCCAACGAGGCATAATTGTCAACAACAAGAAACAAGACCGGCTTTGGACGATAGCTCATTGGGCGTGTCTTCTGACTCCCCTTACGCATGGCATATATACGCAGTAGATGATCTAACGCCTCATTGAAAGTATCCTCAGTGGTTACATAATCCAGCACATGGGGCAAATTCTTCAGGTTTTCAAGTTTATTATCTGCTGAAAAACTAGTCAGGATAAAATGAACCTGAGTGGGCGAAAAATGCAAAGCCGTGCTCAAAACCACTGTAGCCAGTGCATCTGTCTTGCCACTTCTGGCTGGTCCAACCACTAAGAAATACGGGCTCTCTTGCAACAAACCCGCATTTACCACCTCGTGAGTTGTGTAATCCAACCCAATCGGGATTTGCAAATCCCGATCCACTTCAAATCGCTGCCAGGTGCTCAACGCTTTATCAGATACAACCCGATCAAAAGGAACAATGTCTTCCAAATTCTCCAGTACTTCTGGGCGGGGGCCTTCCCACCCAGTGTTCATTACATCTGCCATGGTGCGCAACTGATTGATTTGGTCGCTCGGCGAGCCCTTGGCTGGTAATGCCGTCTGAAATTGAATTGGCGCATCGCCCTTCCAAAATCCACGACCCGGAACTCCATCATATTGTGCCAGATCAGGTCTTTTACCCAAGATTGAAGAATACAATGTTCGGTCAGGCATCGCCAGCGCAACCCGCGAGCGTATTTGGTTCATGAAGTCGTCACCCGGCAACTTGTCACTCGTTAGAACAAAACACAAACCATATTTTCCGCCGTCGCGCATCAGAGATACCCAAATAGGGTTGTTTTCGGGAAACTTGGCGCGAAAACTCGTGAAATTATCAATCAATATCAGGATCACTGGCAACTTCTGGCTCTTGGGTGACTGCAAATACACCTTCAAGTTTTGCGCACCCACTTTAGAGAAGATCCGCTGCCGATTTTCTAATGTCTGTTGCAGCATATAGATTAAGCGCTGTATTTTCTCCGTATCTGTTGGGCTATAAACGCCAGCCGTGTGCGGCAAAAATTCAAAAGCTGTGCGTAATTGATCTCCGCCAAAATCAACCAGGTGAAAGTTTATCTCTTGCGGGTTGTACAGTTGAGCAAAGCTCGACGCAAGACTTAACAAAAACATGGTTTTCCCGCTGGCTGGGCCGCCAATAACCAGGATATTATTATCCTGTCCCATCAAATCCAGAACAAGAGGATCCTGCCTCTGCGCCTTTGGTTCATCCAGTAATCCTATGGGGGCAGTCATCCATTTAGGCATGCCAGCATCTACTTCGGGCCAGAGTACTCCATTCCAATATTCCCGTTGTTCGCGAGCAAATAAGGGTTCCAGGTAAACCTCTCGTTTTAATGGAGGAGGCCAAGGTCCATCTAGTTTTTTTATGCCGGCTTTTTCTGCCGCATCTCTTAACTTCCGCACAATGGCCTGAACATCCGTTTCGATGGACTGCCCGCTCTGCTCATTTCCCTGATCTTGTTCTCTTGGCAGATCAGGAGGGCTGGATTGAAGAATCAACTGCATATCCCCGTCTGCTTCAATCTGGTATACCTCATATTTTTCTGCTATTGCTTGCCCAGGCTTACTATACAATCCCCCCACCCTGGCAACTTGAAACAGATCATATACCGCATCATTGCCAACTTGAAGGTAGGCTCTCCCTGGAATCAGCGGGAGATTATAGGCATCATTCTTTTGTAATAGGCTTCTGCTTTCAGCAGCGTTCTCTACACGCAGGCATATCCGGAATCTGGTATTGGCGCGAATCTTATCGTCAACAATCCCCTCTGGGCTTTGCATTGCCAAAATCAGGTGTATGCCCAGTCCACCGCCTCGCTGTGCCAGGCTAATAAACTTTCCCATCACGATCGACAACTCGTCCCGAAATTTATAACGAAGTTCCGCAAATTCGTCGATCACAATAAACAAATATGGCAGCACGCGTTCTCTATGATAGCCTCTCTCGTAAAACTTATCCAAGTCTGCCACCCTGTACTGCCCCAATATTTCTTCACGCCTGCTTAATTCCGAATCCAGAGCCTCGAGAGCACGTGTGGTTTGACGTCCATCTAAATCAGTGACAACACCAACCGTATGTGGCAAATCTTCCAAGGCAGCCATAGAAGTTCCGCCCTTATAGTCAATCAAAACAAAGTTCAGATGATGGGGATGGTGGCTCATCGCCATACCAGCAAGCAAAGTCAACAACAATTCGCTTTTACCTGAACGTGTTGTTCCAGCAATTAAACCATGAGGGCCATGAGCATTTTGTCTTAGGTTTAATATCTCGCTTTGCTTTCCCTGCTTAACACCAAGCACCGCCTGCAGCACGGGAGGAGATCTCCATGCATCTGACCACATCCCAGCAAAATCTACCCTATCAATATCAGAGAGTCGCAAGAGCTCCAAAAGCCGCGCCTCAGAGGGTAAATTTCCACCAGCGCCTTCAATATTCAATTTGGCCAGATTTCGAGCAATCGTCTGACAAGTCTCAAGAGAGCCAAACTCAGCTTTCCCATGCTTGGGTTTTTCATCCCCTCTGGTAACTTTTAATTTTACTCCTCCGCTATCAACTTCGATGATCCCAGCACAACTATCAGGTGCCTGTGTGGAAGACGATGCAAGAAAAATCACACTCGCCCTAAGCTGCGATCCGTCGCGAATGATTCTAGAGATTGCCTCGTGCCCTGACACCAAATTAACATCCTGAACAAATAAAACAATATGGGGCCTGCTCGCTATACTTTCTCCCTTCCCCAACGAGCGGGTATGAAGTTCATCAAAAAGGCTGTTCAAAACCTGCCGCGAATCCTGTGTTCCATAAGCAATTTGAGGACGGTTTCCTTTGTTAACAATAGTTCTTGTATGAGGTAGCCACTTAAGCCAATCCCAATCACCTAGCTGTTCCGCATCAATCACAGCATATAGTTCAACCTCGGTAGGGCTATGCAAGACAGCAAGATCACACAGCAACCTGCGCGCCAAAGGCTCTATGAGATTCCTTGAACCTGTTATAGCAAGCGCCCCGACAGTAACCAGGTTAACAGTTACGGGTACACCAGACACATCCTTCTTATATTCTTCAGCAAGACTGTGAGCATCCTTCTCTAATGAGGATGCGTACTGTATATAATCGATCTTTGGCGCCGTCACATGAAAAACAGGCTGCGTCTTTCCTTCCGCAAACCGGAGAACCAGAAAATCATCATCTTGAGGCTTTCTCTCCCAAATGCGATGGGACACCTCTTTTGTCCATGAAAGCAGTTGACTCAGCTCAGGAAATGCACTGTTCAAGATCTTCACTTGATCTTTCCTAAGTTTTTCTAGTTGGAGTTTCTTGTCTGTTAAAACTCCTTGATAAACGCGCTCTATTTCTTCCAATTCTTCCTTATACTTTTGTTCATTCTGTCTGCGCACAAACAGCATGATCGACGGGTATGTAATCGCCCCAATTGTCATCACAATAGGCATCAGGAAATTTCGATACATCAAACCATAAACCAATCCAATCACAAGCAGACCAATCGAGGGCGCGAATAACAATAAGATATTTTGCTTAGACAGGCTGGTTTTTGGCTGAGGAGGAGCAGGGATTTCTACTGTTTCGTCTCTCAAGCTAGTGCGAAAACGCGCAGAGCGTTTAAAATTTGTGTACTTGGATCGATCAGTTCTCATAGGCCGCCCTCTATTGTTTAGATTCTCTTCAATCTCAGAGTGAACAAGCGAGTCATCCAAAACATGGATTACTTTGGTTATATCTATTTTAGCCGCAAAACTATATCCCAACAAGCGTTTTCTGCATGCGAACCAAATGCATCCTTCAAAATGAGGACTAGACGGAGGAGGAGGAATTCCAGCGTTTGAAATTCCATCGGGGTCAGAATAGGGGAAAACAACTATATAGGGCTGCCCCATCGGGCCAACTGAATTTCAAACGCCGATTTCAAGCAATGCTTGCTTCCCTGGGTCACCAGTACACCTGAGCCGCGCACTTTGAACATAACAGGTTCGTCGCTCCCTTCACCCCCGGCTTGAAGTTTTTCTTGCAGCGGCAGCAGATTGCTATTTTCAGACTGGCGCGGCGGCGCCATTTTCCCCTGGCCCGGATCGTGCGAATATAATCCGCCTTCTCCTGGAAACTGCCGAATATTTTGTCGCCGGCGATCACATTACACTCCACGCAGGCTGCCACCAGGTTGCTGCTGTCATTGTTGTGGTTCCAGTCGTAGGGTTCAATGTGATCCACTGTGCTGGCCGATGCACCGCAATAGACACAGGTGTAATTGTATTTCTCCAGGATTGAATCTCGTGGATAATAACGCTTGCGCTTTGCCATATCACTCTCGCTCCTCATGCCCTGAACACAAGACGCGTCGAACAATTCCTGCCAATGTCTATTGACACCTGACCAGGCACACTGTAAGATATTCACACGAGTATCGATACCGGGCTACAAAGGATGCCGGGCTATTGTTGTTTGTCGCCGATTTTATATATTACGTTGTATATAGTCAACTATATATACTCTAATATACTTTTATTTGCCTGTCAAGCGATTTTGCAACCGACATTGACCTGATAACTCCCCACCCCATTGAGGAGAGGTGATATGATCAAAGTAAAAGTACCGGAACTGCTCGCCCAGCACAATATGAACGCCACCGACCTGATGCGCCGCGGCAACATTGCCTACGCCACTGCCCTGCGCCTTTCCAAAGGCCATGCTACAGCCATCTCTTTCGAGGTGCTGGAAAGCCTGTGTCAGTTGTTCAATGTGGGAGTGAGTGAGGTGCTGGAGTACGAGAAGGATAAGTAGGAAGAGCCAATTTTCTCACAAGCCTAAGGATTCTTCATGCCACACGAGTCAATCCTGGCGCATCTTGCGCCCTTGCTGACCAATCAAATAGAGAATGTTGCAACCGATGCATTGGCGCATTTGCTCTTGCAGTACCTTTTCCTTGCTGATGCTTTCCGAGAATTCGTCTCATCAGCAGGTGTGGACTTGCCAGACAACCTCGCGTTCAATACGCAATCAAGAGGGTTGGACACCGCAATTCCCGATTTGGTTGGCATTGATACAGAAGGCCGCTATATCCTGATCATAGAAAGTAAATTTTGGGCTCCGCTCACACCCAATCAGCCAGGCACTTATATCAAACGCCTTCCACCCGATCGGCCCGCGATTCTTCTATTTGTTGCGCCCGCATCTCGACAGCTAACTTTGTGGCCAGAACTTCTCAACGGATGCAGTTCCCTTACGAGCCAACCCGATGCCAGAGCAGGATCATTTCTCACCGTGCGTCTGAACAGCCGGCATCTTCTTGCCCTGACCAGTTGGGAGGCAATCCTGGCTGCTCTCTACGACAAAGCCAATCAAGAAAGGGATGAATTTGCTGCCGGGGATGTTTGGCAGTTGCAGAGCCTGTGCACAAAGGTTGACGCCGAGGCATTCCACCCGCTTTCCGAGGATGAAATTACAGCCCCAACGGGAAAGCGCAAGGTTCAACTTCGCGGCCTCTTGGATGATTTGGTCAGGCAACTTGCTGAAAAGGGGATTATTTCCACCGAGGGATACCGAGCCACACCCGGTCCCAGATCTTACAAGCGTTACATGAGCATCCGCGGTTTGCCCAACAGCGACTGGTGCCTGGAGTACAATGAAGAACTTCAGAAACATAGCCCTGCAACAGTACTTTGGCTATCCGCCACAGAAACACCCCAGTCATCTGAAATTTTTGCCAGAGGCGCAGTCGAACATTTGCACATCAGGAAACAATACCTCATCCCCCTGGAGATTCCGATCAACGTTGAGCGAGAAGCGATTCTGAGCAGCCTGTATTCCCAGGTGATCGCGATTGTCTCAAAACCAGGTTTTTCAGGGCTACCACATGACCCTCAACGAAGCTGATACCCGCGCCTACCTGATCGATCCCATGCTCGAGGCTGCCCACTGGGGGCGCGAGCAGGTGCGCCGTGAGCACTACTACCGCAGCGATGTGCAGTACACGGCTGGGCGGATTATTCTGCATGGCGAGAAGGCGCACCACCGGGAAGGGCGCAAAGTGGATTATCTGCTGCGCTACACGGATGGCTTCCCGATCGCGGCTGTGGAAGCAAAAGAAGAAGGCCTGCCTGCCGAGGCGGGTTTTGAACAGGTCAAAGGCTATGCCCGCGACCTGGGCCTGCCCTTCGCCTATGCCAGCAATGGCCACGAGATACTCGAATACGATTTCTTCACCAACACCAGCCGCGAACTGACCGTCTTCCCTGAGCCAGAGGAACTGTGGGCGCGCTGGATCGCTAACACCGGTCTGAGCGCTACGGGTGATCCGCAAAGGGTGGCGCAGGCTCGCTCACTGTACAGCCTGGATGACAGCGCCGCACGACGCTTGAATCCACTGCTGCACCCTTACTGCCCCGAATCGATCACCGGCAAAAACCTGCGCTATTTCCAGGAAACGGCTATCAACCAGGTGCTTCGCCGCATCATGCGCGGGCAAAAGCGCGTTCTACTTGCCATGGCCACCGGCACCGGTAAAACATTCACCGCCATGCAACTGGTCTGGAAACTGGTGAAATCGGAGTGGCTCAATCGCCAACACCCCGACCGGCCCGGGCGTATCTTGTTCATCGCTGACCGGGTGGTGCTGCGTAACCAGGCTTACAATGCTTTTTCTGCCTTTGCCCGCGAGGGCAGCGATCCCCGCTGCCTGTTGGAAGGCCACCCGCTGCTGCTGACGCGCGACCTGTATTTTGGCATCTACCAGTCGTTGTGGGTAGAAAACGAGGATGGCCAACGCCTGTACGAGCTCTTCCCGCCCGACTTCTTCGACCTGATCATCATTGATGAGGCCCACCGGTCAGGGTTCGGCACCTGGCAGGAGATCCTGAAGCACTTTGGCAACGCCATCCACCTCGGCATGACCGCCACACCCAAGCGCACCGACAACGTGGACACCTACGAGTATTTCTGCAAGGATGAGCCGGGGATTCCCCTGGATCCCGCCGATCCCAGCAAGGGCACGCGCCAGGCCGCGGCCTTTGAATACAGCCTGGGCCAGGGCATCGAAGATGGCTTCCTGGCAACCTACAAAGTGCACCGCGTGCGTACCACCGTGGATCAAAGCGGATTGTATTTGCACGAGGCGGTGGAGCAGGGAGCGGAAGTGTTCATCCCGGAGGGTGCGGAAGAACGCGAACTATACACCACCCCGCAATTCGAGCGCGAGATTACGCTGCCCGATCGCACCCAGACCATGGCGGAGCACCTGGCAGATCTGCTACGCCGCTTTGGGCCAACCGACAAGACGATGGTTTTCTGCGTGGATATCGCCCACGCCCAATTGGTGGCGCGCCTGCTCAATGACGCTTTCAGCACACTGGGCATGTCGCCCTATGCTGTGCCAATCGTGGCCGAAGAAGGTCAGGCGCCCACTTGGCTGCAGCAGTTTCAGGATAGCGACCACCCCACCCCCGTGGTCGCCACCACCGCAGAGCTGCTCAGCACCGGCGTGGATGTGCCGTCTTGCCGCAACATCGTTTTCATGAAGACGCTATCGTCACCGGTGCTGTTCAAGCAGATCATCGGGCGCGGCAGCCGCGTGGATCCGGCGACAGACAAACTCTGGTTCCGCATCATCGATTACACCGGCGCCACCCGCCTCTTCGACGAATGGGATCGCCCGCCTGGGCCGCCGCCAGATGCGCCTCAAGGACCCCAAACGGCTGTCCTGGAAGGCCAGGTGGTCAAAGAAGAAAGCGGAGAAATCCTGGTCGGCGCAACCGTCACCCTGCTGACTGGCCCGAACGCCCAGCGCGGCCCCATCCGCACCGACAAGGATGGCGCATTCCGATTCTCTGACCTGCCCGAAGGAGAGATGACGCTCATCGCCAGCGGCACCGGCTTCCGACGCAGACAGCTTCAGGTGCAGACCCTGGCGGACGAAACGATCACCCTGCAAGTGGAACTCAAGCCTGTAGGGCAGCCCGCGGGCAAGATCCGCGTCCGGGGACTGGAAGTCCACATCGCCGACGAAGCGGTCTTCGTCATCGAAGGCTCGGGCGAGCAGTTGAGCCAGACCCAATACCTGGATTACACCCGCACGCGTGTTCGGCAGGTCAGCCAGGCCAGCAAAATGGAAGAGCTGCGCGATTTGTGGGTGAACGCCGCGCGGCGGCGGCAGTTCTTGCAGGATTTGCAGCAAGCCTCGGTTTACGTGGATGTGCTGGCCGAGGTGTTGGGCCAGAGCGAGGCCGACCAGTTTGACTTGCTTTGCCACCTGGTATTTGATACCCCACTGCGCACCCGCTCAGAGCGAGCCACAGCCTTTCTCAACCGCGAGTCGCGCTTCCTGGGGCGCCACGCCCTGCCTGCCCGGGAGGTGATCCTGGCCCTGGTGGAGAAGTACCGCGCCGCAGGTATTGACGAGATCAGCGACCCACGCATCTTTCGCCTATCCCCCTTCCGCGAGATGGGCCAGGCGCCAGGGGTGACGCGACGCTTTGGAACAGCAGCGAATCTTCGCCGCAGCCTGGATGAAATGCAAGTTCGAATCTACACCTGAGGAATTCGATGAGCGATCTTGTTTTAGGTTGGTTATTAGGTTTGGCCAGCAGCCTTGTCACGAGCCTGTTGCTCTACTGGTTGGAAGGAAAGCGCGAGATACGCGCGGAAGCCCAAAAGCAACGCCGGGAGGATGTCCGTACTGCCCGAAATTGGGCCCAAGATGGCCGCAAAATCAGCCTGCGCGGCTTTGACCTCACAGGAGCGAATTTATCTGGCAAGGATCTGGCTGAGGCTGATCTGGAGGATGCATCTTTCAACGGAGCAAGGATGTGGGCAACAAATCTGAGAAACGCCAATCTCATTGGCGCGAGCTTTCAAAAAGCCAAACTTGTGGGAGCGATCTTTACAGGCGCAGATCTTTATGCAGCCGATTTTACGGGTGCGGTTATTAAAAAATGCGACTTTTCAGAAGCAAACCTAAAGGGCGTTAATATGCAAAACGCCAAAGAGATCCGGGGCTGTAAATGTGATTTGGCAGAAGTAGATGAAAATACTGAGACAGCCCAAATCATTAAACGTCAGAAGTTATCTTGGATCACTAGAATGGCTATCCGAGAAAATTCTGACGCGCAAGCCTTTCAGGAAGACAAATAACTATGATCCTTGCGAACGGACAAACCCGCCAATCCCTCTCCAACGATCTATGGCGCGCCTGCGACATCCTGCGCCGCGACAACAACTGCGGCGGGGTGATGGAGTACATCGAGCACCTGGCCTGGCTGCTGTTCCTGCGCTTCTTAGATGCCCAAGAGGAGGCCTGGGAGGCTGAGGCTGCTCTATCTGGCAAACCATATACCCGCATCCTCGAAGGCGAGCTGCGCTGGGCCTCCTGGGCGCGCAAGGACTGGCCCGCCGACGATCTGATCCAGTTCATCCACACCCGCCTGATCCCGGCCCTGCAGGGGCTGAGCGGCGGCCCTTTCCGCGAGAGCGTGGCGGCCATATTCTCAGAGCGCAACGTGATCGTGGCGGCCAGCGGCTACAACCTGAAAGATGTGCTCAAGATCGTGGACGCGATTGATTTCCTCAGCCAGGAAGATATCCACACCGTGGCGCATGTGTACGAATCGCTCCTGCAGCGGCTGGGTAACGAGAACAAAGTGGCAGGTGAGTTCTACACCGCCCGCCCGGTGATCCGCTTCATGGTGGGGCTGGTGGCTCCCCGCCTGGGCGAGACGATCTACGACCCGGCAACCGGCTCGGGCGGCTTTTTGGCCGAAGCCTTTGGATACCTGCGCCAGCAGCATCCCAACCTGACCATCGAGCAAGATGAAAGACTGCAAACCCAAACCTTCTACGGCAGTGAGAAGAAGGCTCTGCCCTACCTGCTGGGGATGATGAACGTGGTGCTGCACGGTGTGGCCCGCCCGCAGATTTTCCGCCGCAACACACTGGAAGAACCGGTCAAGACCGCCCCCGCCCGGCGCTATGATATCGTGCTGACCAACCCGCCTTTCGGCGGCACCGAAAACCAGCAAATTCAAGAGAACTTCCCTGTGCCGGTCAACGCCACCGAGCTGCTCTTCTTACAGCACATCATGAAGAAGCTCAAGCCCACCGCCGGGGCGCGCTGCGGCATGGTCATGCCGGAGGGGGTGCTGTTTCGCGGCGGCGCCTTTGCCACGGTGAAGAAAGACCTGCTGGAGCAGTTCAACCTGCACACCATCGTCAGCCTGCCGCCGGGCGCCTTCGCCCCCTATTCGGATGTCAAGACCGCCCTGCTCTTCTTCGAGCGCCCCGGCCCCACCCGGGCTACCTGGTACTACGAACTGCCCCTGCCGGAGGGATTGAAGAAGTTTAGCAAGGGCAGCCCGATCCAGGATGCGCATTTTGACGAGGCGCGGCGCTTATGGCTGGACTGGGACGCCCGCCGCAAAACCCTGCCAGAGCACCTGGCTGCCGAAGAAGCCGCACACTACAGCACAGAGCCGAATGCCTGGGTGACGAGCGCCGAGGAAATCCGGGAGCGCGGCTACGACCTGAGTGCCCGCAACCCCTACCGCACCGCTGCCGATGCGCTGCCCACCCCACTGGAACTGACTGCCCGCCTGCTGGAGCGCGTGCGCGAGCTGCACGATATCATCGAAGGGCTGCACGAGAAGCTCGGGAACGGGGAGGAGTAAATTATGGATAAGTGGAACCTCCTCAACGGTTGGGAATGGAAAACACTCCCTGAAATCTGCGAAGTAAACCCACCAAGACCAAGAATCATACGAAGTGACGATGCCCCCACTTCGTTTGTGCCAATGCAGGCAGTAGATGATGTCGAAGGCCGTATCGTCAATATGCAAACTCGCCTCTTTGGTGAGGTTAAGAGGGGTTATACATACTTTGAAGAAAATGATGTGCTGTTTGCAAAAATAACGCCGTCCATGGAAAACGGCAAAGCAGCCGTCGCACGGGGTTTGATCGGGGGCTTTGGCTTCGGAACAACGGAGTTTCATGTTTTCCACCCGCATAAATGGATCTCGCCTGACTGGATCTTTTACTATATCCGTCGCAAATCTTTCCGCTCAGAAGCAAAAGCCCAGTTTCGAGGCGCAGTAGGCCAGCAACGAGTCCCGGAAGATTTTTTGAGCGCATACTCGATCCCCATCCCCTACCCCGACGACCCAGCCCGATCGCTGGAAACCCAGCGCCACATCGTAACCCGGCTCGAGGCGCTGCTGGCCGAGGTCGCTGAGGCGCGCAAGATGAGCGATGATCTGGCTTCAAATACTAACATATTCAGAAAATCTGCTTTGGCTTATATATTTGGTCAGGCAGATGAAAACAACTGGAGTATGCATAGACTTGGAGACTTGGTAGACAATTACGATGGAAGAAGAATCCCAGTCAGAGAAGCAGATCGTAAAAATCAAAAGAAGATTTACCCTTACTATGGTGCATCCGGTGAAATTGACAAAGTTGAAAATTATCTATTTGATGGGGAATTCTTACTGGTATCTGAGGATGGAGCCAATCTTGTTGCCAGGACTTATCCCATTGCTTTCTTGGCTCGAGGTAAATTTTGGGTTAATAATCATGCACATGTGCTACAGGCAAAAGATGAAACCAGCAACCTTTTTCTTGCCTATGCTATCGAGGCAACCGACATATCAAGATATGTTACTGGCGCAGCCCAACCAAAATTAAGCCAAACAAGAATGAATGATATTCCGATTTGGTTGCCCAATAACCCCGGATCTCAAGAATTGGTAATCCAATACCTTAGATCGGTTGATGATGAAATAACTGAGCTCAAGGTCGGCCAGATGGAGATGGCATCCATGCTCGATCTTCTGGAGCAATCCTTACTGGTAGTGGCATTACGAGGGGAGTTGTGAGGTATGTGGGATTTTGATTGCTCCGATGTAGAGGCAGCCCTTTGGCAAATCTGGGATGAGTTTCGCAAGGAAGGCATCAGCGATGATTTAAAAATCATAGAAGGTCTGGCTGTGCTGTTATTGGGCGAGAAAGCAGATATTTGGAAAAATGTCAGGAGGGACGAAAACCCTGCCAATATCACCGGATACGCCAATTATGAGTTTGTTGATGCTTTCCCAAACACATCAATTGATGGTTTCTTGGATATCACCGAATATGGCCTGGGCAATGAGTACCGGCGTCAAAAGGTTCTGGGAACCTTGCAAAATCTTCCTCTTACGGTTCGCGCCAATCTGGGCAGGCTTTTTGATCAATGCATGATTCCAAGGATGAAGGCAACCGGGCGAGGCGGCAGATACCCCACCCCGCGCCATATTGCCGCGGCCATGTTTGGACTGGCAGATGTGAGCGATGGCGATCACCTGGCCGACCTGGCTTGCGGAACCGGCGGGCTGCTGGCTGCCAGCGCTACCTATGAAACCAGGATCACGGGGGTGGAAATCTCTCCCAACCTGGCGCGCATTGCCCAGGCCAACATGGCTCTGAACGATCTTACTGCCACAATCCGGGTTGGAAACGCTTTCGAAGTATACAGCCATCACAAACGGGAGAGCATGGATCCCGAATTTGACCGCGTCGTAATCAACCCGCCCTTTGGCGAGAGTGTGGATAAAGCGCTGACCGAGGCTTTCGCGGGTGGGCGCAGCGAAACCTTGTTCGTTGATCTGGCTTTACAAAAACTCAAACCCAGCGGGCGGTTGGTCACCCTGCTGCCGCGCAGCACGTTTTTCGCTCGCGGCCGGGAATATAAACTGCGCCAGGAACTGGTCGACTTGCACCGCCTGCGAGCGGTCATCAGCCTGCCACCGGATGCTTTTCAGCCATACAACAGCGTTCCCACCCACATCCTGATCGTTGATAAAGCCGCCCCGGGGACCATGGCCACCAATTATGTGTGGTTCTTCGATGTGCGCCACGATGGTTTCAGCAGCGGGCGCAACCGCAAGCCCGAGCCAGAAAAAGATGAGCTGCCCCGGGTAAGCAGAGCCTTTCAGATTGGGACTAGTTTTGCAGATTTTTTCAACCCAGAGCCAGAGTTTATTGCGCCGCTATTGGGTTTCCAGCGCTCCGTTTCCGATCGAGAGCAACTGGCCCCTTCTCAAAAGGCCTTCTATTGCTTCATCAGCAGCATGGAAGAGCCGTTCGTTGTGCAGCAGGTGAGCGCTGGTGAAGAGGGCGGGCTGATCGGAAAATTCGAAAAAGCTGGCGCTCCACAATATTGCCTGGTTTGGGACGATCAATATTACCTCAAGTTACCCGACACATCCCCCCTTGATCTGGAAAAACAGATCCGCCCCCAGCAAAAACAACCTGTGTTCTATGAGGTGATCGATGAGAAGGGTGAAAACACCCGCATCCGGCTCACCAAAAAGCAACCAAAACAAACTGAACCTTCCACTACTGTGCCTGCGCCATGCATGTTGTGGGTGGATCTGAAAGGCTCGCCCATCTCGTTATTATTAAGTGAGCCGCGCGTCTCCGGCGTTTTGCAAAGCGAGCCGCTGCGGGCCCTTGGCCTGGAAAATGAGCAAGGCGATCAGATCGGCTGGGCGGTTGTTTTTGCCAGACCACAGGTTCCTGCTTACCCAATGCAAGGCCGTTCCGAGAACCCCAGAACCGGTTACCTGATCCCACACAAAGAGGGTTACCTGGTCGCCTGGGCAGGCGAGGCGAACACCCTGCCGCAGTGGCAGGTTCTTTCCAGTACCACCGCCTTTACCGGCCAGCCCTATCACCGCGCCGTAGCCACCGATCCGCAGGGCCAGTGGTTTGGCGTGATGGTGCCCGCCAGCGAGATCCGCAAGCGCGATTATGACCTGCAGCCCGAAACCTATTTTCCTTCCCGGGCCGTGGCCCAGGATTTCATCTCCCCGGCTGCGCTGGCCGCCTCGATCAAAACCCGCCAGAGCGAACTGAACCGGCGCATCGATGCCCTGCTCGACCTGACCGCCGGGCGGGCTGTGACGGCGCAGCCCATCCCTCCGCCCCTGGCCGAGGCACCGCGTCCGCTGGGCGCCCTCTCGGCCACACAAAGCCGGGTTTGGCAGGCCATCCAGGCGCAGGTCGAAACCGTCGGATCGGGCAAGAAGGCCTACCTCGTCCCCCGGCCCTTCCAGGCGGAAGATTTGCTCGAGGCGCTGCCGGAGTTGAGCGAGAGCGATGTGGAAAAGACGCTGGAACTGCTCCTGTGCATGGGGGAGGTGGTTGCGATCACGCTGGATGACGCCCCTTACTACCGCCTGCTCACCGCCAGCGACCTGGTAGGTGCGCCATGAAACTTGACCGTTTCTACATCCGCAACCACCTGCTGCTCCAGGACCTTGACCTGCGCTTCAACCGTCCGGGCCGCCTGGAGCAAGGCGATTACGCCCTGGATTTTTTAGTGGGACTGAACGGCTCGGGCAAAAGCACCATCCTGCGCTCCCTGGGCCAGGTCTATGCTGCGCTGCGCACCGATCAGACCACCACCTTTGACTACACCCTGGAATACCGCCTGGGCGAAACCGAGAGAGAGCAGAAGGTGACCATTCGCCAAACGCGCGAGATAGATGGCATCCCGGTTCGGCACATGACGGTCACGCGTGAAGGCAGCAGCAAGCCAGCGTACGACGCAGATGCCATCGACCAGAACTACCTGCCTGACCAACTGGTGGTATACACCACCGGCAGCGAAGAGGCCTGGGAAAAACTTTCCGCTCGGCCGAGCCAGATGGCCAGCATCAAAGCCGCCAAAGACGAAACACTGGCCGATCCCCGCCAGCGCTCCCTGGTCGAGCTGCCAGGAGCCCAGCTTGCGGAAGCAGAAAAACAAGACAGCCAGATCCTGCTCATCCGCAACTCCCGCCTGCCCACCATCGCCCTGTGCGGTTTCCTGGTGCACCAGGCTACCGTGCAGAGCACTGCCCAGGGGCCGCTCCAGCCAGTGCTGGAAGCCGTGGGCATGCAGCGCCTGGCTGGCTTTTCCTTGCTCTTTCATATTCACCCCATCCTATCCCCGCTGGATACCTTTGATCGCCTCAAACCGTTAGCCACGCGCCATATCCAGCAGGGCGCCCGCCACCTGCTGGTATTCAATCTTCCCAATGGCGATGCGAGCCTGCCACAGAAATTACTTGATGCCTTCACCGGCAGCCTGGCCTTATTCCAGGAGTTGGACGCCTTGCAGGAGGTCGCCCAAACCGGCCTGCCCACCCTGCAGCAGGTCAACCTGTTCTTTGAGCGTTCTCTGGCAAAGCCCGAAGATGCCGCTGAGGAAACCCCAGGTATGCCGCGCCTGCTTCTGTTCAACTGGCTCAGCGATGGCGAACAGAGCTTCCTGGCGCGCATGGCACTGATGGCCATGCTGGACACCGAGGACAGCCTGATCCTGCTGGATGAGCCGGAAGTGCACTTCAATGATTATTGGAAGCGGGAGATCGTCAACCTGCTAGCCACGTTGACTGGCCACTATCCCAACCAGCTTCTGGTCACCACCCATTCTATGATTGTGATCTCTGATGTAACTGCCAGCCAGGTGCTTTTGTTGGTCAAAGGGGATGATGGGCGTGTCCAGGTGATCGATACACTTGCCCCCACCTTTGGAGCGGATCCCGGCGAGATCATGAACGACTTACTGGGTACCGGTCGGCCGGGCGGTGTCTATTCGCGGGATTACCTGAAAGATGCACTGAAACGAGGCGATCTTGCGGAGTTAACCGAACTGGTCGAAATCACTGGCCCAGGCTACTGGCGCTTCCGTATTCGCGCCCGTATCGAGGAACTCCATGCTGCATCCCACTAACCTGCCTGCTTGTGCGCCGGTTCTCGAGTGCATCCTGGATTTTCAGGAGAGCTTGCTGGTTTACGCCTGTTCTCACACAGAAGTGACACGGGATCACCTGGAAACCGAGTTCGGCTCAGAGATTGCCGCCTGGCTGCACGATAACCGTCAAATGGTATTAGACCCACTCAAGCACTTCATGAGCGAAGCTTCTCAACCTGATAAAGAGACAGTTTTGGCGCGATTCCGACACGATCGGCAGTTCTCCTATTTCTACGATGACCCATCCTATCAATTCCAATTAGTTACAACCCCCGAAAGCCCAGCGCACCTTACTCAAATAAAGCAATGGCTGAATGGCTATTACAGTCAATTGAGGCAAAGTGGCTACCATCCTGCTTTTTGTGGGCATCAAGCCGAGCCATTCTGCGAAAGGGATTGGTGGAATGGCTACTACCAGGAGAACCCCAAACGCTTCACGTGCGCGATCTGTGATGCGGATATCAATGCTGGTGGGCGGACAATCGATCACTTCTTACCCAAGAGCCAATACCCGGCGTTGAGCGTTCACCCAGCTAATCTAGTCCCGCTGTGTAAGCCTTGCAACAGCGAGGTTAAGCGCGATAAAGATCCACTGGAAGGAAGATCGCTTCGCCAGGTTTTTTTGCCATACTATCGAGATATCCGTTCGGAGATCAGGCTAGAGTTCAGTAAAAGCCTTGATGGAGGATATCAAGTCCGCTTATTCCCGATCAGGGATGAGCCCGACATTCAAGAGCGTATCAATTGTTTGACACAGATATTCGATCTCCCGAGACGATGGGAAAAGGCGATCTCTGCGATTTCCGAAACCGCCTTCAGCCAGGTGCGATTTTACCTGCAAGCTTTGCAAGATACTGGCAATCCGGTTAACGTTGATACGCTGCGAGATAGCATTGCGAAAACTTGCTCCAGCATGGAAAAGGAATGGGGAAAGATCCCAAACCGTTATTTAGCAACCGAGTGGCTGCGTTGGGCAGCGCAAAATCAATTTAATGCATTGGCGCAAGAACTATTAGAAGCCTGAGAAACCTCAAGCAACATCAAGGAAGGGGCATATGTATCTTACATCAGATCACAAAGCCAAAATTACCGGATATGTTCCATCTTACCGGGAATATTGCAGGGCTGAATCTGGTCAGGAAGACCTCCAGGAACGCCAGCAGCGCACAGCCCTGTACGCTGACCTGCTCTCGCCGAAGGGTTTAAGACAGATGACCGAGCTAGAGTTGGGCCAGGTGGTCAGCGCGCTGTGGGCCAGCCAGATGTGGGGCAACAAGGGTTACCTGGTGGATAAACTGATACAGGAAAACGGCCTGCCCAACCTCCAGGCGCAGCTAGATGCGCTTTTGTGGGGCCGGGGAGAACTGGCGGCGCGCTACGATGCCTTCCGAAAAAATGTACGCGGCTTCGGCACGGCCATGCTGGCCGAAATCCTGGCCTTTGTTCATCCGCAGCAGTGCGGCGTTTGGAACGACAAGGCCCGCAGCGCCCTCAAAGCGCTGGGCTTTGCCCCCTCCATCCCCTTCCTGCACAAATCGCAGTTGAGCGGGACCGAATACCAGACCTTCAACGAATGGGTAGCGGCCATTGCCGCCGAGTTAAGGCAGCAGGGTCTGGCTGACATGGACGCGTTGGGCGTCAACTACTTCTTCTTCGAAGTGGCGCAGGCTGCCAGGGGCACAGTACCCGAGGAAGTGGCAATCGAGACCCTGCCACCCACCAAAGCAGAGAAGATCAGCCACAGCGATATCATCGAACAGGTGCTGGCGGTCGGGCAGGCGCTGGGATTCCAGACCGAGAAAGAGAAAACCGTTGCCAAAGGCGCCAAAGTAGATGTGGTCTGGCAAGCCCGCATCGCTAACCTGGGTGTGGTGATGTACATCTTTGAAGTGCAGAGCCACGGTTCGATCGACTCGTTGATCCTGAACCTGCAGCGCGCCCAGGTCAACCAGAGCGTGCAGCGCCTGATCGTTGTCGCCAGCGCTGAGGATATCGCCCGCGTGCGCGGCGAGATCGCCACTCTGCCCGAGAACTTCCGCCGGGCGGTCAGTTACTGGGAAATCAGCGAGGTCATGCGCGCCGCCAGCCTGGTGAGCGAGTTCAACGGCATCATCGCCCGGCTAGAGCTGGTGAAGAGCGAGTTTGGGACGTAGAGTATGGCAGACTTCCGATCTTCTGCATCTTTTGGCAAACGCCAGGAGTACGTCGCCGTGGCAGAACTGCTCAGGCGCGGCCACGATGTATACATGACCCTGGTGGACGATCAGCAAATTGATTGCGTGATCCGCCAGGAGAAAGATGGTGAGCTGCGTTACCTGGATATCCAGATCAAGGCGCGCTCGAAGGATTGCGCGGTAACCAACGCCGGGCGTTTCGCAGCCATGGAAATTCGCCAACCACGCGGAAATTTTTACTTCATCTTTTACTCCGAGCAAGCCAATGCTTATTGGATTGTGCCATCACTGGAATTGATCAACGAGGCCAACCAGAACAAGAGCGGCCAAAACAAGGGCAGGTATTCGATCAACTTCTGCAACGTCACCAAGCGAGGCGTGACCCCTCGCCCGCGCTTTCAGAAGTACGAAAATGCCTTTCAGTTGTTAGAGTGGCGATGACCAGCTTCCCTCAGCCACAGTGGACCTCCGAACTTACCGACACCTTCGTCACCGGCGAAGATCATCTTGGTATCGAGGGTGCTGCGCAAGGCTACCAACAGTGGCTGATCCCTGGCATCATCACCACAACCGACCGGGCGCGCTATTACAGTTTCTACGCCTGGACTCTGTATCGTTTCATCAACCTGCCCGGGTCGAGCCGCCTGCTCAAAGATTTTCGCGGTCCATTTTACAAAGGGCATGAAGCAGCCCTCATCTTTGGAGCATACAGTCATCACAAGGGTCACGAAATAATCAATGGCCTGGTTGGCAGCGGGATCAATAACTTCAAAGCACGTAAATGGTGGGAGGCAGGCAGCCCCGTATCGTTAGATGTGAATTATTTTGATAATTTACTGGGTGGGCTTGGGCAGTACTACCTGACCGCCATGCAGGCTTTAGGAATCGTTGGAACGAGCGAGCACCCCTCCTGGGTGTACAGGCTGACCCCTCGTGGCGAGGAACTGGCCAGGGCTTATCAATATTCGATCGCCTCTACTTCCTATGCGAAGAACCTTGAGCAGGCAGGGCAATTGGAAACGCTCAGCCATGAAGACGCCATGGAGTATGGCGCCAGTGGATGCCTGTGTGCGGAAGCGCTGTCTCGCGGGCAAGATTTGTCTTTGCTGCGAGATGCATTCTTTCGCTTTGACCAGCAGGGAGTTGATAACCCGCATGCTCGCCGCCGTATTGCCCTGGCTGTAACCCTTGACCTGGTCCGCGGAGCCAATGGGCAATTCACCCGCGAGATGCTGCGCCCCGCCTTGTATCTAGAGGAATACAGCCCTGACTTGCGGTACCAACCCGCACAAGCACTCAGGGATTGGATCTGGCGCTGGCAACTGGTCGAAATCCGCCATCTGTATACCTTCGGCCTGCAATGTCTTTGGGCTGCGTTCCTGCTCCACCTGAGTAAACAGGCGAATGGCATATCCATCCCTGAGTACAGCGACTGGGTGCAATCGTCCCTGGGGCATGCCGTCTATGACCAACCACTGGCCGATTTCCTTGATGATATATGTTCAGAAATTGGTCTCAGCGGTGGGTGGGAGGCAACACAAGAAGCCTTCGGTCGGGCCTGTTCTCTGACCACAGGGAAAGACGAGTTCACCTGCTATCAAAATGCGACCAGGGTGCCCACAAAGCCGGATGAATTACTGGGGTATGGCTTACAAATCCTGGCTCGTCTGTACCTGCGCTATCGGCGGTTTGACATCCAAGAAGAACCGATCTGGTCAGAAATGGCCCAGCGCGCCCGCTTGCCCATGCGAGGCTTTTTCCAGATGACGGCACAAACCCTGATGCAGAAAGATGCCACCGTTGCTGTATGGCTCATGCATCTGTATCGTGAATATATCTGGGGGCAGCACGAGTTTATGGCTCTGGAGAAACTGCGTTACCAGGGTTACGACACGTTCAAATTTTTCTATCGCGATGGGCGTTTTTACTGGCCCTTCCCAACTCCAGATGCCTACCACGAGCCAATCCGGCTGGCTGCTAACCGGCTAAACAATGCGCTATCCATCCTTACAGATCTGGGCCTGGTGGTCAGAGATCAAGATGATGTGTATACGCTGAGCGCAGATGGCGAGGCTTTTCTGGAACAATCTATGGAGGCCTATCGCCATGACCATTGATCTTCGCAATGTGATTTGTGATGATAGCGCGGTCAGGTCGGGCGGGTTTGCCGGAGCAGTATTTCTCACCTACACCTTGAACCTGACCTTCTTCGAGCAGATGATTGCCCCCAAGCTAGATCAAGCAGGGTGCGCCAATGTTCTCATCCTCGTTGACCCCGACGGTTACCAGCGAGCGCTAGAATTGGGGCTGCAAACCATCTCGGATGCCGGAATGCGGTATGTATGTGCGCCTCTGCTACGCACTGGCCAAGGTGTTCAGCATGCCAAGATTCTATTGATGGCCGGGGCAAAGCGAGGGCGTCTGTTAATTGGCAGCGGCAACCTGACAATGCACGGCTTTGGTCGCAACCTGGAAGTCTACTCGCACTTTGAATATGATCTAACCCAAGATGTAGATGCGCAGCGGTATCCATTCACCCAGGCTTGGGCATTGATCAATAAATTGGTTGCCGCCCACGAGATGCCCCGCGCAGGCCAAAACCAAATCCAGATGCTTCGACAGGCTGCATCATGGCTGGAAACACCCGATCCCGTTCCGGTTGATTTCCGCTTTTGGCATAATTACGATCAACCGATCCTGGATCAGTTAATCGCCTGGCGAGCGGAGCGCGGCCTGGCCGGGCAGCCAGTTCGTGATATTCGTGTGGTCTCCCCTTACTTTGATCAGGATGGTAACGCTGTAAGCAGGTTATCCGAGGAATTTGTGCCGGATGAAATTCAGATCCATCTTGACCCTGCCCTGACCAACCTCGATGGGAACCGGACTGCAATTCACTGGCAGTCAGCGGGAACAAACATCGCGGCGAAAGGCATTGGCCCCAGCAGTGGAACCGGTAAGAAACGTCACGTGCACGCCAAGATCATCATCGGGCGGGAGGCAAACGGCGCCTGGTGCATCGCGGGCAGCGCTAACCTGGCCCGCCCTGCACTGCTGCGAACCTGGTCAAACGGCGGGAACCTGGAGGCTGTGACATTCCAGTGGTCAGATGACCCCACGGCCTATGATTATTTGCTGGAAGACGCAGTTGTTCAGGTCTGGCCGCTTAACTTGGAGCAGGTACGAGCCACTGAGCCAGGGCCATCAGAGCAGGCAGCTCACCTGGACGGGGATATCACTCTTCTTGACCTGAGCGCCAGAGGTGACTATCTTGAGGGCCGGGTATCCAAACGCCTTCCCAGCCAGGATACCCAAGAAGCCGGATTGCATCTACTTCGCGGAAATATCACCCTGCCGATTCATTTGAAGCCAGATTTATCTTTCTGTGTTCAAATTCCTCACCCACTCGATGGGGCTGATGCTGCCAGGCTGGAAACAGATAGCTGGCTCACACCCTATCGCTGGATCGATCAGCCTGATGTGCTGGCCCGATTTGGCGCGCGCACTTACCAGACCCGCATCAAAGGGAAGATAGAATCAATCCCGGGCGCAGAGAGCCTTTTCCAGGAATTGATGAACTACTTGTGGGAACGGGTGGAACCTGGGGAAACGGACTCGCAAGATCCTCGTAAAGCTCGCCTCAGCAGGAAAAATCGGGGGGATGATCAGGCGACGCAAGATATGCCAGAGCCCCCAGGCCCAGAAGGCTTTATTATGGACGAGGAGGATCTGGTACGAACTCTGCATTGGGCAACTGACCATCAGCAACCATATGATCGCCATTTGCTCAGCCTGAGAGACTTGCTTTCTCTGGTCTTATTACGCCTGACCACCCCCACACAGGTAACTCTGGAAGTTCCGGACATTGAAACCCGAAATGAGGAGACGGATCAGAACAACCAGGCAGAGCAAGAAATTCGGCAAGTAAAGGTGATGGAACGTTTACGCGATTACCTCATATCGTACTGCAAGCGATGTGGGCGTCGGCTGGTTGACCCTGAGTTTTTGCAGGGCAAACCTCCAAACATTATTTTCCAAAACCATGTGACCCTGAGCCGTGTTTTGCTGGAGTTTCATGCCAGGGCAAATGCTGTTTCCAACCCGGTTTTCACATATCAGGATTTATCCCTTTGCAGTTGGTGGATCTGGGCGCCTCTCGTTTGGCCCGAGATCGTCGGCATCAATGGAGCGCCCGTATTAGCGCTTCTCGAAAAAGAGCATGGGAAAACACACATCTGGGAAGCATGGCGAGATGCTGGCATGGCCGAAGCTGCGATCATGCTATTCTGTGAATTCTTGGGCAGGCCGCTAAACTGGGAGGCAGGGCTTCGCAACGATGCTGCCACAAGGATTTTTCTGGCTGCAAGAGAATGGACTAACCGAATCAAAAAGGCTATGGGCGATGTCGCCTTTGGTGCCAGCCCTGAACATATGGAAGACCTGTATGGCATCCACTCGGTAGAGGATCTCTCAGCTGGTCAAGAACAGACGCTTATAGATGCTTATCTCGACCGATTTGCCCGGATTGAGCAATACATACCACCCATTCAAGAGAAGTATGAACCTCTTGTTCAGGCTTACAAATACGTGAAAAGCGGATCCGCAGTACCACAAAACGTGACTGAAGAAATCCACCAGCGAGGCTTGGATAATGAGTTCGAGGCTTTCAAACGCAGGCCTGCTCCGATATCAGCAATACCAGAAACTGAGCCTTATTGTCCAAGGTGTGGAGCCCATCAGACACGAGTTGCATTGAATGCGTTAGAACAAGGTGGGCTTGTGTTATGCACATCATCCAATGACGCCTGGATTTACTACCGGCCTAAACTGCCGAAAACAGTGGTTTGATTTATCTGAGGCGATTATTTCTTCATGCCTAAACATCCCCTCACCGCCTCCGACTGGCAGCGCATCCGTGCCAACCTGTTCCCCGCTGCCATACCAGCCGTCGAGCCCTGGCAGGCTTTCCCCTGGCACAGCAGCTCAGGCCGGGGATTCGACACGCACAAGCCTCACTCTTCCCAGGCGCTGGCGATTGATGTTTTCGGTACGCTCCAGGGCTCACCATCCAGGGATGCCATCCTCAACGCCCTGGCCGAGCGCATGGGCCTGCCCCCCAGCCGTGACTGGCAGATCTCGCTCGAATGGCTTGACCCCGACAACCTGCTGGGCGAGCGCCGCCAATCGCAAATCGATGCGATTGCCCGCAGCGCCGAGAACCTGATCTTCTTCGAGTGTAAATTTACCGAGCAAAGCGCTGGGGCATGTACGCAGCCCGACCCGCGCCGTGACATGCGCCAGTGCAATGGCAACTATGCGCTGCAAACCAATCCCATCAACGGGGAAACAGCCCGCTGCGCCCTGACCGCCAAGGGCATCCGCTATTGGGAGCACATCCCCGAAATCTTCTCTTTTTCAGCAGATCAAGAATACAGCCCCTGCCCATTTGCAGGGTCTTGGTACCAATGGATGCGCAACCTGGTGCAGTGCAGCGCCATTGCCCATCACTATCACCTGCGCCCGGCCTTTGTGATCGCCTATGCCGATGGGCCGTTTGCGGTGGCGAAAGAAATCCGTTCGCCCGCCTGGCAGGGCTTCCTGTCCACCCTGCAACCCAGGCACTTGCCGCTGGCAACGCTGTCGTACCAGGAGCTGATCGCGCTGGCAAAACAAAACTCTGCGCCACAGGAAACACCCACCTGGCAGGCGCTGGGAGAGTGGGTTGATGAAAAGATCATACGCTCTGCGAGTTGAAACTGTGTGAATTCCTCATGAATTCAACTTCAGAGGTGCGTAAACCATGCACTCGCAAAACTGACAAAGAGCCGAAAGGCTTGACATCCAGGCAATCATCGGATATCCTTCACCCATCAGCATGTAGTTTGGTGCTGCCTTAAACGGAGTTTTGGCGCCTCGCAGCGCCCTTTCTAAACGGAGGCAAAGCCCCCCACAACGCAAGTTGTGACAGGGCTATTCGCTTCCGTTTCGCTTTAAGTCAGATCGGACTGGACTCGACGGGAGGAGAAGGTCTCTACAGGCAGAATGCGTTTGAAATTCGGCTGGTGTAAAAACAATAAAACATACCATTACGGGGCTGGCCCATCAGGCCAATATCAATTTCGAACGGAAATTTCAAACAATGCAGAGAACAATTATGGCCTGGGAACTGGCGCTTTCATGTCTAAAAGCATTACCTGACCTAAAAAAACCGACAAGCAAAGAAGCTTGTGCTGAAGAAGTAATCCTGGCTTTGCTTGCCCACACCGGAATATCGACATCTTCGGAGTTGCGAATGTTGGCAGGCGCGTTCTTATGCGCCAGCCCAGACTCCGGCACGGTAAAGCGCGCAGTCAATAATCTTCGAGAGTGCAAATTAATCATTACCGATACGCTCCGCCTCACAGGCCCCGCGCCAATCATGGTTATCCGCCTATCAGAACAGGGGCTAATTTATTGCTCGCACATGGGTTATCCGCTGGTTACATCAGAGTGGGAGATATTAATAGAAGAACATAACGGCGAGATCTGGACGCAACATACAGCCGCGGTGCTTTATTTTCTTTTTCAAGTGCGACTACGAGGTTACAGCACCCGCATACTCCCCAACATACCTGGATGCAAGATAGCGCCAGATGTGAAAATAACTTCGGCAGATGGTGAACGTTTCCAATATGTTGAAGTTGAAATTAGAGCACGCCGAAAATTACATAAGTGGAGGCAATCCTACAGAAAGTTTGGATTCATCTCAATCTGCACTATTACACCAGCGCAACGCGTGGCCATTGTAAAAGAGTGCCACGAAGCGGGAGTACGTCGCGGATTTGCAACCGACATCGAGACGCTGATCCAGGCATCGAAAGGCGAAGACTCGGGCCCACTATGGATTACCAAGTGGTAGTTCAGTCACTTAACGCGCCCCGCGGGATGAAAGGTATCCATCCCGCTCGAACATCGAAGCGGCAGCCTAGGGGACTACCGCTGGGGCAGGGCAAGGTGGGTAACCTTGCCCTGGGTCACGGTATGGTCACCACGGCGCGATCATCCAGCTTGATCCAAAGTGAATCAAGCGGATATCGCCTATCAAAGAAACAGCACCATCAGAGAAATCCACTATTGGAAGCCACAGATACCGACCATAGTGCTCTGTGGCTATGCGCATAACCCTCTTGCCGTTACGGAACGCCAAATGCCATGCACCAGCGCCAATCCCTAACCCCAAACCCCGATCGCCTGTCAGCGCCTGCCGAGCAAGCGCCCTGGCATACTCTGCCGGCAGACCTGCTGTGCGCGCATATCGATAAATATGCTTCCTACGCTCAACTGCTGATGTCGGGAGATCAGCGGTCGCAAACGCGCTGGTCAATGTTTTCTGGTAAAGCTTTGTCATTCGCCTCAACCACCAAGCTTTTCGTCGGTTCGGACGCAGTAGCATTATCATCATCGACCTCCATTCAGGTTATTTACAGTGAAACTCGGCAAAGCGCGGGCCGGCATCGCCGCCGGCTGTCTCCCAATCTCAGCCGTAGAAGTTTGAGCCCCCATCATCATTTGCATGATCCCGGCCATCACCTGCATCATGGCCAACACTGCAGTTGGATCCATGCTAGGCACATTCATCTGAGCCGGCGATGGCAATTGCGCTGGTTGAACAGGAACCAGACTGGCATCTTCGGCTCCAGCGGGATTAACTCTTGTAATGCTATCCACCAGGCTCGAGCGCCGATTAATCAATCTTGCCTCATCTTCTACTGCCAACTTTATGTATCTTCTCGACATATCCAGTGTCGAATGCCCCAACAGCGCCTGGAGCTTAACCAGATCGCCCCCTTCTCGCTGAACAAATTGTGTCGCAAACGTCGACCGAAATCTGTGAGGGGTAGCGTGGGAAACACCTGCTCTTCGGGCCCACAGATCAAGCCGCTTGGCGAGATAGCGTCCATCCAGCGGCAAGCCATCTTCTGTCAAAAACAGGTTAGTACGCTCGCTTTTGGGACGATGCTCATTCATATAGCGATCGATCAATCGCCAAGTTTTGTCCCCGACAGTGATCCGTCTTGGTTTTCCACCTTTGCCAACACGAATGGAAATCGTGTGATCCATCAGATCTTCCATCATTATGCTGCACAGCTCCTGGCGGCGCGCTCCAGTATCCGCAGCCACGTGCCAAAGTACCATATCTCTGAACTCGGCCGGCGATCTGGGCTCGAGAGACAAGATAGCGAGCAACTCGTCTACAGTGAACGGTTCTGTCCCGCGGGAATAAACTCGACGGAATGCCAGATCATCGAAGTTTTCAGTGACCCAGCCTCGCCGAGAAAACCAGCCAAAAGCGCGCCTCACAAGTTTTGCGACTTTGGCTACCGTTTGTTCACGAACGCCAGGAAAATATGCGCGATTATCTATGATGGTGATCAACCCTTGCATATCCTCACACACCAAATCGCTCAGGAGACAGTTTTCGATCTTGGCGATACCTGCTGCTGTTATCACCAGACCCACCAGATACTCGTATTGGGAGATCGTAGCAACTCGAACAGAGGGACGGATCGAGTTCAAAAACTTCCATAAACCAGTGTGTAGTGTTTCTTCCATATTGTCTCAAGCTCCTCTCATCACTTTCTGGCCCCAGTTTAGCAAAATCGGTTCAGTAAAACAACGACCGTTGTGAATTTTTCATGAATTAATCATAGGAGAAGGAAAAAATGCCTTTCACTGACCATTACGAAAGCCTTCCATCGTTTGAAAAACTGCTCAAGCAACTCACCGATGTTGAACGATGGGAAATGCTCGAAGATAGTTTGTCACCATTAGACCCCATTCTTGAGGAATTCAAGTCCCGCCGCTGGTGCAGTGATCGCCTTCCAGGTGATTCTGGTTTCGAGGTGTTGCCCATACTCACGCTCTACATCATATACCAAACGCGCCTGCTGATCGAATCCATTCAACAAGCATCGTCGACCGACTCCGAGGCCAATCTTTACTTGTTGGTTCCGCTGTACCTATGGCCGGCCAACCAACTCTGGGTGCAAGGGAACACCACCGCGATCTCGCGTCCATCCCAACAAAAAGCCCCAACGTGGTTTTCCAACCCGCAGAGCGCTGCCTGCCTCGACGAGCTCGACCTTCCCCATCCAACCGATCTTGCCGCGGCTTTGCTCACCACCATGCAGGCATCCACCAATCTTTCCCGGCGAATTGCCGAGGCGCGCAGCCAGCTCTACGCCTGGTTATGCCAGTCTCTCGGGGTTGAAGTAGTCTCAGAGCAACCGGCTGTGCCAAAGACAAGTCAGGGTAAACCTGCGAAGCTCACCATTGAAAGTCTACCGCAGGCACTTCAACCAATTGCCCGTTCAACGATCACAGGCCCCCTGCTGCAGGATTACTTCAGCCAGCTCAACGTGCAGCAAACTTATCTCACGTTATTGCATCGCCACCAATCCCAACCCACCATCATTGCCATCGCCAACCAGATCATCGCTGATCGCCTCGACGCTATCACGCCGGACCAAACCCAGCAGGCCGCAGCCAGCCATCTGCTCTGCCGCCTGGCAGCGTGGACATCTGGTGATGCCCCTGCCCTCACCTATCAAAACCTTGAAACCCGCTGGAAAAATATCAGCGATGCCGCAGTAGATGGTCTGCTGAGAATCCTCTTTGACGCCGGCCTGGTGATCACGGATGAGCACCAGCGCATCCGCATCGCAGCCCCATTCATTCGCGATGCAGCGTTGTTTCGCACATCCAGTGTGCGCAGCCAACCCGGCACCCTGCCGGACATCGGTTTCAGCCAATCCACCTGGCTGCTCTGGGCGCTCGCTCACAGAATCGAGCAAGACCCATCTCAGGATGTTGGTGACCTGATTTGGAAGTGTGGTCTGCCTCTGGCGGGTTTCCAATCGCGGGCCTGGGGCCAGGCTGCCATGCTATTGGGGATACTCTCCCCGGAGCGCCTAACCAAGCCGTATGGCCAAGGCATCATGCAGATTGTTGTGCACCTGATCGAGCGCCACGCCTGGGGGCGCTCCTGGGCGCAATGGGCAAGGCAGGCCGGGTTGCCTGAGCAGATCGCAAACGCGCAGACTCGCGGAGGATGCATCTCAACTCTCCGAATTTTTCAGGCATACTTGGACGGGCTGGATCTGTACCTGAAAGCCACCGAGTACGATACTGGGCCAGACCACATTCTGGCGATTGCTTTGGGGCGCAAGGTGACCTCTCGCGATAACCCCTGGGTCCGTATTCATGCGTTCTCAGCACTGAGACGAGCTGATGCCGATCTCGTCGTCGATGTCAAACTGGCGCCAGGATTCTATCACTCAAAGAAACTTGTCTCAGCCGTCTACAGTTTTGCTCAGAGGACAGAAAGCCCGGATATGCAACTGGCGGCTTGTGAAGTTCTGGCGGCCTGGGGCCATCAACCCACCCAGCAGATTCTGGAATCAAAGTATCAGAATTTAGACGAGTATGGTCACCGGGCGCGCATCCTGCGGAGCGCGCTCCTCGGTGAGGAGGGGTATAATGACTGGGTGTAGAGCAGCGCTTTATTTTCATAAAATTTGCTCTTTGCTCATTGAAAATAACCGCGTTTCGTGTATAATTCAGGCGCTGGACGCGCGAGAGGTAGAGCGCTTGACTCGTCCGGGGCAGGCTCAAAAAGCAGAGCACTTGACTCGACTTTTGGCGGGTCAAGCACCCCAAATATGGTGCCTGTAGCTCAATGGCAGAGCGCTTGACTGTGGATCAAGTTGTTGAGGGTTCGACCCCCTTCAGGCACCCACCACATCGCCCATCCTGGCTTCGCCGGGGTGGGCTTTTTTGTTGCAACGCCAATACTTTCCGTGCTACAATGAAATCAAGAAGGAGACCAGCATGCGTCCAGGCAATATTCTCCGGGTTATCTGCATTGTCTTTTTGATTCTCGCCGCCGGGCTGGCAGGTTGTCAACCCACCACAGATGCCCCGCAAGAGATCCGCATTGGGCTGGTGGTCTATCTAGAGGGAGATTATGCACCGTATTCCGGCCAGCCCACTCTCAACGCTGCCAAGCTGGCCATTGCGCCGGTCAATGCTGCCGGCGGGCTGGAGGTTGGCGGAGAACGTTATCCCATCCGTTTGGTCATCGAAGGCATCGACAACCTTCCCCAGCAGGCTGTTACCGCGGTGCGGCAGTTGATCAACCAGGAAGATGTGTCTGTGGTGATTGGCCCGCAGTTCAGCGCCGACGCCATTCCCGCCGGTGGGATTGCCCAGGCCTCCGAGGTACCGCTCATCTCGCCGATGGCCTCCAGCCCGGCAGTGACGGTGGCGCGCAACTACGTTTTCCGCATCGGGTTCATGGATGATTTCCAGGGCCGCGCTGTAGCCAACTTCGCCTACCACGAGTTGAATGCCCGGCGAGCCGCCCTGCTTTACGATGTGGCCAACCCCTACAGTCAAGGCGTCGCCAATGTTTTCCAGCAATCTTTTCTCGAGGCGGGCGGGCAGATCGTTGCCTCCGAAGTGTATATCAGCGGCAACCAGGATTTCAGCGCCCAGTTGCAGCGCATCCTTCAGCAGCAGCCCGACATCCTCTTCCTACCAAACTACGCCGAAGATGTATACCTGCAAGGCTTGCAGGTGCGCGCCGCCGGGCTGGATGTGCCCCTGCTGGGCAGTGATGGCTGGAGCATCAGCGCCCTGAACCAGGCGCCAGAATTTGAGGGGGCCTATTTCTCTACCCAATGGTCATCCCACTCGCCCGACACAGCCAGCCAGGCATTTGTTGACCTGTACACAGAAACGTATGCTGAAACCCCTGGCGGCAGCGCCGCGCAAACATACGATGCCTTCAACCTGCTGTTCCAGGCGATCCAGGCGCAGGGCAGCTTCACCCCTCAGGCCATCACCGAGGGTCTGTACGCACTAGGCCCGTACCACGGTGTCACCGGAACAATCGATTTTCAAACCAGTGGCGACCCGGTCAAGAGCGTGGTCATCTTGCAGGTCAAAGACGGCAAGAGTGTCTTCTATCAATCCATCGAGCCGTGAAGAATGCAATCTCCCATGCTATAATCAGCCCCAGCCCTGAACAAACCTACGGGGCAATCCATTGCTCAGGAGAATCTTCCATGAAAGCCAGACCCATCACCCCCAGCGTAGACTGGGTGGGCGCAGTAGACTGGGAACGCGGCCTGTTTGACGCCCTCATCCCCCTCCCCGACCGCACCAGCTATAATGCCTATCTCGTGCGCGGCAGCGAGAAAACCGCCCTGATCGACGCCGTCGACCCCTCCCTGCTGAATGTGCTGATGACGCGCCTGGAGGGCGTGGAAAAGATCGATTACATCATCTCCCTGCACGCCGAGCAGGATCACTCCGGCGGCCTGCCCGCGGTGATGGAAAAATATCCCGATGCACAGCTCTTCGCCAGCCCCAAAGGCAAAGATACCCTGTCCACCCACCTGCCCATCCCCGCGGAGAAGATTCAGGCCGTTCAGGATGGCGAAACGCTCTCGCTGGGCGACAAAACCCTGCGCTTTATCCACATCCCCTGGGTGCACTGGCCCGATACCATGGCGGCTTACCTGGTGGAAGAAAAAGTGCTCTTCACCACCGATTTCTTCGGCTCGCACCTGGCTACCTCGAGCCTGTTCGCCTCAGCAGACGAGGGCCGCGTCTACGATGCCGCCAGGCGCTATTATGCCGAGATCATGATGCCCCTGCGCAATATGGCGCAGAAGAACCTGGATAAGCTAAGCAGCCTCGACGTAGCCTTCATCGCCCCCAGCCACGGCCCGGTGTACGACCGCCCAGCCCTGATCACTGATGCCTATGCGAAATGGATCTCTGGCCCTTATCGCAACGTGGTTATCCTGCCCTTCGTCTCGATGCACGGCAGCACCTTGAAAATGGTCGCAGCCCTCAGCGAGAGCCTGGCCGAGCGCGGCGTGGCCGTGGAAGCCTTTGACCTGACCACCGCCGATATTGGCCGCATTGCCGAAGCGCTGGTAGATGCGCCCACCCTGGTGGTTGGTACCCCCACCGTATTGGGCGGGCCGCACCCCGGCGTGATCGGCGCGGCCTACCTGGTGAACATGCTCAAGCCGCGCCTGAAATACCTCTCCGTCATCGGCTCGTACGGCTGGGGTGGCAAGGCCGTGGATACGCTGGCTGGCATGCTCGAAAACATCAAGGCCGAGCTGCTGCCGCCGGTGCTGTGCAAAGGCTTGCCCACCGACGAGGATTTCCGCTCGCTGGACGCACTGGCAGACGCCATCGCCGAGAAACACAGCACTCTCTAAAAACAGATGCGGCGGGCAGAGAAGCTGCCCGCCGCATCTGTTTTTAGGTTATTTTTTCCGCTGGCGGCTGACCTCATACAACAGAATGGACGCCGCGCAGGCCACATTCAACGAAGATGCTGAACCGCCCATCGGGATGGTGAGGATCACATCGCACAGGTCGCGGTGACCCTGGCTCAGGCCGCGGCTCTCGCTGCCCACCAGCAGAACGGTCGGCCCGCGCAGGTCATGCGCCTGGATCGGGTCGGTGGCTTTGGCGCTGGTGCCCACCACCTGCAGGCCGGGGAGGCGGTTCTTCAGCCCTGCCAGCCAGGTCACCAGCTCCTGGTTGGCAAACAAACGCACCACCGGCAGGCTGAAGAACGAGCCTGCTGTAGCCCGGATGGTCTCCGGGTCGAACAGGTCCACCGGGTGCCCGGTAATGACCAGCCCCGCCACCCCCAGCGAGTCGCACGAGCGGATGATCGCCCCCAGGTTCCCCGGGTTGGAGGGACGGTCAAATACCATCGCCAGGAAATCTTCCCGCACAGGGATGCGCCCAAGATCGTCTTCCGGCATGCCCACCAGGGCTACCAGCTCGGAGGTGTCCTCCTTCTGGCTGATTTTCTCCATCAGGGGCAGCGGCAGCTCGAAATGGGTGGATGCCCCCGCCCGCTCGATCACCCCCTCCGCCCACTCCGAGAGGCGCCTGTCGCGCGAATACACCAGCGCCCGGATTTTCCATTTATTCTCCAGCGCCTGGGTGATCGCCCGCACCCCCTCCACGAAAAAGGTCTTCTCCTGGTGCCGCTTGGTGCGGTTGCTTTGCAGCGTCTGGATGTACTGGAACTGGCTGTCTTCTTTATAGATTTTTATAATGGACGGTTTCATAAGATCCATTATACCCACAATGCCACAATTCCCGCAAAAGAATGTCCCCGCCTTCCCCAGCCAGGCCGCGAATCACCCAAAACAGTCAAAAAAGGGGCATTTGCGGGCAAAAAACGCCCGCAAATGCCCCTTTTTTGACAAAATGCCCCCTTCCCAGCGGGAAGGGGGCAGGGGGGATGGGAGAGCTCCCCAAAGCGAAATAGCTAAACTAGAGGGGCGTAAGGCGAGCGGTTTTTGCCTGCTGGCGGGGTGGGGCAAAATATCCGCTACCCCGGCTAAGGGGCGGCAACCTTCTGCGCCTTGCCCCGCAAAGCGGAGGTCGCCGCGCTCAGCGCGGCAAAACCCGCCGCGGCCAACAGGCTGGCCTGCACCGCCTTGAAAAGCGCCTGGGATTCCACATCCGCACCGGCGTGCGTCAGCACCGTGGTGAAGATGGCCCCCGCCACCCCCACCCCCAGCACCATGCCCAGGTTACGGGCGGTGGCCAAAATGCCCGCGGCAATGCCTTGGCGGGGGCGCGGCGCCGCGCCCATCAGCGCGCTGTTGTTGGGCGAGATGAACGTACCCGTGCCCACCCCCACCACCGCCAGCGCCAGCGCCACGCTCGTCCAGGGCGTCTCTGCCCCCAGGCGCGACATCAGCACCAGCCCGCCTGCCATCACCAGCATCCCCAGCGCAGCCGGCCAGCGCGTGCCCACCCGGTCCGAAAGCGTGCCGCTCAACGGGGCGATCAAAGCCATGGCGATGGGCTGGGCGGTCAGGATCAGCCCCGCCTGGGCGGGCGTCAGCCCGCGGCCCTGGATCAGGTAAAAAGGCATCAAAAAGATCAGGCTGTACACGGCGATATAATTCAGCACCGCACTCAGCGCCGGCAGCGAAAAGCCCGCATTCTGGAACATGCGCAGGTCCAGCATCGGCGCAGGCGAGCGCCACTCCACGTACAGGAACAGCCCCAGCACCGCCACGGCTCCCCCCAGCAGCCCCAGGATCAGCGGCGAACCCCAGCCCAGGGCATGCCCCTGGTTAAGCCCCAGCAGCAGCATACTCAGCCCGGCCATGAAGAGCAGCGCCCCGGGGATGTCGAAGCGCTCCTGCGGGTGGCGCACCGTATCCGCCGGGATCTTGCGCAAACTGAGCCATATCGCCAGCGCGCCCACCGGCACGTTGATGTAAAACACCGCCCGCCAGCCCGCCTGTTCCGCCAGCCAGCCGCCAAACGACGGCCCAAAGGTCAGCCCCAGGTAGGTCATCGTCGCCTGCAAGCCCAGCGCCTGGCCGCGCTGCGCCGCGGGGAAGTTCTTGGTGAGGATCGCCGGGGAATTAGCCGCCAGCATCGCTGCCCCCAGCGCCTGCACCGCCCGGCAAGCGATCAGCATCAGCGGGCTGCGCGACAATCCGCACAGCATGGAGGCTGCCACGAACACGCCAAAGCCAGAGAGATACACCATTTTGTGGCCGCGCAGGTCGCCCAGCCGCCCAAACGAGAGCAGCAGCCCGCTCAGCACCAGCAGGTACACCGTCACCACCCACTCCACCTGCGCCACCTGGCTGCTTGCCGAGCCGCCGCCGCCGAACTCCTTCGTGATCACCGGCAGGATGGTGTTGACCACGCTGGTATCCAGGGCGGTCATGAAGGTGCCGATCCCGATGGCAAGCAGCACCCACCACTTATGATTCGAGTTCAGCGTCTCATTATGTTCCATCCCATCACCCTTCTGCGCCAACCTGCGCCAGCCGCGCTTTGCGGGGATTGCGCACCGCCATCACCAGCATGCCCATCGCCAGCAGTCCGCCCACCGCCGAGGCCGCAAACGCGGCCGGGTAGCCGTACAGGTCCGCCAGCTTCCCGCCGAAAATAGGCGCCAGCAGCGCTGTCGGCCCGATCAGTGTATTCAGCAAGCCAACGTACATCGGGCGCTCTTCCGCCCGGCCAAATTCCAGCGTCATCGCCATGCCGTTGGTCCAATAGGTCACATTGGCAATCCCCGCCAGGGCGAAGGCCGGGTAAAACCAGGCCACCGAGCGGGCGCTGAAGGCGATGCCCACGCTCAATACCGCCGCCAGCGATCCAACACTCATCGCCATGCGGTGACTCCAGCGATCGCCCAGCCAGCCCACCAGCGGGTGCACCAGCATCTGCGTCATCGTCAGTACCCCGGTCATAATGCCCACCTGGCTCTCGCTGGCATCATACTGCCGCACCACGTACACCGAATAGAAGGCGAAACCCATGGTCGCCAGTTGAAAGCAAATCCGCGCCACGGTGAACCAGCGGAAATTAGCATCTTTGCGCAAGATGCCCCACACACTGCGCCAAAAGCCCGGACGGTGGGATTCAACAATCGGTGGCGCCACCTTTTGCTCACGCGTCATCGCCAGGAAAAACCACGAAATGATCAAGATCAGGCTGGCAAGCAGGAAACACAGCGTGTAGTTTAGCGGCGGCTCAAACTTTTCCAGGATGAAACCTGCCGCCACTACACCCACGCTGCCCATCAGGCTGGCCGCAGCCGCCTGGATGCCAAAGAAAAAGCCCCAGCGCCGGGGAGGAATGATCTTGGCGACCATGCTTTGCCAGGCCGTGGCGGTATAGCCGCCGCCCAGGCCCTGGCAGGTCATCAACAAAAAGGTCAGCAGCAGCCCCAGCTTGGGCCCCAGCCCCGGCAGGAACCAGGCCACCGCCACCAGCCCCAGGAAGGGCACACGCTCCAGCACTGTGCGCCTCAGCACCAGCGGCTTGAATTGTGCGCTGCGCGCCACACCCTGCGCCGTGAACACCTGCGGCAGGTACCAGCCCACCATGTGCATCGCCGGGATCAGGCCAATCCACACCGCCGAATCGGTCATCAGGCTGATGAACAGCGGCAAGACCGCCGTCAGCGAGGCAAAGCCAAACGCCATGCCAAAGAACGCACCATCCAGGATATTGACGGTGAAGTTGAACGGCACATTCCGGTCGCGCTCGATTTCTTCAGGAGAGGCGGGGATCAAACCAGTCATAGGCTCACAATTTTACCCCATCCTACCGGGGAAAACCACGCGAAAATGGATATCGTGCGTGGCGAAGCCACGCACGATATCCATTTTCGCAAGTCGGGGCAGGGAATTATTACGCTCAGACCACTTCAACCTTAACGGCACACACCTTGTATCCAGGGATCTTACACGTCGGATCAAGCGCCGCAATGGTCAGCTCGTTCGCCGAAGCCTCCGGGAAGTGGAAATTGGCATACACCATCCCCGGCGGCACGCGGTCGGTCACCCAGGCCTCGGCCTCGATGCTGCCGCGCCGGGAGGTCACGCGCACCCGGGCAGTATTGTCCAAGCCCATGTGCACCGCGTCATCCGGGTTGACCTCGATCAAAGCCTGGCCATAAATCTCCATCAGGCCGCTCGCCCGGCGGGTCATCTCGCCTCCGTGCCAGTGATACAGAACCCGCCCGGTGTTCAGGATCATCGGATATTCGTCATTGGGCAGCTCGGGCGGCGACACATACTCAATCGGCATGAACTTGCCCACCCCGCGGGAGAACTGCCCCACGTGCAGGATAGGCGTTCCCGGGTGGCTGGCATCTTTCACCGGCCACTGCAAATGATCGCCGCGCTCCAGGCGCTCGTGGCTCACGCCCGCGTAAGAGGGCGTCACTGCGGCCACTTCGGCCATGATTTGCGCCGTGTTGGCATATTCCCAGCCAGAGAGCGGCGCTGCGGCCACCTTGCGCTCGCCGATTTCCAAAATGCGCTTGGCCAGTTCTGCGGTGATCTGCCAATCCTCGCGCGCCTCGCCCTGCGGAGAAATCGCCTGGTGCACCATCTGCACCCGCCGCTCCGTGTTGGTGAAGGTGCCGGTGGTCTCGGCAAAGGATACACCCGCCAGCAGCACATCGGCATAGGCCGCCGTCTCAGAGGGGAAGATCTCCTGCAAAACCAGGAAATCGCAGGATTGCAAGCAGTGGCGGATGTGATTGGAATCGGGGTCGCTCATCACCGGGTTTTCGCCCACGATGTACAGCGCCTTGATCTTGCCTTCCCCGGCGGCAGGCATCATCTCGGTCAGAACCATGCCCACCTGCGGTGAGAGCGGAACACCCCAGGCCGCCTCGAACTTCTGGCGCACTGCTTCCAGCGGTACCGCCTGGTAGCCAGGGTAGACGTTCGGCAGGCCGCCCATGTCGCAGGCGCCTTGCACATTGTTCTGGCCGCGCAGCGGGTTCACGCCGCCGCCCGGCACGCCCATGTTGCCCAGCAGCATCTGCAGGTTAGCCAGATCCATCACGTTGCGCACACCCACAATATGCTGGGTGATGCCCATGGCCCAAACCACTGCCATCGGCTTGTTGGTTGCCAGGATCTCCGCCGCCTCGTACAGCTTCGCCACCGGGATGCCGGTGATCTCAGCAGCCTTTTCCGGCGGATACTGCATCACTGTGGCTTTGAAGTCCTCAAAGCCCTCGGTGCGGGTTTGAATGAATTCCTTGTCTTCCCAGCCTTTTTCCAGGATGATGTACATCAGGCCATTGAGCAAGGCTATATCCGAGCCCGATTTCTGGCGCAGGTGCAGCGTGGCAAATTCGGTGATATCGATGGCGCGCGGGTCAGCCACCACCAATTTCATACCGCGCCGCAGCACTGCCTGGCGGATACGCGCCCCAAACACCGGGTGCTGCTCGGTGGTATTGGAACCGATGATGAGCATGGAGGCTGCATTTTCAGCAACATCATCCATGGAGTTGGACATAGCGCCCGAGCCAAAGGAGGTGGCCAGACCGGCCACGGTGCTGGAGTGTCAAAGACGGGCGCAGTGATCGATGTTATTGGTTCCGACCACCTGGCGGGTAAACTTGTTCATCAGGTAGTTGACTTCGTTGGTGCACTTGGCCGAGGTCAGCACACCCACGCTGTCGGCGCCGTGCTGGTCACGCGCCTGGGCGATCTTCTCTGCGGTGATGCGCAGGGCGGTGTCCCAGTCCGTTTCCACCCAGTCCCACAGCGGATCACTGTTCTCGCCCGGATTCGCTCCCGCCGAGGCTTTGGGTTTCGGCTCGCCCTTCAGCAAATAGCGGCGCACCTGCGGCTTGCTCAGCCGCTCGGGATGGTGCACGTAATCGTAGCCATAGCGGCCCTTCACGCACATGGCCATGCCGTTAACCGAGGCATCGGGGTTAGAAGTAACCCGAATGATATGGTTATCTTTGACATTCAGGTCAATCTGGCAGCCCACACCGCAGTAAGCGCAAGTGGTGGTTACGACTGTGGACGGTTTCCCCGCGCCCATGGAGAGCCTGTTGTCCAGCGCTCCGGTGGGGCAAAAGGCGACGCAAGCGCCGCAGGTTTCGCAGCGGGCTTCGAGCATGGTTGTTTCGGCGCCGGCCACAATGCGGGTGTTGAAGCCACGCCCTCCCTGGCTCCAAACGAAGCGCCCCTGGATTTCAGCGCAGGCACGCACACAGCGTGTGCACAGGATGCACTTGTTCATATCCACCCATATCACAGGGTTGGGATCGCTGTTCACCGGGTAGCGCGGAGCGGGAGCCTGCGCTTTTTTGACGCTGATGCCATAATGCTTGACCCAGCGCATGAATTGCGTTGTCTCCTTTTGCCCATCCTTATAGCCCGAGTCATAATAGTTGGACATGAGCAGTTCCAGGATGGTGCGGCGCGACTTGGTCAGCGCGGGGCTTTCCGTGGTCACCACCATGCCCTCGTTTACCGGCAGTGTGCAAGACGCCATGGGCAAACGGGCGCCCTGGACTTCAACCACGCACAGGCGGCAGCCGCCAAAGGGATGCAGATCTGGGTGATCGCATAAGGTTGGGATGGTGATGCCTGCCTGTTCAGCAGCACGTAACACCGTTGTCCCGCTGGGTACTTGGATTGCATTGCCATTGATTGTGATATTTACCATAATATGTTTCTCCTAATGAGGAAGATCATTGATCAGGCAGGCGCCAGGACCGGGGTCTTTGTTTGCGCGGATTCTCTTTCAACCGTCATTGGGCATACCCCGGCCGGGCAAACACCCAGACGGATATGCGCTTCCACCTCGGCACGAAAATACTTTAGGATATCGCGCAGCGGAACAGCGGCGCTTTGACCCAGGCCGCAGTTCGAGGTTTGTTCCATTTGTCCAGCCAGGCGAGGAAATTCGTCCAGGTCATCCAGCGTTGCCTGGCCTTCGGTAATGCGCTTCAGAATTTCGTAGGCCCGCTGTGTTCCAACCCGGCAGGGGGTGCACTTGCCGCAGCTTTCAAAACGGAAAAACTGCAAGAGTACTTTGGCAAGATCGACGATGCACGTGGTTTCGTCGCAGATCAGCAGAGCGCCAGAGCCAAGCGACACACCAGCTTTCCTGAAGCTCTCAAAATCCATGGGCGTGTCTTGCAGCGAGGCAGGGATGATCGAGCCGCTGGAGCCGCCAGTCTGGGCCAGCTTGAAGGTGCTGCCAGGCTTCATGCCGCGGGCGTAAATACTGATCACCTCGCGCAGTGTAATACCCATGGGGACTTCAATAACACCGGGGGCGTTCACCTGCCCCATGATGGTATAGACTTTGGTGCCGGGGCTGCTGAGTGTGCCAAGCGAACGATACCACTGCGCGCCGTTGCAGATGATGGCGAGCGTGTTAGCGAGCGTCTCGACGTTGTTGACCAGGGTGGGCTTCCCCCATAACCCGTGCGTAACCGGGTAGGGCGGGCGAGAGCGCGGCTCGCCGCGCTTGCCTTCCAGCGATTCGAGCAGAGCAGTTTCTTCGCCGCAAACATAAGCCCCCGCACCCGCATGCATGTGGATGTGGAAGGAGAAGCCGCTGTCGAAGATATTCTCTCCTAGCATGCCGTAAGCCGTGGCCTGTTCGATGGCGTTTTCTAAGCGCTGATACGCCAGAGCATACTCGCCGCGGATGTAGATGTACCCTGTGTTGGCGCCCACAGCATAACCAGCCAGGGTAATGGCTTCAACCAGGGCAAATGGGTCTCCTTCCATGATCAGGCGATCCTTGAATGTGCCCGGTTCTGATTCATCGGCATTGCAGACCACATACTTGGGGCTGCCCGAGGCGCCGGCGACAAAGCTCCACTTGCGGCCCACCGGGAAGCCGGCGCCGCCGCGCCCTTGCAGGCCCGATTTGTCGATCTCGGCGATGACTTCGGCGGGCGTCATTTTGGTCAAGGCCTTGCCCAGCGCCAGGTAACCATCGTTGATAATATAATCGTCAATGCTCTCCGGGTCGATACGCCCCGCGCGCCGCAAGACAACGCGCTTCTCGGCGGGTAGAGTGCCCTTACGCGCCCGCAGCCAGGCGATGCGCCCAGACAGTTGGCGAATGGGGGCCAGCAGATCCTCAGCCACGCGGCCTTTGTACAGGTGCTCTTCAATCAAGTAGTGCGCATCCTCTGGTCTGACTGGTCCGTAAACCACTGCCTCGGGGTAAACGATCACCAGGGGCAAGGCATCGCTTCGCCCAATGTCCGTAATCGTCGACAGCATGACTTCCTCTTGCAGATCGAACTCCTGCAAAGCATCTTGCAGGTTCTGGAACAAGGTGCGCGCACCCAGGCGGTTGCTGGCTTCATCTTCAGATACCAAAATCAGGGAGCGAACAGTTTTCATATCGGTTTCATCCTCAATCGTATTTCGCTAAAATCTCGCTCACTTCTTTTGGGGTAACGTTGCCGTAAACATCCTCGTCGATCAGGATGACCGGGCCAACGCTGCAAATACCCAGGCAGCTCGTGGTAACCAGGGACCACTTGCCATCAGCAGAGGTCTCGCCATTTTTGAGCTTAAGCTCGTCTTCTAAAGCCTGCCAAACCTGGCGCCCACCGACAACATGACAAGGCGCGCTCTCGCAGAACTTGACCACATGACGGCCGCGTGGCTTGGTGGACAGCATTTGATAAAAGCTGACCATCGAGTACAGCTGGCTCTCGTTGACATAAACTTGCCGGCTGGGATCATGCACCTGGCGGCGCACTTCTGCAATTGCCTGGGCCGGGATGTAGCCTAAAGCCGCGTTGATTTCGCTCAGCACCGGGATCAAAGCGTCGCGGCCATTGCCATGTTTTTCAATGGCAGCTTTGACAATCTCGGGGATATTTCGATCTTCAATCCGATTTTTAGTTACATCCATGCGCTCTCCTTGTCAGATTGCCTCTAGCTTACTGCCACTGCGTTAAAGTTGCATACCTGCTTACAGATGCCGCAGCGGATGCAAATATCGGGGTCAATGACGTGCAGATGGCGTCTTTCACCGCTGATGGCGTTCACGGGGCAGTTACGGGCGCAAACGGTGCAGCCGGTGCAGGGGCCTTCGAGGATGGAGTAGTGGATCAGCTTGCGGCAGACTTTTGCCGGGCAGCGCTTTTCGTAGATATGGGCTTCATACTCTGAGCGGAATTGCTTGAGGGTGGAGACCACCGGGTTCGGGGCGCCCTGCCCCAGGCCGCACAGGCTGTTCTGCTGCACCTGCTGGCAAAGCTCTTCTAGCTTTTCGATATCTCCGGGCTCGCCTTCGCCATCGCAGATGCGCTGTAACATTTCCAGGATGCGGCGGGTGCCCACACGGCAAGGAGTACACTTGCCGCAGCTTTCATCCTGGGTAAAATCCATGAAGAAGCGCGCAATATCCACCATGCAGGTTTCATCGTCCATGATGATCATGCCGCCCGAACCCATCATGGCGCCAGCCGCATTCAAGCTTTCGTAATCGATCTTCTCATCCAGGTATTTTTCGGGCAAACAACCGCCCATTGGGCCGCCAATTTGCACCGCCTTGAAAGGCTTGTTATCTTTGATGCCGCCTGCCACATCGTAAATCACTTCGCGCAAGGTGATGCCCAGCGGGACCTCGATGAGACCGGTGTGGTTGACATCGCCACCGATGGCGAAGGTCTTGGTGCCTTTACTCTTCTCGGTGCCCATACTGGCGAACCAATCCGCGCCTTTGAGGATGATCTGCGGGATATTGGCATAGGTTTCGACGTTGTTGTTGTTCGTGGGCTTACCCCACACACCTTGCACCGCCGGGAAGGGTGGCCGCGGGCGAGGCTCACCGCGCTTGCCCTCGATGGATGCAATCAAGGCCGTCTCCTCGCCGCACACAAACGCACCCGCACCCTGGCGCACTTCGATGTCAAAGGAGTAATTGGTGCCCATGATGTTTTCGCCCAGCAATCCCAGGTCGCGTGCCTGCCGGATCGCCAGGTTCAGGGTGCGCACTGCCAGCGGGTATTCCGCGCGACAGTAAACATAGCCCCAGTTTGCGCCGATGGCATAACCAGCAATGATCATGCCTTCTAGCACCGAGTGGGGGTCGCCTTCGAGCACACGCCGGTTCATGAATGCACCGGGGTCACCTTCGTCGGCATTGCAGATGATGTACTTGGGCGTCCCTGCGCTGTTGCGGCAGAACTGCCATTTCTTACCGGTGGAGAAGCCAGCCCCGCCGCGCCCGCGCAGCCCCGAACGAGTGACTTCATCAATCACCTGCTCTGGCTGCATATCACCCAGCACTTTGGCCAGGGCGGCATAACCATCTTCGGCGATGTAATCCTCGATATTCTCCGGATCGATTTGACCGCAGTTGCGCAGCACCACGCGCACTTCCTTGGGCTTGGCTGGTCCCAATTCCTCATCCACCACAGCCACGATCGACTTTTGGAATTTGGGCACAACCCGGCCCTTGAGGAAATGTTCTTCCACCAGGTAAGGGATATCATCCTCGGTCACGCCGACATAATGGATCCCCTCGGGATACACCATCATCTCGGGGCCATCCGCGCAACTGCCAATGCGCGAAGTCTCCAGCACCTGGATTTCATCAATCAGACCCTGGGACACCAGCTCATCTTGCAGGGCGTCCAACATAGCATGGGCGCCTTTTGCCAGACACTCGGGGTCAACACAGACCAGAACGTGAGAGCGAAAAAATGCCATTCGATTACCTTTTATATCTGGATCACGTGATCTTCGAGAGGCTTACCATTCAAAACATGTTCTTTTATGATGCGCTCTGCCACAGGAGGGGTGACCTTACCATAAGTTACCTTGGGCGCCTCGCCAATCACAACCTGCACGATCGGCTCTTGGTCACACAGGCCAACACAGCCTGTTTGGGTGATCACAATGCCACTCAGGTTGTTTGTTTCGATGTACTTCAAGATGCTTTTCATCGTGTCGCGCGCGCCTGCGGCAATGCCACATGTGCCCATACCCACAATCACTTGCGCGTCGCCAGAGGCAGTCTTCACCTGGCGTTTTTCCAGGGCTTGCTCGCGCATGAGCTTCAGTTCCTCGAGGGATTTAATTGGGGTCATATCTATCTCCTTATTGGGAAACCAAATTGTTCTGGATATAATTTTGAACGCTTAGAACACCTTCTTCGAGATGGACGCGGATATAGCCTAATACGCCAGGTTCGCAGAAGATGGCCGCCTGTTCTTTGGCGGCTCGCCCTGGCTCAATCCCCAGGGCATCTTTGATAGGCTGGTCGTCAAACACGAAATCCGCTTTACCATTCGGTAGATCGGCGCAATATTGAAACAACCAGTGGATTTCAGGGAAGGCCACCACCAGAGTCAAGACCGTGCCTGACAGGTCGCCCAGAGGCATGCGGTCGATGTGGCTGCGCTGGAATTCGACACTCAAACGGGTGCCTTTGCCAGGCTCTGAGCTGATCTCAAGACCACCACTGCACATTTCGGCGGCAGCCTTGAACAGCGGAATACCCAGGCCCACTTTGCGGGTGGTGCGGCTGGTCACAAAGGGATCGACCACGCTCCGGGCTGTTTCCGCGTCCATTCCTTTGCCATTATCCAAGACAACAGCAGTCAGACGGTCATTGAGCAAATCCTCGCATACCGAAATGCTAATTTCGGTTGCGTGGGCTGCCACGCTATTCTCGGCAATATCCAGCAGGTGCAGGGCTATCTCACGCATAATCGAAGGCTACTCCTGAGGCCTGTTGATCTTGTTCAGAACCTGCGGGAATTTGTTGGGGCGTAAACGGCCCTGAACCTCATCGTCTACCACCACCACGGGGGCCTGGCTGCATGCACCAACACAGCGGCATACTTCTAGAGTCACTTCGCCATCTGGGGTGGTGTCGCCTACATCGATACCAAGCAGCTGCTTGGCTTTGTCGATCAATTGGGGGGTGCCGCCTACATAACAAGCGGTGCCCATGCAGAATTTGATGGTGTGCTTCCCGCGCGGCTTGGTAGTAAAAAACGAGTAAAAAGTGACCACACCATGCACAGAGCCAACAGGCATGTTCAGGTGTTTAGCGATATAGTGCTCCATGGGGCGAGAGATGTAGCCGATCTTGGTTTGCAATTCGTTGAGCACAACCATCATTGCACCAGGCCGGTCTTTATTTTCTGCGATGACCTGGTCAATGATGTTTTTCTGATCCGGTATTATTGTGGGATCATTGGCAGGGGTTTCTTGGGGTGGAATATTGTACATGGCAGCTCCATTTTTGATGCACCTTACCGGGTGCTTACATCCATTTCATTGTAATGCATCTATGGTTAACCCGGCATGGACGAATGTCATTTTGTTGGTTGTAGGTTATCCGCGCCGGGCTGATACTGGTAACTACGGCCCGATTGCTGGCGCAAAGCCAGGCGCAGCTCAGCCAGGCTGGGGGCGGCGACATTAAATTCGCTCACACCCATATATTCTTCCAGGCGGTGAACATCTCCGCCCTGGATGATCGGGTAGCCAGCCAACTGCGGAAACTTTAGCACAGCTTCGGTTGGCTTCAAGTGCCGCGAGACCTCCAGGGCCTCTAATGGCCAATCTGGCGAGATGAAGCCCAAGTTGGTCAGCAGCCCAAAGGCTTTGCGGTCTACGTGCGCCGGGATCACCAGGCCTCCCATGGCTTGCACCTGTTCAAAGACCACATCGATCGAGAGCGTGCTGGAGGTAAGCAGAAGCCGAGTATCTCGGCAGATAAAATCTCCGCTGGCGTCCACCACAAACTGTTCGCCAAATAAATCCGGGTTGTTCTCCAAGGCCGGCAGATGCCGGTCAACAACTTCTTGCCAGGCAAGCAGCTGCTCAAGTGTTTCAAACAAACAGAGCACGTGCACTTCTTCTTGTGTTTGTAGTTCCATTCCCGGCAAGACGGTCAGCCCGCTGCCGGCTGCGGCGGCTTGTACGGCAGCCACATTCGCACTGGCATTGTGATCGGTGATGGCGATCAGAGTGATGGCGCGCTCGAGAGCTTCCTGAACGATCAATGGCGGAATCATCTCCACCTCGGCACAAGGAGAGAGCACTGTGTGAACGTGAAGCTCTGCGCGCAGTGTTTGCATCACCGCTCAAGCCTTATAAAATTCATTTAGTCAGCACGAAGACCCAGCGCCCAGAGTTTCCCTACCACTTCAAAGGTAGAGAGCGGGGTAGCTAACAAGGTCACGCCCTGTTCGTTGGCTTTTTGAACCACAGCAGGCTCAACTTGAGCGTTTTCTGTAATAATGATCGCACTCAATTCGAGCAGGGCGGCAATTGCAATAATGTTCAGGTGCGCTTGCAAAGTCACCCAAAGCCCATCACTCTTGGCGCCAGCCATAACGCAGCTCAACAGGTCAGATGCATAACCGCTGGTGGGAGTAATCGTTGTAAAATTCCGGCCCTGGGTTAAGCAGGTCAGGCCTAATTCATCCATAATTGTCTGTAAGTTCATTCGGCGGATTCTCCTTGTGATGTTTGGTCGGCAGTGGCCTCGCCCAGGCTCTCATTACGTTCGAGGAAAATGATCATTCGCAGGCGAGTGCCCTGCCCAAGGGTAGAGGTCAATTCCATGCGGTCAACAATGCGCTTGATGTTGAACAGGCCCATGCCTGCGCCAAAGCCCATCTCGCGCACTTCATTGGTGGCCGTGGAATAGCCCGGCTGTACAGCCAGGTCCACATTTTCAATCCCGGGGCCATCGTCGCTGGCGGTCATAATGATTTGCTGAGGTTCGATCTCCACCTTGATCCGTCCACCGTGAGTGGTATGGATGATCAAGTTCATCTCTGCTTCATAGATAGCAATGCCACAGCGGCGAGCAATCTGAGGGGTGGCTCCCAGGCGGACCAATGCGCGCTTGATGTTTGAGGATGCATTGCCGCCGAGGAGAAAATTATCTTTTTTGATATTGTAGCGCATCACAATAGTGGTGCGGTCTGAGACGATATCTTCGAACAGGTGGCTGGCGCGATAGCGCCGGACTTCCTCTTCTTGATAATCTTTTTGTATGGCGAGCAGGATGCCGCGGGTGATATCGCCCTTGGTGATCATCCCGATCAATTTGCCATGTTCATCGGTCACGGGAAGGCGGCCAACTTTGAACCTGGTAAAGGTTTCCAGAGCTCTGACCAGCGATTCGTAGCCATTAACCGTGATCAGCACCTTTGCCATGTACTTATCAACATCAGCGTCCAGGTCGTTGGCAGACATGGCACGCACCAGGTCTTCCAGGCTGAGGATACCAACCAGTTTGTCGCCGGCCAATACCGGAGCGCCAGAAATACGGCGATTCCGCAACAGCTCCAGCATCTCGCGCATTTTCATCGTCGGAGAGGCAACAACCAGGTCGCGCGTCATGACCTCCTGGATCTTCAGGTCATAAGCCAACTCTTCAACGCGGGTAATATCCTTGGCATCCATGTCGGTGACAACGCGCCCGCGCCTGCCGTAGAGTTCCTGGTCTGAAGACATCGGTTATTCTTCGCAGTCCAGGTTGACTTCAAGGCTGGGCAATCCCGCCTGGTAGAGACGCCCGCACAACTCGAACATGCCATAAGCACTGGAGATCAGGGGGATGTTTTCCTGTTCGGCCAGTTGGATGGTTTCTTGGCTGGGACGTTTGCCGCGCACAAAGATAATGGCGCGCACGTCAGCCATTTGAGCCGTACGTACTACCTGGGGGTTGCACAAACCAGTCAGCAGGATGGCGTCGGGCTGGATGGCTGCCAGCACATCGCTCATCAGATCGGCGCCACAAGCGCCGCGGATTTCCCAATCCAGGTTGCTATCTGATGTCAGCAGATTGCCCTCAACCAGACGGGTGATATCGGTTAATTTCATAGGGTACCTTTGTTATCCTCTTGATTAATTTCACGGTTCTCGTTAGAAGCAGTTTGGAAGGGCGCATCCGTTGGCGCCAAGATCCGCTCTGCGTGAGTGTAAACCCTAAAGCGCTCGCGGCGGGCATACCCGATCAGGGTAATGCCCCAGGTTTCTGCCATCTGAATGGATAAAGAAGATGGCGATGTGCGCGAGATCACAATTGCAGCCCCCAGGCGGGCGGCCTTTTGCAGCATCTCGGAAGAGACCCGCCCGGTGGTGATCAGGATGCGCTGGCTCAACTCCACGCCATCCAAAAGACAGCGCCCGGCAATTTTATCCAGCGTATTGTGCCGGCCAATATCATCGGCAGAAACACAAATCGTCTCGCCATCGCTCAAAGCTGAAGTGTGCACGCCACCCACCTGGCGGTAAAGGTCCTGCATCTCGAACAACTGCGTTACCAGGGCCATGATGCGCTCTGGCGGCAGGCGAAACGAGCCCGTCACAACAGAATTGACAACCTCAGCCGCGGGCTGCTCGCCCACGCTGGTCATCCCACCGGTGCAGCCCGAGGTGCGCCGCCAGCGTACAGGCGCTTCCACGGCATGCGTCACCCATACATCCACATTATCCAAAGTGAGACAAACCCGCACAGAAGCGATCTCATCTATAGATTGGATCACGCCCTCGTTGAACAGGAACCCCACCGCCAGCGCATCCAGGTCTACCGGCGTGCACATCAGCGACAGCCAGGGCTCGCCGTTCACGGTCAGGGATACAGCCATCTCTTTCACCACCGCCGACTGCACATTTTCCCACCGATCCCCCCGGTAGTCGCGATAAGAGACCACCTGGTAACCAGGCTCGGCTGGTAAGGGCACATCCTGATCGATCGCTTTTGATTTTATGGTGCTGCCACGTTTCATCGCATCATCCTGAGAGAACCAATAAAACCCTGCCGCTCTCTCGTCACGGCGGGGGGTTTGTGTAAAATTGCACGATCATTGTAACAGAAGTTTGGCTGCGTGGGGAGCGACTTAAGTCATGAGTTTGGTTATATATTCGTCCACGGAGGCAGCGATGGAAATTTCTCCCTGCTCGGCCCGCTGCTGGTATGCCACTGCCCAATCATACAGGTGGCCGCGCGCCTGTTGCAGTTCCAAATGCACCAGACGGATCAACGGCCCAGCTTCATCAAGATACCCGCTCTCGTAAAAATCACGCTCTGCCCGGGCGCGGTCATACGCAACGCGTACGATCTCAGCCTGCCAGGCCCCCTTCTGCCAGACCAGGCGGGCATAACTGGGGCGGCTATCCTCATCAAAGGGCAAGCCTGCCGCCCCGGCATTGACCACCAGCGTACCATCCAGCCAGCGCACCAATGGCTCGTGCGTGTGGCCCACGCACAACACCTCCGGCGCCGGGCTGATCTTGGCTCGCAATGCTGCGTCGGGCGTCCACCGAAAAATGCCATCGCGGATACCCCCCATCGAGGCGTGGGTGAAGCGGATCTCGCCACCGAGCGGGCTTTCCAGGCTGATCTGCCGCGGCATCGATCGCAAACGAGCCATGCCTCCATCCAACTGGCAGCCCGTCCAATACGAGGGGCGGTGAGTCTCAAACTTCGGCCCGCTGCGCGGCGCCTCCACCGCCCAATGCTCCAACACATACTCCTCGTGATTGCCCAATAGCACCTGCCAGCCCTGGCGCGCACACTTTTCCTGCACCAGCTCAAGGCACTGGCGCGGACGCGGCCCCCGGTTCACCAGATCACCCGCCACCACCACCTGATCCGGCTTCCAGGCGTCAATATCGGCTGCCACCGCTTCCAGGGCGACCAAATTGGCATGCACATCCGAAAGCACTGCGATCTTCATCCCGGCCCCGTTCCCGCGTTGGGCGGAGTCTCCGGCGCAATATTGTCTCCACTCTCCAATACCTTGCGCAGAACATCCGCGTACATTTCCTCGCAGCCCAGTGTTTCGCATCTGTGCAGCACCGCCTCCGGAACGGTCTCGCCGCGCGCCGCCAGGATCTGCCGGGCCAGGTTGCGCGTCTCATCCATCCCGCCGGGATGCTGGAGAACCACTGCCAGCACCTCATAAGCCAATTCATCCTGCTGCTGGGCAAACAACACCAGCACCAGCGCGCCCAAAGCTTGCAGCACAAAAGGCGGCGATTGGCTTTCCACGGCAAAGCGCAGCGCGAGGAGCAGCTTGGCTTTCGAGCCATCGTGATCACCCTTCGCCTGGGCAATCAAGCCCAGGTAGTAGTTCAGCGAGATCACCTCAGGATGAACATGGATCTCATCTAAAAGCGCCAGCGAGTGCTTCAAAAAGCCTTCTGCCTTTTCATAATCGCCCTGCTGGTAGGCCAGCTCACCCAGATTGTCAAGGGCAATCGCCTGCCCCAGGCGGTCGCCAATCTCATGGCAGATCTGGGCACTCGCCTCCAGGTGTGCCTCCGCCTGCGCACTCCCGCCAACCACGCGCTCCACATCGCCAAGGTTGTTCAGCACCACTGCCATCCCCGAACGGTCGCCCAATTCGCGGCATAATTCCAGGCTCTCCAAGTAATAAGCCCGTGCCGCATCGTATTTACCCAGGTCGCACTCCACATTACCCAGGTTGATCAGCGTACGGCCCATGCGCCACCCATTAGCCAAACGGCGTGTGCGCTCCAAGGCCTCTTGCAGCAAGCCCTCAGACTGCTGGTACTCACCCTGGTGATAAGCCACCACGCCCAGTTCGTTCAATGCGTTGATGATCCCCGGCTCATCTTCAGCATCCCGTGACAATGCCAGGCTTTCCTGGAGCAGGCTGTGCGCCTCGCTGTGCTGGCGCAATTCAACATAGAATGATCCCATTCGCACCACCAGCAAAGCATATTCGCGGCGATCCTCGGCTTGCTGCAAGATCTGCCGGGCGCTCTCATAGCAAGCGCGCCCTTGCTCGTAGCGTGCCGAGCGCTGGTAAAAAGCCAGCAGCCGCGCCGAGATGCGGGCGCAAATCCATTCCACCCGCTCAGCCTGGTCGGGCTGCGCAGCAGCAAGAGACCGCAGGCGCACCCCCACTGTCTCAAAGAACTCCACTGCATCTTCTACCAGGGTGCGCATCTGGAAATAGGTGAACAGGGCATGCAGCGAGCGCTCAATGCCGTCCAACCTGCCGTTTTCTACACCCCAGAACCACGCCGAGCGGATATTTTCCACCTCGCGGCTGACCTCGGTCAGGGCTTGCTTCTGCTCTACCCCTTCCATGCGCTCTCCCAGGCGGGTCAGCAAAGCAGTATAAAATTCGCTGTGTGCCTGGCAGACCGCCGTATACTCACCGCTGCCGGCTTGCTTTAGCTTTTCGTTGGCAAACGGCTGCAGCACCTCATGGATCTCAAAGCGGGTAGACTGCAACGGGTCCACCTGGCTGGAGCGCAAGAGTGACTTTTGCACCAGCCCAATGATGGAGGCAAGCGATGTGCCGCAGACCTGCCGGGCAGCTTCTTTTTGGAAGCCACCCCGAAAAACCGAAAGCCGGGCCAAAGCCTTTTGCTCGTCAGCCGCCAGCAAGCTCCACGAACTTTCGAATACCGCCCGTATGCCCCGATGCCGGTCGGGCACATCCGATAAGGTTCCGCCGAGCAGCTCCAGGCTGGATTCGATCTCATCGGCAATATCCCGGCAAGAAATGACCGGCACCCAGGCTGCCGCCAGCTCGATGCCCAGCGGCAAACCGTCCACCTTCTGGCAGATGCGCACCACATGCGGCTTTTGGGCGTCGGTCAGCATGAAACCCGGGCTGAACTTGTGCGCCAGGTGCAGGAACAACTGCACCGCGGCATAATCTTCAATATCCGCCATCTCCGCGCTGTCCGGAAAATCCATGCCCCGCAGCTCAAACACGGTCTCGCCGCGCAAGCGCAGCTGCTCGCGCGAGGTAACCAAAACCTTGACCTCCGGGGCAGTGGTCAAGAGGTCCACCACCAAGCCTGAACCGGCTGTCAGATGCTCAAAATTATCCAGGATCAGCAGCAAGCGCTTGTTGCGCAGGTAATTGAGCAGCTGCGCCCGCGCGTCTTCCCCGGCATAGAACTGAAAGCCCAGCGCATCCGCGACCGCCGCTTCTAGCAGGTCAACCGACTCGAGGGCTGCCAGGGGCACAAAATGCACACCATGCGGGAAATTTTCTGCCGCTTCGGTAGCCACCTGGATAGCCAGGCGCGTTTTGCCCACACCCCCCAAACCAACAATGGTGAGCAAACTTGCCCCGCCCAGCAGAGCGATGGCCTTCTGCACCTCCTCATCCCGCCCGACAAACGGAGTCAGGGTCAGCGGCAGGTTCAGCACCGGGGCGATGCGGTTGCGGGTCAGCCAGTCACGCAGCGAGAGATCGGCATAATCGGGCAGCAGCGCCCACCCCTCCGGCTGGCGAGTCAAAATGCCGCGCTGCACCAGATGCAGCAGCACCGCCTGCACCGCCGCGGGCAGGCCATCCGTCTCTCCATACAACCAATCCAAAAACTCCCGCGGGGCCTCCCAGCCCATCACAGAGCGCAGCCAAACCCCCGTCCCCTGCACCGATAACGGGTACAACTCAGCCACCGCCCGCGGAGAAAACTCTGCCAGCACAGACAGGCGGTGATCGCGGGCCGCTTCTACTGTATAAGACAGCATCACCACCGGCAGCAGCGGCGTATTCAATAACCGGTAAAACATCTCGATGGTGGACCAATCGGCGTACTGCAAGTCATCTGCCAGGATCACCAACCCAGAGCGGCCCCGCTCACGCACGATCACTTCCAGTTGGGTGTCCAGCCGGGCCATCCCCGAGCCGGGCAGCGGCAGATCGGCATCCTGGCAGGCATTCAGCAGCGCCCCATAGGCGCGGCCACGCAGAGCAGGCCTACAGTGTACCGTCAGCACTTCGTATCCCTGCAAGCGGGCGGCCTTGCCTACCTCGGCCAAAAAACGCGAGCGCCCGCTGCCGGCTGGCCCGGTGATTTGGAGCACGCCGCGCTTTTCTACCTGCATCCGTTCCAGCAGCCGCGCCGCTACGGCCATCGGCTGGTCGCGCTCGATCATGCGGGTCAGCGAGTCGAAAGCCAGGATCTCATCTACCGGCTCATCCATGGAGACCACCCGCCCGCGGCCCTTGCGTTTCGCCAGGTAGGTGCGCTGGTCGGCTTTTTCAAATAAAACCTGAGGCGTGTCGCCATCCTCTGGATAAGAGGAGACGCCAATACTCAACGAAAGATTGAGCGGCGGATCCCCCCGGAACGGCGCAGAGCAAATTGCCGTCAGCAAACGCTCTGCCAGGGCAGAGGCCTGCTGCAGGGTGGTTTTGGGCAGCAGGGCCACAAATTCATCGCCCCCATAACGGAAAAGGATATCTGCCTCGCGGATCAGTGATTTCAACCGGGCCACAAATTCCAGCAGCACGGCATCGCCGCGAGTATGCCCAAAAGCGTCGTTGATGCTCTTGAAATGGTCCAGATCCAGCATCAGCACAGCCAGAGGTTCATCATAACGCTTGGAACGGTTGACCTCCTCCTGGAAGCGCTTCTGCAGGGTCAGGCGCGAGTAAATGCCGGTCAGAGGGTCCAGCAATGCCCGGTTGGCAGAGCCTGCTGTAGGCGCGGGGCTCATCATCACGAGCGCCTCAGCAGCACTTTTTCCATCCGCCAGGCAGGCTCGTTCACATCCTGGCGTTTTCCATTGTGGTCCAGGTACGACCACTGCCCCGTGTCTGCGGCAACGATGCGGTAGCCCAGGCGGGCATAGAATCGCTGCGCCCCATCGTTCAACCGGGCGACGTTCAAGGTCACAATGCTGAAGCCGCGCCCCAACAGGTCTTCTTCAGCCACCTCCATCATGCGTTTGCCCAGTCCCCGGTTGCGGTATTCTGGTCGCACCCGGAAACCATACACATACGCCCGGGTGCAGCCATCTGCCAGCTCGGGTCGGCCGCCCTGGTACGACACAAACACCTGCCCAACCACCCCCACCAGCGGGATCTCTGCCAGCCACATGACGGCATGGCCCTTTTCTACAACCTGGTACGTATCGGCATACAGGTTGCGGAAATGGGCATATTCTCCTTCCCATTCCAGGGCGGGCAGATCCTGGCGCGTGGCGCGCCGGATCACCAGATCGTCAGGCAAAGCGGGTTCGATGTGCGAGAGCGCAGATGTGGTCATCATCACCAAATCGCTAAAAATGCCCCTCTTCAGCCTGATGACGCCAAACCGGCCTGTTTTAGAAGCGATTCAAACAGAAGGCGCTCTTGCTCCGCGGTTTGGACCGCGCCATCCAGCCAGGCATTGCGCAGCGCGCCCAGGATCGAGCTGTATACCGGGCCAGGCGGCACACCGCGCTGCCGCAGAGCCTCGCCGGTGATGGTCGGGGCAATGCTGCGCCAGCGGGTGATGTAAGTATGCAAAGCGGTGTACGTCTGTTTGTCATCCACTGCCAGGCAGTTCGCAACGATCGCCAGCAGCGGAATATCGTTCAGTTGTGCAACCACTGCACTGGGCGCAGCCACGGACATGCTCGGCAAATCGCGCCACAGGCAGGCGGACGCCTGGATCTCTCGAGTTTGCAGGGCAGGCATCTTCACCCGCACCAGCACGGCGCTCAGGCGCTCATCGGGCAGGCGCAGCAACCACAGGCAGTAAGCCAGGCGGCGCATCACCGGCGGCCTGGGCCCGGCTGCCGGGATCTGATCGATCAGGGAGGCATGTGCCGGGTCTGCCAGCCGCCCCAGCCGCTCTTGGAGCCAATCGTCCCATTGCAATCCTGAGTGAATGGCCGCCAGCAAGCCCAGCTCGTTCAGGCGCTCCAGCATGTCCAGGCTGTGCGCCTCGTCCAGGATGTGATCCAGCTCGTGCCGGATACGGTCGCCGGAAATGCGCTCCAGGAGAGGCAGCGCCTGTGCCAGCAGTTCCTGGGTGCGCGCCTCGATCTGGAAGCCAAAGCGCTGCTCAAAACGCACCGCGCGCAGCATGCGCGTGGGATCATCCACAAAAGATAAGGAATGCAGCACACGCACCAGCCCGGAACGCAGGTCGGTCAAGCCGCCCCAATAATCGTGCAGCTCGCCGTAATGGTATCCGTCCAGGCGCAGCGCCAGGGTATTGATCGTAAAATCGCGGCGATGCAAATCTAACTTGATGCTGCCGCTCTCCACCGTGGGCAGCGCGGTGGGATGGGTGTAAAACTCTGTACGCGCGGTGATCAAATCCAGAAATTCGGGCAGGTCGCCGCCGCAGTCAGGGTGACCCAACGCCTCAGCCGCCTCGGGGCGCAGGTCTGCAACCACCCACTTGGCGGTGCCAAAGCGCCCATGCGTCTTCAGGCGACCTCCGTAGCGCTGCTGCAGGATTTGCCCCAGGGCAATAGCATCTCCTTCCACCACCAGGTCAAAGTCCAGGCTGGGACGCTCTAGCATCAGATCGCGCACGAACCCGCCGACAATGTAAATGGCGCAGTGCATCTCGTGAGCGGCCCGCGCCACAGCCTGCAGCAGCGCCAGGCGCACCGGCGGCAGCGCCGCCTCCAACCGCCCAGAAAGGTCGCCGCGCCCGGCCGCGCCGGCGGGTGTGGTCAGCGTCTTCAACAGGTCAGTGCGCGTCACAATCCCCACGATCTCGCCGCTTTCGGGCAGCACCACCGGGATCTGCCCCCAGCCCGTATCGGTCATCAGGCGCTGCAAGTGACCGATCGAATCGCCCGGGTTGACCGTCACTTCGCCGGCATTCATCAAGTTGGCGGCGGTCAGGTTCAGCTTGTGCGCCAGGGCGCGGTCCACCGCCCGGCGGGTGAGCAGGCCCAGCACCTTGCCCCCCTGCACCACGGGGTAGCCCTCGTAACCATAGCGCTGCATGCGCTCCGCGGCCTGCTGAACGGGTGTTTCGGGCGCAAGCACCTGCAGACCGCGCGACATGATCTCAGCCACCGTCAATGCGGGAGAGACCAGGCGCGGCAGCATCTCCACCAATTCCTGGCGCACCTGCTCCAGGTTGCGCCCGCGGATCAACGCCGCGGCTGCCCGGTTATGCCCGCCGCCGCCAAAGGCCGCGGCGATCTCTGCCACATCAATATGATCTGTGGTAGAACGGCCAATCATTTGCACCCCGCTGCGCGTGGTGACCAGCAGGAACAGGGCATCTGGATCGAGCAGGTCGCGCAGCTTGTGCGCCACAGTCGACAGCTCTTCCTCCATCTCCTGCGCCTCGCCGCAGGCTACGATCACGGTGTACCCGTGCACCTCCTGCGTTTCCAGGTGTTCGCGCAGGGCATCATACACTCCCTGTTGCTGCATCGAGAGCGGGTGATTGAGAAAATCGGAGGCGATGCGCAGGTCAGCGCCTTGCTGCAGCAGGTGCGAGGCCGCTTGAAGGTCGCGCACCGTGGTGCGTGAGTAGGTCAGAGAACCCGTGTCCTCGTAGATGCCCAGCAGCAACAGCGTGGCCTGTACCATGCTCAGGCTGCCATTGTGCTCGCGCAGCTGCTCCACCAGCAGCGTGGCTGTAGCGCCCACATCCTCGGTGGTGATGCTCCAACTCTCGGGCAGGTCGGCGCGGCGGGTATGGTGATCCACCACATGCACCGGCGTTTCCAGGGTTACCCCACGCACGGTAGCCATATTCTGCGTATCCACCAGCGCCACCGCTTCCACAGGCTCGGCGGGCAGGTCACGCGCCTCCACAAAAGGCAGCTCAGCGCCATACAACGTGACATAAGCCCGTACGTTGCGGTTCATACGATGCGGCAGCACCGGCTGGGCGGTGGGTTCCAGCAGGTGCGCCCCCAGCATGGAGGCCAGGGCATCAAAATCAGCCTGTTCGTGGGTCAAGATAATGCGCATATTGTGCTGCCTCTCCCTTTATTGTAACCGACATTTCTGGTTTTGCATTTTGCCATCCTGAGATAAAATGTATACTACGCAAGTTCAGAATATAGTTTGAAAATGGAGGTCGCCATGAACATACGCCGCTTATCACTCCCCATGCTGATCATCCTGCTGGCCCTGGCAGTTGCCGCCTGCGGCGGCAGCTCACCTACCCAGGCCCCAGTGGAAACGCAAGCCCCCGCCCCCACCAACCCACCCACCCAGGCGGCGCAGCCCACCGAGACGAAGCCAGAACCCACCCTGGCCCCGCCCACCGCCACCGCGCTCCCGCCCACGCAAGCCAGCGCCCCCAGCGCAACCGCCCCCATGGCTGAGGTGATCGCCAGCGCCACACCCATCCCCGCCACCGCAACCCCCTTTGTGGTTACCCCGCTACAGCGCAACCTCTACTTGCAAACCCCCTACCTGAGCGGTGACGATGTACTGCTCTTGCAGCAAGCCCTGGTGGCTAGGGGCTACACCGAGGTGGGCGTGCCAGATGGCGTCTTTGGCCCCATGACCAATACCGCCGTGCGCCGCTTCCAGACGGATAACAACCTGGTGGTGGACGGCATCGTCGGTTCCACCACCTGGTCAATGCTCTTCAGCGGCGGGCTGCCCACACCCGCACCCACAGCAGCACCCACCAGCCAGTATTCGGTTACGCGAAGATTCCAGGGCTTTGGAGCAGGTAAATTTATCTATGACGGCGATGGAATGTGGATCCAGAGCGTAAAGACCATGAAGCTGTATAATGCCGAAACAGGCGAAGTAACCCGCCAGCGTTCCATCTCTGTCACCTATCCCAGCAGCGATAACCCCCCTGTCTGTTACGAGGATGATCGTTTCTACTTTGCGATTCTACACGAGATCGTACTGTCAACATTTGTCAGCGAGACGAGATATCAGATTATCTCCCTGGATATCGAAACCAAAGAGGAGGAAATCATCATCGACCTGACTGACTATATGAGTTTCGCTATCCAACCCATGGCCTGCCTGGATGAGAATTTCTGGCTTGCGAACGGCACTTACATTGCGGTCATCAAACCAGGCAATGATGCGCAGCCGGTTTTGGTGCGCAACGTGTACCTGAACGGCTTCATCAGAGACATCGTCTACGGCGGCGGCTATATGTGGGTGGCCGAAGAATGGGGCGCGGTTCACAAGATCGACCCCAACAGCGGCCGCATTGTGGCATCTTACCCGTACGATGCCACCAGTCTGGCTTACGGCGGTAATCGCTTGTGGATGGCTTCGTATGATACGGGGCAGGTATGGTCGCTTGACCCCGAAACCGGCAAAGTGGTGCTGGCCTACACGCATGAGTATCCCGTTGGCGCGATCGGCTGCGATGGGCGTTACTTGTGGGTCGCCGCATATGACGACACCTACGGCGGCTTCCAATTCTACTTGCTCGACATCCGCGAGCGTTAGCCCACCAATGAACCACTCGCCCAACCCGCTCGAAACCCTGTGGGATGCCCTGCTCTCGCGCCATGCGGCGCAGGTGCAGGCTGCCTACACCGCCCTGGATCCTGCCAGCCAGCAGGTCGTGCTGGCGCACCTGCGCCGCATGGTCACCGAGCCAGACTGGCACCCCGAACAGATCCAATCTGCCCAGGCCGCACTGGCAGCCCTGGGCGAAGAGCCCTAAACCACGGAGAAACGGAGGCATCATGACCCTGACATTGGAGATCCTGCTCAAACTCGGCCTGGCAATCCTGCTGGGCGGACTGATCGGCGCAGAACGCGAATTTCGCGATAAAACGGCTGGTTTCCGCACCATGATTCTGATCAGCACCGGATCCGCCCTCTTTACCATCTTTTCCAGCGGTCTGGCGGTCAACAGTGACCCCAACCGCATTGCCGCCAATATCGTCACCGGCATCGGCTTCCTGGGCGCCGGGGCCATCCTGCGCGATGGCAGCCGCATCACCGGCCTGACCACCGCCTCAGCCATCTGGCTCACCGCTGCCATCGGCATGGGCGTGGGCGGCGGTTATTACCTGCTGTCCCTTGTGGCTACGCTGGCGATCATCATTGTGCTGTGGTTCTTCCCCAACATCGAGGCCTGGATCGACAACCTGCGCCATTCGCGCACCTACTATATCACCTGCGCCCTGGACCTGGAAACCTACACCCGGCTGGATGCGCTCTTTCAGGAATGCGGCCTGCGCACCCATTCGCGCAAACGCGTGAAATCGGACGGCAGCATGATCTGCACCTGGCATGCCGCCGGCAAGCCCCAGGGCCATGAGCGATTGATCGAGAAAATGCTCATCGACGATGCGGTCACGGATATGCACTTCTAGCCACGCTTATGGAACTCACCGAATTGACCCAAGCCATGCACGCCTTCGTGCGCTCACAGGGCTGGTACGAGCCCAACAGTAAGCGCCCGCAAACCCTGCGCAACCTGGCCATCTCGCTCAGCCTGGAGGCCAACGAAGTGCTCGAACATTTCCAATGGAAAGATGAGCTAGAGAACCCCGCTGGGCTGGCCGAAGAGCTGGCTGACGTGATGCTCTACCTGATGCAGATCGCCAGCATCGCCGATATTGATCTGGAAAAGGCCGTTCTGGGCAAGCTCCAGCGCAACTACACCCGCACCTGGGACACAGAATAAAATGGATCCAAAACGCATCACTGTTTTCGGCAGCGCCAATGCCAAGCCCGGCGACCCGTTGTACCAGGACTCCCTGTTGTTGGGCCGCCTGCTCGCCGAGGCTGGTTACACCGTGCTCACCGGCGGCTATATCGGCACCATGGAAGCCGTCTCGCGCGGCGCGGCCGAGGCCGGGGGCCACGTCATCGGCGTCACCTGCGCGGAGATCGAGGCCTGGCGAGGGGTACGCGCCAACGCCTGGGTGATCGAGGAAATGCGCTTCCCCACCCTGCGCGAGCGCCTGCTGGCCCTCATCGACGAGTGTGATGCCGCCCTGGCTCTCCCCGGCGGTATCGGCACCCTCACCGAGATCACCACCATGTGGAACCACCTGCTCATCGATGCCATCCACCCTCGCCCGCTGATTGCCATCGGCCCGGGCTGGCAGGCCATTATCGAGCAGTTCTATGCGCAGATGGGCAGCTACATCCCCCAAACCCAGCGCTCCTGGCTGCAATGTTCACCAGATGTTGCCACAGCCGTCGCACTCTTGCGTCTCAATAAGTAGGGAAAAGTGGGTATAATTAGCCAGTTAACCTCGAGATTGGATAAAACATGAGCGAAGAAAAACTACCGACCCGAAAAGAAAATTTTGCCGAATGGTATAACCAACTGGTTTTGCGCGCCGACCTGGCCGATTACGCCCCCGTACGCGGCTGCATGGTGGTCAAGCCGTATGGCTGGGCCCTGTGGGAGAACATCCAACAGGCGCTGGACCACCGCTTCAAGGCCACCGGTCACGTCAACGCGGCTTTCCCCCTGCTGATCCCACAATCCTTCCTGGAAAAGGAAAAGGAGCACGTGGAAGGCTTCTCGCCAGAATTAGCCGTGGTGACCATTGGCGGCGGCGAAGTATTGGAAGAGCCGCTGATCGTGCGCCCCACCTCCGAGACGATCATCGGTTACATGTACTCCAAGTGGATCAAATCGTACCGCGACCTGCCCGTGCTGATCAACCAGTGGGGCAACGTGGTGCGCTGGGAAATGCGCACCAAGCTCTTCCTGCGCACGCTGGAATTCTACTGGCAAGAGGGCCACACCGCCCACGCCACCGCCGAGGAAGCCCAGGAAGAAACCCTGCGCATGCTCAATATCTACGCCGATTTTGCCATCAACGACGCTTCCGTGCCGGTGGTAGCGGGCCGTAAGAGCAGCGCCGAGAAATTCGCCGGGGCCGCAAGCTCGTACACCATCGAAGCCATGATGGGCGACACGCGCGCCCTGCAATCCGGCACATCGCACAACCTCGGGCAAAATTTCGCCAAGGCCTTCAATATCCAGTACCTGGATCAAAACAACGAGCTCCAATACGCCTGGACCACCTCCTGGGGCATGTCCACCCGCTTCATCGGCGCCATCATCATGACCCACGGCGACGACCAGGGCCTGGTGCTGCCGCCCCGCCTGGCGCCCATCCAGGCAGTCATCGTACCCATTTACAAAACCGAAGCCGAGAAAGCATCGGTGATGGAAGCTGTGGAACGGGTCAAGGCCCAGTTGATCAATTTCCGCATTAAGGTGGACGAGCGCGAAGAGGTCACCCCAGGGTTTAAGTTCAATGATTGGGAGCTGCGCGGCGTGCCGCTGCGCATCGAGGTTGGCCCCAAGGATGTGGAGAAGGGCACCGTGGCCTTTGCCCGGCGCGACATCCCTGGCCGCGAGGGCAAGTCTTTCGTCCCGCAAACCCAATTGGAAGCCCAGGTAGCTGAGATGCTGCAAACCATCCAGGCCTCCCTGCACGAGCGCGCCCGCAACTTCCGCATGGAGAACACCCACAACCCCGCCGATTACGCCGCCCTGCAAGAGGTGGTGCAAGCGGGCTGGGCATTCTCCTGGTGGTGCGGCAGCCCGGAATGCGAGACCAAGGTCAAAGATGAGACCAAAGCCACCACCCGCTGCATGCCCCTGGAACAGCCCGGCGGCGAAGGTCCCTGCATCGTATGCGGCAAGCCCAGCACAGAGAAAGTGATCTTCGCCCGGGCGTACTAGCCGCCCATCGCATCGATCCATGCCTGCCATTCAGCCTGAACGTCTGCGCATTGAATCTGCCCGGTTGGTCGAAAGCTTCAACCAGCCGGGCGCTTTTGTGCGCGGCCTGCGCCAGATATTGGAGCGTTACGGAGACCATACCTACCGCCCAGGCCAGACCGGCAGGCCGCCCTCACTGCTGCCCTCGCACAATGTGCCCCCGCCCGTGCTGCGCCAGGTTGCGCAGGATGTAAAAGCCGCCGCCAGCCAGGATCCCACCGCCGCTCTGACCTTGTGTGATGCGCTTTGGGCAGAGAACGGTCTGGAGGCGCGCCTCCTGGCCTCTGCGCTGCTGGGCAGCCTGCCTACCGAGAACGCCGAGCAGGTGATCCAGCGCCTTTCAACCTGGGCCAGGGCGGGCGGCGAAGAGACTTTTTTGAACACCATCCTCGACCAGGGGCTGCAAACCCTGCGCCGCCAGGCCCCAGCCCAGGCGCTTGTGCTGGCGGACAGCTGGCTGCAATCTTCCAAAACGCCTGAGCAGCAGCTCGGTATGCATGTGCTCCTGGCTATGCTGGCCGAGCCAGCCTTCGAGGACCTCCCCTCCGTCTACCGCTTGATCGCCCCTTTTTTGCGCACTGCCCCCGCCCTGCTGCGCCCCGACCTGCTGAATGTGCTGGCCGCACTGGCCCGCCGCTCGCCGCAGGAAACCGCTTATTTGCTCAAGCAGGCACTGAACGCCTCTGAGAACGCTGAGACCGCCTGGCTGACGCGCCAGGCGCTGGACAACTTTCCTCCCGGTGTGCTGGAAAACCTGAAAAGCGAGCTCAAAAAGGTCGGCGGGTTATAGAGTAGCCCCCGCCCCTTGAGGGTTCGGGGGCGTAAGGTAGGCGGTAAGGTGACCATTCTTGTCGCCGCCGCCCACCGGCGGGGCAGGGTAAAAAACAGGGTACTACGCCCCGATGAAGTAACTGCCCAGCAGGATCACCACCAAGAAAATGGCGATCACGCCAAACAGCAGCGCCAGGATCCACTGTCCCGGCAGGCTGAACAAAATGCCAATCACCAGGGCAACCGCCAAAAAGCCCATAGCGTAAGTCAATTCGCGAGAGCGGCCGACCAGCGGGTGGTGCGAGCGCACCCACAAGAACAACCCCACAGCCATAGCCAGAAAGCTGAGCGTCAGGATGATGACCACCAACTGATTACCCGTCAGGCCAGTAACTGGCGCTACCAGAACCCCGCACATTGCCCCGCGCGAGGGTACCGGATAAGACGCGGCAACATATACCCGGTTCAGCACGAACAGCCCCCAGACCGCGTCGTCAGCCTCGATTTCCCAACTCAGCGTCTCTACCTCACCCGCCGGGATCGTCGGGCGGGCATCAATCGCATGGATCAGCGTGATAAACCCATCGCTGATATGTGTGCGCACCAACACCGTGATATCACGCTCCAGCGTATTATCCACACGGACGGAAACAATCCCCACTTCATCGCGGGTGATCATGACCGGGCAAGACAGCGTCGAGAGGGGCTTATCGGTCCTTAGCCAGGATTCAAACAACGTGGCTTCCAGGTCTCCCCAAATTGTCAACGCCAAAAATACCACTCCCAACAGTACCCCCGCGGCATAGATCAATGCAGCAGTAATAGGCGCAGAGTTATTTTTCGTTTCCATTATATGTGCTCTCCTTAAAACATTACTATTATATCGCCAGTTGGGTTCGAAAACGAGCCCCTCTTTCTACTTTAGTGTTCCAAAATTGCCGCCTTGCCCGATGCTCTTCTCTCTGGTATAATCCATGCGCTGACTAGACCGCCAGGCGGTTCCGGCTGCTGGGTAGGAGACCTGCTAGAAGGCAAATTTTAATTAAAGGAGCAGATGTCATGACTGACAACGAAACCAAAACCAAATTGATCCAAGAGTACGCCCGCCACGAAGGCGACACCGGTTCACCGGATGTGCAAATTGCGCTGCTGACCACCCGCATTATCCAACTGACCAATCACCTGCGCATCAACAAACACGACGAGTCTTCTCGCCGCGGCCTGCTCAAAATGGTCGGGCAGCGCCGGCGCCTGCTGGCTTACGTACGCCGCCAGGACTTCCAGCGCTACATGTCCCTGACCGAACGGCTGAACATCCGCCGTAAATAATCAACCCTTGTCATCAATCCAGCGGGCGGCAGCCAATCTGATTGGTTCCGCCCGCTGAGATTAGATCACAAAGTCAGCCCACAGGTTGGGAATTGAAAGCTGACGACAACAAAATCTACCCCCGCGGCGTTGTCGTTAACCCTCAGTCCCTGACCGAGTGGGAATAACAATATCAGGAGAAACTGAATGAACCCCGTAAGTAAAACCTATACCGCCCAAGTGGGCGGCAAAAGCATTGTATTTGAAACCGGCAAGTTAGCCGGGCAAGCCGGCGGTGCGGTCACCGTGCGCCTGGGCGACACGATGATGTTCGCAGCCGCCACCATGAGCACGGAAACCCGCCCCGGCATCGACTTCTTCCCCCTCACCGTAGATTACGAAGAACGCATGTACGCCGGTGGACGCATCCCCGGCTCTTTCTTCCGCCGCGAAGGCCGCCCCACCGAAGAAGCCATCCTCATTACCCGCCTCACCGACCGCCCTCTGCGCCCGCTCTTCCCCAAAGACCTGCGCAACGACGTGCAGGTGATCATGTACTCGTTCTCGGTGGACGGCGAAAACCCCATCGACATCCTGGGCATCAACGCCGCCTCGGCCGCGCTGATGATCTCCAACGTACCCTGGGATGGCCCCGTTGGCGCAGTTCGCGTAGGGCGCATCAACGGCGAGCTGGTGATCAACCCCACCCTGCCCGAGTTGGAAACCTCTGACCTGGATCTGCGCCTGGCGGGCACCCGCGACGCCATCTTGATGGTGGAATGCGGCGCCCACGAGGTCAAAGAGGATGTGATGGTGGCTGCCCTGAACTTTGGGCACCAGTCCATCCAGCCCCTCATCGATGCCCAGGAGCAAATGCGCCAGGAGATCGGCAAGCCCAAATCCACCTACCAGCCCTTCAGCCTGGCAGAGGCCATCTTCCAGCCAGTGTATGAGAAAGCTGCTCCGCGCCTGCACCAGATCTACGACCAGGGCATGGACAAGGCCGAAACCAAGCAGGCCATTGCCACCCTTGAAGCTGAGATCGTGGCAGGGTATGTGCTCCAGGAAGAAAGCCTGGCCAACGAAGCTCGCCATGCCTTTGAAGAAACGCTCAAGAAGGTTGTGCGCCAGCGCATCCTCGAGCAGGGCAAGCGTCCCGACGGCCGCGCCCTGAACGAGATCCGCCCCATCTGGGGCGAGGTGGGCACCAGCCCGCGCGCCCACGGCTCGGGCCTCTTCACCCGCGGTGAGACTCAGGTGCTTACCCTGGCGACGCTCGGCACCCCGCGCGACGCCCAGGAAATGGACAGCCTGACCACCACCGACTCCAAGCGCTACATGCACCACTACAACTTCCCGCCCTTCTCCACCGGCGAAGCCCGCCCCCTGCGCGGCTCCTCGCGCCGCGAGGTCGGTCACGGCGCATTGGCCGAGCGCGCTTTGCTGCCCGTGCTGCCCTCTGAGTTAGATTTCCCCTACACCCTGCGCCTGGTCTCCGAAGTGCTGTCCTCCAATGGCTCCACTTCCATGGCCTCGGTGTGCGGTTCTACGCTGGCGCTGATGGATACCGGCGTGCCGATCAAAGCCCCGGTGGCTGGCGCTGCCATGGGCCTGATCAAAGAAGGCGACCGCTACGCCGTCCTCACCGACATCCAGGGGTTGGAAGATCACCTGGGCGATATGGATTTCAAGGTGGCTGGTACCAAAGATGGCATCACCGCCCTGCAAATGGATATCAAGATCAAGGGGATCACCCCCGAGATCATGGCTGAGGCACTGCAGCAAGCCTTGACCGCCCGCCTCTTCATCCTGGGCAAGATCCTGGAGATCATCCCCGAGCCGCGCCCCGATCTGCGCCCGTACGCACCGCGCATCACCGTCGTCCACATCCCCACCGACAAAATCGGTGCGGTGATCGGCCCCGGCGGTAAGGTCATCCGCAGCATCCAGGAACAGACCGGCGTCAAGATCGACATTGAAGAAGATGGCTCTGTGTTCATCGCCGCCTCCGACGGCCTCGCCGCCGAAAGAGCGCGCGAAATGATCGAAGGCCTCACCGAAAGCCCCGAGCTGGGACGCATCTACACCGGTAAGGTGGTACGCGTCGTCGATTTCGGCGCTTTCGTCGAGATCATGCCCGGCACCGATGGCATGGTGCACATCTCCCAGCTCGACACCCAGCGCGTCAACAGCGTGCAGGATGTGGTTGACCTGGGCGATGAGATCACCGTGATGATCACCAACGTCGACCCCTCCGGCAAGATCCGCCTCTCGCGCCAGGCCGTGCTGGAAGGCTGGACGCTCGAAGAAGCCATCGCCCACGACCGCCCTGCGGGCGGCTCGCGCGGCGGCGGCGACCGTGATCGCCGCTCCGGTGGTGACCGCGACCGCCGTCCCGGCGGCGACCGCGACCGTCGTCCCGGTGGCGGCGGCGGACGTCGCTAGGCCTCTCCCCTGTTTAATCCCAAAAAGAGTGTCAGGCGGTGCTATGCACTGCCTGACACTCTTTTTGGGATATGGGGCGGGGTGTCGGGAACCTTACTTGTTCACCATGGATAAGTACACGTTGTACCCCAGAATTCGCCCGTGGATATCGATATTGCTCCCACCGTCTCGATCGTGCTCCCAAACCGCCATGAAGCTAGAGCGCCCGCCAGCCAAAGCCGGATATTGGCGATCAGCGACCGATCGCGGGCCAACAATTTCGAAATCAGGGTCAAAAGATTCATTCGGGTAGGCCAGGCGCCCCCAAATACCAAATTCCCCACTCACATATTGATCTTGCCAGGCCATAAGATACCTTTGCCCACCAGCATAGCAAGCCACATCTACCTCCAGTTGAGGAGAGGTCGTATCTACGATCTCATAAACATTTCCCGGAACGGCATCCCCGCTGATGTAACGACCGTAGATGGCAAAATCTGTTCCACCTGTATCCTGGTCGGACTGCCAGACCACCATGTACTGATCGGCATCGAAGCAGGCAGCCACTGCTGGCCTCTCCTCTGCGGCTGGCCAACCGGCGATGGGAAACTCTCCCATAACGGCAGGATTACCGCCCGTCAGAAGACTGCCAGTGGCTGACAAACGAACACCATAGATATCGATACCGGAACCGGCTTTGAGCACATCCCAGGTTACCAGGTATTCGTTACGGGCCAGGTTGTAGGTCACATCCTGAAAGTCCCGGTTCTCCGGGCCGCTGGAAACCAGGAATGGATTGCTCGGGAAACCGCTGCCATCGGCAAAAACTCGGCGGGCGCTGATATAAGTGGGCTGTCCGCTGGGCGCATTCGTCCATGTTACCAGAAACTCTTCCTGGCCGCGCCCATAAGCCACCACCGGGCGCATCTGGTTGCTGGTCCAATTGCAGATCGAAAAGTCATCCAGAGCAGCCGATGGCCCATTCCAGGGGATAAAACGGCCATACACATCCCAATCCGTATCATCCCCCCATACATCGTACGCAAACACCACCAGGTAACGGTCGTGAACCGGGTCGTAAGCTACAGATGGGTTCATCTGTTTATTTGTATTGACCGAAACAGCAAACCAACTCAACTGCTGCCCCTCGCCGGAGATGCGCTGGGCATACACATCGTGATGTCCACTTGGCCAGATATTCTCCCAAACCACCAGGTATTCGTTGTGTTTTGAATTGTAGGCAATGTCTGGGCTGTATTCATTGCTGTCACGCTCCGAGACAACAATCTCGTTGCTTATATACGAGGGGGCAGCCAGGGGCGCTGCGGATGAGGAAGAAATGGTGTACCCTAAAGTGAGGAGCAGGGTTAGAGCAGTCACAAGGAACAGAGGGGACTTTTTATAAAACATACTGACCTCCAAACCCATAGAAGTTTCGCGTGCTCTCAATAGCACCCAAAACTTTTAGACAGTGTCGGCAACCTTCTGATCACGCTTTTACACCCCAGCCAAAAGCAATGGAGGCAACCGCTAGCACTGTCCGATTCTTTCCATATAAACATTATATAGCAAATTTCCTCTTTTTCAACCAATTCGGTAACTTGACAAAGGGGGGGGAGTGACCGATAATAAGTCACAGAGAACCCAGCCAAAATGAGCACTCCACCCGACGAAGAGATCCGTCCCATTGTGCAGCGCGTGGTCGCCCAGATGATGGGGCTGGCCAAACCTGCCAGCCCGCCTCCGGCCGCGCCCCCGCCGCCCGCACAGGCCCCGGCTGCCCAACCCGCCGCGCCTGCTCTTGCCGCGGCCGCACCCAAGATCGTCGCCATGGGTGCAGACCACGGCGGCTACGAACTGAAAGAGATGCTCAAAAAGGATGTGGCGGCACTGGGCTACGAGGTGATGGACGTGGGCACCCACAGCAAAGACCCCGTGGATTATCCCGACCTGGCGCATGAAGTAGCGCGGGCGGTCAGCGCGGGCAAGGCCTGGCGCGGCATCGTCATCGACGGGGCCGGCATCGGCTCCTGCATTGTGGCCAACAAAGTCCCTGGCGTGCGCGCTGGGCTGGCTTACGATTATGCCTCTGCCGTCAACAGCCGCGAACACAACGACACCAATGTGCTCACCCTGGGCGCCGGACTGATCGGCGCCAGCCTCGCCAAGCAGATCGTCACCGTGTGGCTGGCCACTCCCTTTGGCGGCGGACGCCACGAGCGCCGCGTGAACAAGATCATCATGATCGAAAAACTGTATACCAAATGGGTCCATCTCATAGATCGAGATTGATCAAAAAGAGAAGACGCAATGAACCCGGACATCAAAACCGTTGAACAACTTGTTGAGATCATCACCCGCGAAGTGCTCATCGCCATGGCAGAGCAGCAGCAGCGGGCAGCGGAACCCGGCGGCTCGCAGTGCAAGTACGAATGCGCAGATAACCTGTGCGTGCACACCTGCTTCGACCAGGCCGGGAAAGTGGTGGATGCCGGAGCCGAGCGGCTCTCCTCCTCCATCGGTGTGATCCCGCAAGATGCCAACCTGGCGAAGATGATCGACCATACCCTGCTCAAGGCCGATGCCACCCCCGAGCAGATCGCCCAGCTTTGCTTTGAGGCGCGCAAGTACCAGTTCGCCTCCGTGTGCGTCAACCCCGCCTGGGTCAAGCTGTGCGCCCAACTTCTAGACGGTTCGGATGTCAAGGTCTGCACCGTGATCGGCTTCCCCCTGGGGGCCACCGCCAGCGAGGTCAAAGCCTTCGAGGCCGGCAACGCCATCGAACAGGGCGCCACCGAGATCGACATGGTGATCAATATCGGTGCGCTGAAGGCGCGTGAGCTGGAATTTGTCGCCCAGGATATCCGCGGCGTGGTAAATATCTCTCACTCCCGCGGCGCCATCGTCAAAGTGATCCTCGAAACCGTGCTCTTGAACGACGAGGAGAAAACCATTGCCTGCCTGCTTTCCAAAGAGGCCGGGGCCGATTTCGTCAAGACTTCCACCGGCTTTGCCGGCGGCGGCGCCACCGTGGAAGATGTGACCCTGATGCGCCGGGCCGTGGGGCCCGATATCGGCGTGAAGGCCTCCGGCGGCGTGCGCACCTACGAAGACGCCGAGAGCATGGTCAAAGCCGGGGCCACCCGCATTGGTGCCAGCGCCGGGGTCAAGATCCTGCAAGGCCCCAGCCCCTCCACGGATGCCGTGCCTGCCAGCGGCAAAGGCTATTGATAGTAGTAACGACTGAAGTCGTTACAAAAAGGAAACGTACCTATGCTAATCGCCAGAGTGATTGGAACCACCGTTTCGACCATCAAAGACCCCAAGCTGACCGGGCAGAAACTGCTCATCGTCCGCCAGACGGACGAGCGCGGCGAGGCCTTCGGCAAGCCCTACGTGGCCATCGACACCGTCGATGCCGGCGTGGGCGATCTGGTGCTGACCTGCGCCGGTTCCTCCGCCCGTCAGACCGCCACCACCAAAGATACCCCCGTAGACGCCGTGATCATGTCTATCATCGACTCGCTGCAAGTGGACGGCGAGACTGTGTTCAAGAACGCCAGATAAACCATCATGGATAAGGATCTCTCTTCCGTACAAGAAGCGCGTGACCTGGTGCAAAAGGCGCACGAGGCCTGGAAAACCTGGCGCCGCGCCTCGCAGGAAGAGGTAGACCGGGTCTGCGCCGCCATGGCCGACGCTGGCTACCAGGCTGCCGAGCGCCTGGGGCGCATGGCGCAGGAAGAAACCGGCTTTGGCGTAGCCGCCCACAAGAAGCTCAAGAACGAGTTCGGCTCGCGCCGGGTATGGGAGAGCATCCGCGACCTGCGCACCGTGGGCGTGCTCCGCCACGACCCCGAGCGCCGCCTGTACGAGATCGCCATGCCCATGGGCGTGGTGGCCGCCCTGGTGCCCTCCACCAACCCCACTTCCACCGCCTTCTTCAAGTGCCTCATTGCTGTCAAATCGCGCAACGCCATCATCCTCGCTCCCCATCCCTCGGCGGCGCGCTGCACCTCCGAGGCAGTCCAGACCATGGCCCTGGCAGCCGAAAACGCCGGGGCGCCGCGCGGCCTGATCGGCTGTATGCAGCAGATTGCCTTGCCCGGCACGCAGGAATTGATGTCGCACCGGCTGACGGCGGTCATCCTGGCCACCGGCGGCTCGCCCATGGTACGCGCCGCCCACTCCACCGGCAAGCCCGCCTACGGGGTTGGCCCAGGCAATGTGCCCGTCTACGTGGACCGCAGTGCGGATATTGAAAAAGCCGCCCGCTACATCGTGGCCTCCAAATCCTTTGATTACTCCACCATCTGCGCCACCGAACAGGCGGTGATTGCCGACCAGCCCATCGCCAGCCGCCTTGCAGACCTGATGCGCCAGGAAGGCGCCTACTTCACCAACGAGCAGGAAACCGATGCCCTGCGCCGACTGGTCTTCCACCCCGATGGCAGCATGAACACCGCCCTGGTGGCCAAATCTGCGCCGTATATCGCCGCCTATGCCAATTTCAAGGTGCCAGAGGGCACCCGCATCCTGGTAACGCCCCTCTCCAAAGTGGGCAAACAGGAACCCCTCTCGCACGAGAAGCTGACCACTGTTTTGGGCTGGTACGAGGCCGAAGGCTGGGAGAAGGGCTGCGAGACCTGCCTGGCGCTGATCGATACCGGCGGGCGCGGCCACACCCAGATCATCTACGCCACTGATGAGAAGGTCATCATGGCCTTTGGCCTGGAAAAGCCCGTCTTCCGCATCCTGGTCAACACCATGGGTACCCTGGGCGCCATCGGCCTGACCACCGGCCTGATGCCCTCGCTGACCCTGGGCTCGGGCGGCGTGGGCGGCTCCATCACCGGCGATAATGTCACCGCCTATCACCTGATCAACATCAAACGCCTGGCCTACGAAATGTCCAGCCCGCCGCTGGAAGCCATCCATCCTGGTCCGTCCCTGGCTGGACCCGCACCCGAAGAGATCGAGCGCATGGTGCGCCAGGTTGTGAATGAAATTCTGGGAAGCAAGCAAACCTATTCGTAAACACTGTAAAGAAAAGGAAGGAAGAAAATGACACTGGATACTTCTCTCATTGCTCTAGGTATGGTCGAAACCCGCGGCCTGGTCGGCGCCATCGAGGCGGCTGACGCCATGGTCAAGGCTGCCAACGTGGTGCTGCTCGGCTCGGAATACACCGGCGGCGGCTATGTGACCGTGATGGTACGCGGCGATGTCGGCGCGGTCAAGGCCGCCACGGACGCTGGCGCAGCCGCGGCCAAGCGCGTTGGCGAGGTGGTTTCGGTGCACGTCATCCCGCGCCCGCACGCGGACGTGGAGATGATCCTGCCGCACCAGTCGAAGGGCGCCATCAGCGGCAGAACCACCAGCGCCAAGTAGCTGGCATTGGCTCTCTAACAACTGCCCGCTCCTCCTGGCCCGCTACACCCCCCAGGCCAAAGGTCGCGCAGCGGGTTCAGTGGATTCTGCGGGCGCACCACCGTTCAGCCCCCCATCCACCTCAGTGATTTTGTACGCGTGGAGTTGACCATGAGTGATACTTTTTCGTTACGATGCTACTGCTATTTAGATCGCATGCAGCCGCAATATGCCGCCTTTGTCGGCACGGTCACCCAGGGTGACCTGCCCACCGAGGGCATGGCCGCGCTGTATGTGGAAATGGCCCCCGGCAACGAGGTCTTCCGCATGGTAGACATCGCCGTGAAGGCTACCGAAGCCCGCCCCGGCGCGCAGATCGTCGAGCGCGAGTTTGGCATGTTCGAGGTGCACTCGCACAGCCAGGCGGCGGTGCTAGAAGCCGGCAATGTCGTCCTCTCGCGCCTCGGCCTGACAGTCGAGGACCGCATCCGCCCGCAGGTGGTTTCCACCCAGGTGATCACGCGCATCGACCCCTACCAGTCGCAGCTGCTCAACCGCTTCCGCCGCGGCAGCATGCTGGTGCCCGGCGAAACCCTGCTGGTGCTGGAGTGCGCTCCGGCGGCCTACATTAACTATGCCTGCAACGAGGCCGAAAAGAAGGCCAGCATCAAGATCATCCACGTCTCGTCCGTGGGCCGCTTTGGTCGCATGTGGCTGAGCGGGTCGGAAGCCGAGATCATGACCGCCCGCGATGCCGCCACCCGGGCGCTGGAAAGCTTGACCGGACGCGAGGGCGCTTGAGTTGGGTGGCAACGCCCAGGGAGTGAATGATGCCCAAGGTTTTTTACACCGAAAGAGACATCGAGGATATGGTGAAGCAAGGCACCCTGTCCTTAGAGATCAACGATAACGTGGTGCTGACCGACCTGGCTTACGAAAAAGCCATCCGCCTGGACCTGAAGCTGATCCACGAAAAGCCGTGCAGCCCTCCGGCCGCGCCCGTGCGGCCCTACATCCTGCAGCAGACGCCCCCACGCCCCCCTGCCGTCACCCCGGCCGCGGCGGCCTCACCGCCCGCCGAAGGCGATCTGCACCAGCGCATTCGCAGCGCGGTGCAGGCGCGCATGGGCAACCAGGTGGACCCGGCCTTGCTGGATGTGATTATCCAACGTGTGCTTGAGCGCACCGGAGTGAAGTAACCAAGATGTTACTGGGCAGGGTTTGCGGCACCGCCGTCTGCACGCTCAAATATCCCGGCACCCAGGGGCTGAAACTGCTCCTGGTGCAACCGTTGAACCGCAAGCTAGAGCCGGTCGGCCCGCTGCAAGTGGCCGCGGATGTGGTCGATGCGGGCCTCGGCGACCTGTGCCTGATGGTGCGCTCGCGCGAGGCCACCCTGGCACTGCCCGAGGTGAAATTCGTGCCCATCGACCTGGCCCTGGTGGGCATCGTCAACGAGCTGCAAGTCATCGCCGACGGCGATATCGATCTGGCGCTGCATCCCGGCTGGAATCAGTTCACGTAAGAGAATGTTATGATCATCGGCAAAGTGACCGGCACCGTCGTCACCACCCTCAGCCATAAGGATTATAAGAACCGGCGGCTGCTGGTCGTTCAGCCGTTGTGCCTGCCCGGCGAAACCCCCGGCGAAGATTTCATCGCCTTGGATAACACCCACGCCGGCATCGGCGATACCGTGCTGGTCAACCGCGAAGGCAGCGGCGCCCGCCAGGTTCTGCAAAACCCAGATGCCTGCGTGATCTCGGTCATCGTCGGCATCGTCGATTCGGTACATTTAGAAGAATAATTTTTCACAAAAAGCGAGGTTGATCATGCAAATCGTTACCGATAGTGGCACAGATATTTATCTCTCTGCCGAAGAACGTGCCGAACTGAAGATCCACGTGGTGCCCCTTGTGGTCACGCTGGACGGGAAATCCTATCGCGAAGGACTCGACATCACCACCGAGGCCTTTTATCCGCTCCTCGAGGCCTCCGGCAAACTGCCCACCACCTCGCAGCCCTCTGCCGGAGATTTCGCCGCGATTTACCGCACACTCGCCGAAAAGGACCCGGAAATATTGTCCATTCATATCACCGCAGGCTTGAGCGGCACTTTCAATTCCGCCGTAGCTGGCGCACAGATGGTGCCAGAGGCCAGGGTCACCCATGTGAACACCAAGACCCTTTCCGCCGCGGCCGGCTGGCAGGTCAAAGCAGCCGCGCATGCATTGAAAGCCGGCTGGGCGCCGGACAAGATCCTGCCCATGCTGCAAAAGATCAGCGACGCCAGCGAGAGCATTTACACCCTCGAAGAGCTGAAATATCTCATCCATGGCGGGCGCATCAGCCACATGAAAGGCTTGATCGCCTCCCTGCTGAACATCAAGCCCATGATCGGTGTGGAAAAAGTGAATGGCACTTACGTGCAAAAGGGGCAGGCGCGCACGTTCACTGGCGCGGTCAAGGGGCTGGTGGATAAGATGCTGCAGGTTCACCCGGAAGGCACAGAACTGCATGTGCAGGTTCTGCACGCCTTCAACCCCGAGGGAGGCGCCATGCTGCGTGAGATGATCGAGCAGCGCTTCAAATGCCATTGGCTGCCCATGGGCCCCATGTCCCTGGTGTTAGGCGCGCATACCGGGCGAAGCATGGTCGGTGTGGCTTACGCAGCCCGCTCCGCGCTGGCGGGAGTGCCAGGTATCGCATAATAAAGTTGCCTAACTGGAAGCATAAGGCTTCCAGTTAGGCAACAATATGGGTAAATGTATAAAAAACCCCCGCTTCCGGGGGTTTTTTATATGGGCGCTGAGGGGCTCGAACCCCCGACCTCCTCTGTGTAAGAGAGGCGCTCTAACCAACTGAGCTAAGCGCCCGCAAGCGACATTATACCCCAAATTAGGGGCTAGAGGCTTGCCGAAAACAGGTTTTCTGCCTCACATTTATTGTAAATCCCCCCCGCTCCTAACAAATTCGATTGCATCTGGGCCAAAAAGTATGATAAACTTTTGGCAAGCCAGGAGGCGCCCATGACCTACGAAGAACGCATCCGCCACGAGCGGCCCAACATGTCGAAGAGCTTTGCCAAACTCGCCGATTACTTGCTCGATTCCTACATCGAAGCATCCTTTATGACCGCCAGTGAGCTGGCCCACGCCCTGAACCTGGACGCCGCCACGGTGGTGCGTTTCTCCCAAACCATTGGCTACAAAGGTTACCCCGAGCTGCTGCGCGAGATCCGCGACAAGGTGCGCCGTGACCTGCTCATCCGCCCCCAGCAGGCCGAGGTGCCCAGCTCGGTGCCGGGTGTGGTCAGCGCTGCCATGCAGCGTCTGATCCGCGAGCTGGAGCAGACGCGCATCTCGCTGGATACCGATGCCATCGACACCCTGGTCAACGAGATTGGCAATGCGCGGCGCATCATCATCCTCACCGAAGCCCCCGGTCAGCCGGCGGCCTATAACCTGGTCTTCTTCCTCGAGCAAGGCGGCTTCCCGGTCTATGTCGCCCGCCCTGGGATCGTTGATCTGGCCCGCACCGTGCATACCGCCACCCCGCAAGACTTGCTGTTGGCGATCGACGTCAGCGGGCAGTCACCCTACATTGCGCGTACCCTGGATGAAGCGCAAAGCCGCGGCATCCATACCGCCGCCATCGTCGGTGTGGCCTCCCTGCCATCGGCCCGTTCTGCAGATGTGGTGCTGGCCGCGCTGGAACGGCCTTCCACCGGCAGCGGCATGGTTATCATCGGCGTGATGGTGTACGTGCTGGTAGAGGCGCTGCGTTGGCGCTTTGGCGAGCGCTTTGCCGGCGCCGAGCAGGCCATCGCCGAATTGTCTATGCGCATCCAGGAACCTGCCGCCTGATCGGCGCGGAGAACCCATCTCATGCGTTTCATCCGTTACCAGGCCAGGTCGGCCCCTGCCCAATACGGCTGGGTGCTCGAAAACCAGGTCGGCCCGCTGGAGGGCACGCCCTTTGGCGAATACCGCCGTATGGAAGCCTCCCTGCCCTTAGAGAGTGTGCGGCTGTTGGCTCCGCTGGCTCCCGGCAAGATCATCTGCGTGGGGCGCAACTACGCCGCCCATGCCCAAGAGCATGATGCCGAAGTGCCCGAGATCCCCCTGCTGTTCCTCAAGCCGCCCTCCTCGGTCATTGGGCCAAACGAGACCATCCTGCTGCCGCTGCAATCGCAGCAGGTGGAGCACGAGGCCGAGCTGGCAGTGGTGATCGGCAAGCACGGCCGCTGGATCCCTGCCGAGCAGGCGCGTGCCCATATCTTTGGCTACACTATCGCCAATGATGTCACCGCCCGCGATTTGCAGCGCCGCGATGGGCAGTGGACGCGCAGCAAAGGCTTTGACACGTTTTGCCCGATCGGCCCCTGGATCGAAACTGACTTCGACCCCGCCGACGCCATGATCACCTGCCACGTCAACGACGAAATGCGGCAGATGGCATCCACCCGCGACATGGTCTTTGGCGTGGAACAACTGATCGCCTTCGCCTCCACCGTGATGACGCTGGAGCCGGGCGACCTCCTGCTCACTGGCACCCCGGCGGGCGTGGGCACGCTGCGCCCTAGCGATGTCGTGCAAATCGCCATCGACGGCCTGGGCGCCCTGCGCAACCCGGTGGCCCTGGGCGCTGCCGGACCCGCCTAAGCGCGACGACCGGTTTCTTGGTATACTTGGTATCGTCATGAACCTCGATATTCATACCGGTGTACAAACTGCTTTTTTCCTTGTCGTTCTGCTCATCATCCTCAGCTTTTGGGCAGGCTTCCGCTCTCTGCGCAAAGCGCGCTCGCTCAAGTTCTTCCGCATGCGCCGCGAGCGCCAGGTAGCAGGCTGGCGGCTGATCCTGGCTGCAGTCATTTTCATCATCATCGCCATCCTGCTCAATACCGTGGCAGAACCGCTCATCTACTCGTTCCACCCGCCTACCGCCACGCTCACCCACACCCCCACCATCACACTGACGCCCACCATCTCGCTGACCCCCACCATCACGCTCTCGCCCACCATCACGCCCACCCCCTCGGTCTCCGATACGCCCACCATCACGCCCACGCCGCGCATCCCCCTGGCCATCGAAGCCCAGTTCCAGAGCAGCACCACCCCCGGCCCGGCCTCCGTTTTTAGCCCCCTGGTCTTCACCAAAGAACTGGACCAGAACTTCCTGCCGGTCGATCAAGCCATCGTATTCCAAAACCCGGTCGGGCACCTGTACGCCTGGTTCACCTACGATCAAATGACCGTTGGCGCGCAGTGGACTGCCATCTGGTACCGCGGCAGCGAGATCGTGCACTTTGAAACCCTGCCCTGGAACGGCGGCACGGGCGGCATTGGCTACACCGATTGGGAACCGCCCGCTTACGCATGGCTGCCCGGCGAGTATGAGGTGCAGGTCTTTGTGGGCTACGAGTGGAAGGTGGCTGGCAAATTCACCGTGGAGGGAGAAGCCCCTCCCCCGCCGCCCAGCGCCACGCCGACGAACACCGCCACGGCGACCCCCACCCCCACCAACACAGCCACGGTCACCCCCACGCCCACCAGCACGCTAACGCGCACCGCCACTGCTACGCTGCGCCCCACCTACACGCGCTGGCCCACCGATACCGAAGTGCCCACGCAGACCCCCAGGCCATAGTTATACTAAAAACATAAAACATGTGCGGCGGACGAAGCCCGCCGCACATGTTTTATTTTAGATTCAAGGCAATTTGCGCCGCCACGCGGGCATTATTGAGCAGCAGCGCCAGGTTGGCTTTCAGGCTGGCCCCGCCGGTCAATTCGCTCACCCGGCGCAGCAAGAACGGCGTGACTGCCTGCCCGGTGATATGCTGGACATGCGCTTCTTCCAGCGCCCGGTCAATCGCCCCCTGCACTTCGTCTGTGGGCAGCGCCGCCTCCACCGGCGGCGGCACCGTAACCAGCACCGCACTCTGCTGCCCCAGCTCCCAGTGCGCCTGGGCAATTTCCGCCACCTGTTTCGGGGTGTCACAGCGGATGCTCAGCGGCAGCCCGCTGCTGCGCGAGTAAAACGCCGGCAGTTCGTCGGTCTGGTACCCAATCACCGGCACGCACAGCGTTTCCAGCATCTCCAGCGTAGCGGGCAGATCTAAGATCGCCTTAGCGCCCGCACACACCACCACCATGGGCGTGCGCCCCAGCATGGTCAGGTCTGCCGAAACATCGAAGGGCGCCTGGCGGTGCACACCGCCAATGCCGCCGGTGGCAAAAACCTCCACATCCGAGCCCGAGGCCGCCAGGAGCGTGCCCGCTACGGTGGTGCCACCGCTCTGCCGCAGCGCCACGGCGGGGCCAAAATCGCGCGCACTGATCTTGTGCATCCCCTGGGCCGCGGCCAGCCGTTCCATTGCCGCCTCATCCAGCCCAATATGGATTTTTCCGTCCAGCACCGCAATCGTGGCTGGCACGCAGCCCTGGCTGCGCACCTCAGCCTCCATGTCTTTCGCCAGCGCAAGGTTCTGCGGGTAAGGCAGCCCGTGCGTGATGACGGTGGATTCGAGCGCCACCACCGGGCGATCCTCCGCCAGGGCGCGCTCCACTTCGAGAGAGTACTCATAATTGGTCATATAGCTTCTCCAAGGAAAGATCGGGCACTACCGCGCCCTTGTGCCGCAGCGTCAGCGAGGCGGCGGCAACCCCCAGGCGCACAGCGTCATCCAGGGGGATATCATTGAGCAGCGCAAAGATCACCGTCGCGGTCAGCGCATCGCCGGCCCCGGTCGGGTCAACGACCGAGGTGCGGAGGGCAGGGATGCGCCCGCTGGCTTCGGCAGTGGCATAGCAGACGCCAAACTCAGCCATGGTGATCATCACAATTCCCACCCCCTCAGCCACAATGGCATTGGCAGCTTCCAGCGCCTCGCGGCGGCTGGAGGAATTGAAGGGATGCCCACACAGAACGGCGGCTTCGGTGCTGTTTGGCGAGATCAGGCTCAGGCGCGGCAGGTAAGGCCGCAGGCGCTCTGCCAGCACTCGCGAGGTTGGGTCTGCGCAGACAGGCAGGTGCGCCTTGCGCGCCAGCGCCATGGCCGCTCGCAAGGTCTCCTTGGGCAAATTGGCATCCACAAAAAGCAAAGAGGCGTCATAGAACAGGTCTTCGTGCTCGCGCACATAGTCCGCGGTCAAGGCGCCCATCGCCCGCATATCGTCCAGCCCATACTGCATCTGCCCCCCGGTATCGATCACTGCCAGGTAAGTGCTGGTGGGGTGCTGCGTGGTGCGCAGCACCGCCCTGACATCCACTCCCGCCTCGGCCACGCTGCTCAACAACTGCTCACCCGTTTGGTCGTCGCCCACCACCGTTAGCAGGGTCACCGGCTGACCCAGGCGCGCCAGATTCTCCGCCACATTGCGGGATACGCCCCCAAACGAGGTGCGGATAAACGCAGGGGTAGAGCTGGCGGGGTGCAGTTCCTCCCGCAAACGGCCCACAATATCCACCCCGGCTGCGCCAATCACCAATACCGGCTGATCGGGAAACTGAGCGAAATCTTCCATTTTGACCTGCCTCTCGCCTATCGGCTGATCAGTTGGGTCAGATAATCGATCACATCGGTGAGTTCTTCAGGGACGGCCTGGCCGCGCGCCTGGTACACCCGCGCGGCTTCTTGTAGTGTAACACGATATGCCTGCGCCAGCGCGCCCATTTTATCGCCTTCAGCCAGGTTCTCTTGGGCTGCTTTTTCGGCGATCTGCAGGGGCACTTCCCGGATCAGGCGCAGTAGAGTGGCAAAGCGCACATCCGAGTCTGCAGGCTGCTCGCCATCACCCGGCAGCACATCGAGCATGTTCTGCCGCCAGGCTTCCAACTGTTTCCCGTAATCCACCTGAGCCGGCACAATCCATTCTCCGCGCCCATCCCAGTGCGCCTCGATACCACTCTGCCGTGCCTGCGCGTTGAAGCGGGTCACAAATTCATGCAGCGGGTTCGAGCGCTGGTGGCGCGAGACGATCTCCGGGGCTGCCCGGGTAGAATAATTGACAAAATCATGCAGCGGGCAGGCAGCTATGAACTGCCTGAGCTCCGAGTCCAGGTGGGCGGTCATGGCCGGCAGAAAATCTCCCCCCCGCCAGGTGCGGTAGACCAGGTTGAGCATAGCCTGGTCGTCGTAGGGATAGGTGCTCCCATCTACCACAGGGCGGTTGTTGCGGTACACGCTAAAGGTCAGGCCAATGCCGCGCCCGGTCAGCGCCAACCCATCGCGGGTATGCCCATCTACATCCAACGTAACCGTATGGTCGCGCAGGTCCACAATGCGGCGCAAACGCGAAAAGCCGCGCAGCAAATTGCCCTGCGGGCCGCGCGTCCAGCCGATTACGTACGGCTCGGCAAAGATGCCCTCCACCACTGCGCAGGTATCCGCAGCAATATGCATGGCTACGGGCACCCCCACGCGCAATAAGCCCAGCAAGCGTTGCGCGTTTGGCTGCGGCGTTTGCATCTCGCCCTGCGCCAGGTCCAGACGCCCAAACGGCCAGGCCAACAGCATGTGGCGAAAAAGCCGGCTGGCTGCCCTGAAACGGTGGATGCGATGCAGGTCGCCGAAGTACAGCGCAGCAATGCGCACAGATACCCAAATGCTGATCGCTACCGCCAAATAATGCCTCAGCACATCCGTTTCGGTGAACTTGCTGACGGTCTCCACCACCGGCGCGGGGAGGCGGTAGGATAACGGCACGGGGATGGGGGTTGGGCCGGGGATAGGCGTGGGGGGCGGCAGCGGAGGAGGGGAAGGTGTCGGAAGATTATCGAGAATTTCCACCAGCCAGCCGATCACCCCGCCGGCAAAAAGGGCCAGGAAAATGGCCAGCAAGGTCAAGAATACAATGTAGGTGATGATGCGCTGGGCCGTGCCGCCGTGGTAATAAGCCGAGCCATAGCGCCAGGCGCGCTGTCCCCTTCCAGGCAGCAAGCGCAGCCAGGCCAGCAGCCGATCAAACCGCGATTGCGGAGGAATGTCGCTCATTGCGGCTTCCCCCCCAATTCATCCAGAAGCTGCTCCACCTGGCCCGCCTCATCGGAACTGGGCGGCGCAGCCTCCTGGCTGCCTTTGAGCAAATAGCGCAGGCTTTCTTTGAGCGAGGGCGGATTGAGCAGGTTGCGGATGCGGTTGGCCAGGTCGGTGGTCAAGGCCTGGGCATACGCCAGAAGGTTGCTCTGCTCATCCAGCGTATCCAGCCGCTTCTTTTCTTCGGCAGTGTGCGCAGGCAATTCTTCCTGCCAGCGCCGGGCAGCCTGCTGCTCGTCTCGCGCAGCGTAGTGGATGGCCTCCAGGTAAACCGCACTCACATGGATGCCGCGCCCATTCAGCGTACGGAACTCACGGCTGAGGAACTGCCGCCCGGTCTCTACGCCATTCTCATCCAGCTCGCGCGTCTCTGGCTGCGTCAGGTGCGCGTACAGGGTGCGCATCACGCGTTCCAGGCCGGTCTCAGCCGTTCCCCTGCCAAACGGCGAAAAGAGCTCGGCAAGCGCATAACAGCGCAGGTTTTCTTCCCAAAGGCGGTGCAGCATCGCCGATAAAGTTTCCTGCACCAGCCAGGGCACGCGGCCAGGGCGGCGGCGCTCAGTGGCAGGCAGGTTTTCGCTGGCTACCGATCGGGAGATGCGCGCTTCATCGTACCCATACTGTGTTCCCCCCTCCACTGCCCGGCCGTCCAGCGAGAAGACCACCCGCAGCGTGGCAACCACCTCCACGCCATCCCGCGTTTGAGCGCTGGTCGCCTGGCGGCGGAACTGGCGCGCCCGAAAAACCGCCCGGTTCTCGTCTTGCCCGCGCCAGGGAAAAGGATCCTCTCCCAAAAGCGGCCCAACCAGCATGGCCTGTTGGCGCAGTCCCACTGCACCCAGCAACTGGTCATCATCGTTGACAAAGCACATCCCTGGTCCAGCCACCTGCCAGCGTTGTTCGTGGTTGACGAAAACCGCCGCGCTGCCCGCATCCAGCACAGCCACGCCCAGGCCGTGCAGGCGCTCCTGCGCCCACGGGTGCACCTCGCCGTCGTCAATGAACCAGGCCACCGGGTGCCCACCAAAAAAGGATTGGAACATGCGGCCCAGCACGCGAAAGCGCTGCATGGGCGAATCGGCTGGCAGCACGAAGCCGGCGAAGATCATCAGGCACACAAACACAGCCACCACAGCCAGCCCCAGATCGAGCAGGCCCCTCAGCAGCAGCTCTCGTGTGCGCTTGGGGACTTCCTTCTCCTCCTTGTCCCATAATGCGCCAGACGCATAGCCCAGCGAATTCTCGCCCCAATCCAAGCCATACCCATCTCCCGTCAGTTCTGGGTTTTTCGGGTCGTTCACCCGCAATACGTAAACGCCATCCTGCCCGGCCGCCAGGAACACGTATTTTTTATACACCCCCACGGCATAGATTTGATCGCCGATCGCCGTAAAATGGTTGACCAACTGAATATTCTGGGGATCTTTTACATCGAGGATATACAGGCCATCCTTGCCTGCTGCCACGTAGGCATGGCCCTCCAGCGCGGCCACATCCAGCGCCTCGGCTCCATCCAACGCATACGACGCGACAAGGTCAATGGTTTCCGGCTTGGAGATATCGAGAACTAACAGGCCTTGCGCACCTGCAGCCACATAGGCAATATGGTAACTGTGTTGCAGTTGTTCGATGTATGAAATCCAGATGGCGCGCACGTCGCCTTCGGGTTCATCGAAAGCGATTGGCGTGGGGGTGCCCCCAGCATTGGCAAGCAGATCAAACACCGTGATCCCTGCCGAGCCATCTGCAATAAAGAGGAAAGGATGCGTCGATTCCATTATATTTTGTATATCTGGCGGCTCTGGATCGACCCCATCAGAAACCGGGGTTCCATGAGCGACGCTGACCGATTGAATGCTGTAGGAAGTCTGCGATGTGATAAAGAACGCCAGGTTGTTGGCCTCACCGCGCCGCGGCAGTCCCCGCACTGTATAGGAAAGCGGTGGGATGGCCGTCGGTTCGGGCGTGGCTTCGGGCTGGATGGGAGCCACCGCGGGAAGGATTTCGCGCAGGGTGACCACGAAAACCCCATGTTCGCCGGCTGCCACGTAAATGATATTTTCACACACTGCCACATCGCGCACATCGGGCAGCGGCACAGTCAGAAGCATCTGTGGATCTTCCTCATCCACGTTCACATCATACACCTGCAGCCCATAGCCGGCATCGGCAACCAGGATCAGGCTGCGCTCACCCAGCTCATACGGCACCACCGCCACGGCATTCCCCGGCGTATCGAAGCGTTTCCGCTGTGTCAACTCATGGGTCATATCATAGGTGACGATGGGGGTGATCGTGGCGATGGGCGTGGAGGTCACCTTAGGCGTAACCGTGCCAGATGGCTGCGGGCTCCCCTGGGTAGCAGAGGCGGTTGGTGTTTCGGTTGAGGTTTCCGTCAGGGTTGCCGTCGGCGTTACGGTGGACTGGGCTCTGTTTTCCTCAGTGCCGGTCCCTTCAGGGGGCAGGGTTTCGGTTGGGGTTGGGGTGGGTGATTGATAATGCACCGCGGTAATGTGCGCATCGATAGCCACAACACCCCCATGCCGCCCGGCCGCGCTGTAGATAATGTCGTCTTGGCCAAAGGCAACCGAACGGATCTCGCCCTGGCCCCGGGCAAGCATACCGTACAGGACCAGCGCCAGTAAAACCAACCAAACAGTGATCCATCTCGGGCTTTGAAAGAGACGTTTCATGATAGAGAGATGCCGTTCGATGTGCGAAACGAGATCAACTGAGTTTGCACCGGACTTTCGCCCGGCTTAGGATATCAATTGTTCGGCGGTACCAGGCTGCCCGTTCACGCTGCCCGCTCAGGTTTGCCTCTTCTTCCAACTGCCGGAAAATGTTTAGGCTCAAAGCCCATTGCGTCATCGCATCGAGCTGCAGATCCACGTTCTGCCACTCTGCCAGGCCTAGCATCCACCGCGCAACAGCTTGTTGGTGGGAGAACGGGCGATATAACGAGACAGCCTCTTGTATGCAATGGACAGCCGCCCGCATATCTTGCATCTGATAATATGCCAGGCCGCACTCCAGGTAGGCTTCGGCCCTCTCGTCCAGGTCGGGCCGGCTGGAGGCCAGAGCGGCCAGGCTGCGCGCCAGGCGGCTCGCCAAAGATTGGTCGTTGCGGTTGACCGCCTCCAACATCTGGTTGCGCAGTTCAACCAGGTCTTCACCCAAAAAACCCGGCTCAAACAGATTCAGCCAGGTCAATGCTTCTTCGGGAGTCATCGCCAGGTCGCGCTGGAACTCATCCAATTTCTCCCGGTACCAGGCTGCCTGCTCGGGCTGACGGGCGTCGTCGCAGTCTTCAGCCAGCTTCGTAAAGATCAGGCAGGCAGTGCGCCAATCTCCGCACGCCTTGCTGTTCAGGCGCAGCCGCCACTCTGTGTACCCCAGCAGCCAGAAAACAACCGCCTGGCGACGATATTGGCCGAGATCCTTCTGGTAAATCTCCAGGGCGTCTGTCAGGCAGGCCTGGGCGCGCTCTGGCAGGTTCTGCCCCATCCAGAAATACGCCAGGCACACCAGCGTCTCGGCCTTTTCCAGAACATCATCATCTTCCTTTACCGCCCGGGCGGCCAAATCCGCCGCCCGCTGGCGGTCTTCAGGAGGCAGCCCATCATTCCTCACCCGAAGGAGTAATTCATTTCCATCGCCCCCCAGGCAAGAGCGGTCACGATAATTCAACCAACCGAACACCCGCTCACAGTCAACCATATCCTATCCCCACCCATTATGATCCAGCGCATCATCCTCACTCATTGCATCCAGAATCTGCCCAATCCGCAATAGGAACAGATCGTGCAAAGCCCGGTTGCGGCTTTCGGCTTTCAGGGGTAGATCGTTCAAGCTATACAAAATACTGTTCAAAATCTCTGCCTGCGCCTGGGCGCGGCCAACTTCCTGGTAAGCCTGTTCGACACCCTCGCTGTAGGCGCGCAGCACCTGGGCATCGCCTCGCCAGCCGGCCTGCCAGGTACTGATCCTTTGCTCCGTGATACCGGGCGTCTCGATTTCGATGTGCCCAATCCCATACCACAGCAACTCAGCCCCTACCGCGCGTAAACGCTCGCGGAAGTTGGGCGTCTGGTACAGTTTTTGAATATCCCCCCGCGGGTCTGCATCGGCCTGGCGCGGCGCCGTCACCTGATCCACCTGGTTCTGGCGGATAAAGCCCTGGATCTCGCCCTCGAACAACAGCTTCACCACAGCCGGCCAGGTGGATAGCCCCTCGGCGCGCACCGCGCGCCGGTAAGCCATGTTGAACACCGCCTGTGCCGAATAGGGATACGGCACCTGGACGGAACGGCTGGCCTCTCCGCTGAGCCGCCGGCTGGCGTAAAGCCGGTAGCGGTAATGTACATCCCGCGCCGACACGGTCACCCCGTCTTTGGTCACGGCGCGCACACGGTCAATATAGGCATGCTGGTCTTGCAGGCTGGCGATCTCTTTGATGGTTTCAAAACGGGTGATAAAGTGCATGCCATCTGCACGCACACCCGAGGGGTTATCCAGGTGCTCGAACAGAACCACTGATCCGGGGCGGATCACCACATACCCCGGCCCGCCGATGATATCCAGCAGGTTCTCCTCGTCGCGGCGGATCTTGCGCTTGCCGTCCTCGATCACCAGCATCGGGTAAGAGATGCCAAACAGAGAGGCCAACAGGTAGCGCACGGCCAGACGATAGCTGTTGATCTGGTAAATGTCTTGCACATAGCGCGCCCCGATGATCAGCGCCAGCACCAGCGCCAGCAGCGGCACCATGATGTAGCGCAGGGCTGCAGGCGTAAACAGGCCCACCAGAGGATAAAACACAAAGCTGGGCAGCAGATTCAGGAAAATCTCTCTCAGCTTCGTAACCACCGGCGAGATAACCTCGCGCTCCCAAAGAACCCCGCTCAAGATGGAGAACAGGACCAAAACCAGCAGTGCGATCAACAGGCGGGCAGTTGCCCAACCCATGTCGCCCATCAGAAAGCCAGAGAAGAAACGCCCAATCAGGCGGGGCAAGCGGCGGAACCAACCCATCAGGCGTCGGATCATTGCTCCTCCGCTCCGGGCGCCAGGTAGCGGCGCAGGTCCCACAGGAATTCCAGCGCCTCACCCGGCAGCATACGCCGCGTGGAGGGGTTCGAGACCGCCCCCTCCAGGGCCTGCAAAACGCGCAAAGCCAGCGCCTCGCGCGGCACGCCCGTGGTATCCAAGATCAGCTTCAGGGAAGTTTGCAGCTCACGCTGGGTTTGGGCGCGCACCTTGGTGCGCAGCCGCACTGCTTCGAAGGAATGATCCGCATCTGTCAACTGGGCGCGCTGCTGGTACTGGGCAGCCCAATACTCAGACCAGCCCTCACGCACCCCCACCTGGGTCGGGATGATCTCTGGGAACCCGGCTGCCACCACGCGCACGCCTCGGTCGCGCAGCACTTTCGATGTCCGCAAAGGCTGCGCAGGGAGGATCTCCCACTCGTCCTCGCTCCACTCAGTCCCGTTCACCGGCAGTTGGCCATCTTTGCGGCGGACAAATTGGAAAGAGAGCACCCCCAGGTTGCGCACCTTGCGAGAAAACTCCTTGCGAAAATCTAGCAGCGGGAAAGTATCCGAGGGGTTTTTCTGGTCAAAGGCCACTTTCGGCTTGACCAGATCATCCAGTACCTTCACCGAGAGCATATCCCGAAAAGCGGCAATCGCCACTTTGCCGGGCAGGTCAGACCACTGCTCCTGGGTATTCTCTTCCTGCGTCTGCGCCTGAGCATAGATCGCTGCAAAGACACGCTCTGGGTCAAAAACATAGGGCGGCTTGACCCACTCGGGCGAGGCATCACCCTGCCAGACCGGTTCTTCAGATGGGCGGTAAGTGCCTACGTACTGGGAGATCTCTGCCTTATCCACAGCATCGAACTCGTCACCAAATTGGATGTACTGGCGTTTTTGCCCGCTCTCTTTTTTGTCCACCAGCGTCAGCGAGCGCAGGTCTTCGGGCTTATCGCCGGTGTAGGTTACTTTGATCACTTCGGAAGGCTCACCCAGGCCAAACAAGACCCACACATGAGTGCGGATCTCGAACCCATCCCGCGAATACGCGTTTATGTTGGGCGTCAGGCGGAACTGGCGGCGCAGGTCTGCCACGCCGCGGATCTTCTCACCCCACTCTGTGAACACGATTCCTGGCCCGGCTATGCGCACCCGCGCATCCTTCTGGTGGCGCTTCTGGAAGTTCAGGATGCGGCGAGGCAGGCGCAGGAAGCGGCGGGCGCTAAAAGACCGCTCACCGCCAGCGACGCCGCGCACCGGCAGCCAGCGCCGCTCCAGAGCAATGGCACTGCACAGGTCAACAAAGGCCACACCCGGTTTGGAGCTCTTCAGTTCCTCATCCGAGGCTACCAGCTTCGCTTCCCGCACCTTGATCGCCGGGCCATGCCCGCCGGTCAGGTAGAGCAGGATGCGCTTGAACACTTCAATGCGTTCGTCCAGGGTGCGCACCGGCAGCACAAATTGCGACACCAACAGTAAACTGACCAGGCCAAAGAAGATGAAGGCCAGCACATTGAAGATCAAATGCGCCAGCGCCGGACCGGCTTTTTGCCAGGAGGCAGCCTCCTCACCCTGGCGCAGGAAGCTCCAAATGGTGCTAAATTCTTGGCGGAACATGAGCAAAGTGAGCAGAAAAAGGCAGACTGGCACCGCAATCTGCCAAAATAAGGCTTTCTTATAAAACGGCTCTGTCTTAAATATCCCACTCTCTGGCATGGGTTCAGTATATACTTGCCGGTTTCAAGTGTCAAGCCTCTGCAGGTGAAAAGGGGACTTTCAAAATTTAGAGTTCGCAGCAGGAAAAGCCTGCTGCGAACTCTAAATTTTGACTTATCAATGGGCGTGCTGCAAGCGAAGCCCACAACATGCCCATTTGCAGAGTCTTCCTTGTGCTGTTACAATTACGCCGACAAAACAAGAAGGAGGTAACCTCATGTCCGATTTCCCCGGTAAAGGAAAAGTTGCTGTCCTCAAGACCTCACCCGAAACGGTGCTGGAGGATATCGAGAAGCTAATGAAGCTGGCTGATTTTGAGCAGGCGCTGCCCAAAGATAAGCGCACCGGCCTGAAGATCAATATTTCCTGGCAGACCTGGTACCCAGCCTGCTCTTCCACCCCCTGGCAGATCGAAGGCGTGATCCGCACCCTCTCCAACGCCGGTTACACCGACCTGGTGGGCATCCACAACGACACCGTGGTGGTCAACACCGCCGATGGCGAGCGCAACAACAAGCACCGCCTGGTCACCGACCAGTACGAGGTGCCCTGCCTGTACCTCTACAACCAGGATTTTGAGTGGGTGGAATACAAACCCAAGCGGCCCTTCCTGGTGCTGGATAAAGTCTACCCGCAGGGCGTTTTCATCCCCAAAGCCCTGCTCGACATAAACATCATCCAACTGCCCACGGTCAAGACCCACGTGTTCACCACCATCACCGGGGCGATGAAAAATGCCTTTGGCGGGCTGCTGCACCGCAACCGCCACTGGACCCACTCTGTGATCCACGACACGCTGGTGGACCTGCTGATGATCCAGCAGGACATCCACCCTGGCGTCTTCGCCGTGATGGACGGCACCTTCGCCGGAGATGGCCCCGGGCCGCGCGCCATGCGCTGGCACGAGAAGGATATCCTGTTAGCCTCTGCTGACCAGGTTGCCATCGACGCCGTCTCGGCGAAATTGCAGGGCTTTGACCCACTGGGCATCCGCTTCATCCGCCTGGCGCACGAGATGGGATTGGGCGTGGGCGATCCGCGCCAGATCGAGATCGTAGGCTATGATATTGAACAGGAACAGCCCTGGGGCTTCGTCCAGGAAGATACCTTCGCCAGCCGCGGCCAGAAGCTGATCTATCACGGCGCGCTCAAGCCGCTTGAAAAGATCCTCCTGCAAAGCCCGCTGGTGCCCTGGTCGTTTTTTGCCAGCAACTTCTACCACAACGTCTACTGGTACCCCTTCGTGGGACGCCCGCGCGTGGAAGCTGCCCTGCAGACCAAATGGGGCCGCAAGTTCCAATCCTACGGCGACGGCAATGTGGTCATGCCCGGCATGCAGCCGCAGACGGTCATCCAGGCCGTTGCCGGGCTAACCATCCTGGCTGCGGCAGGCATTGGGATGGCTTACTTACTGGGCAAGAAGAGGCACTAACTGCACCCCAATCTCCGCCGCCTTGCCCTCGGCCTGGCCTTCGGCATCCTAGTTTTCATCGCCGTGGCTTTGGCCGGCGATATCCGTCAGGTTGCCCGCCACGCCCAGGATTTCCGCTGGGAGTTCTTCCCATTGGTGATCGCCCTGACGCTGGTGAATTACAGCCTGCGCTTCTTCAAGTTTCATTATTACCTGGGGCAGATCGGTGTGCGCGGCCTGCCCCTGCGCGAGAGCGCCCGCCTGTTCATCGCCGGCTTCCCCCTGGCGGTGACGCCCGGCAAGGTCGGCGAGGCGCTTAAGGGCGTGTGGATCAGCCAGGCAGGCGGGGTGACGGTGGCGCGCGGCATCGCTGTGGTGGTAGCCGAGCGCATCAGCGATGGGCTGGCGGTGCTGCTGCTCTCTACCCTGGGCGTGATCGCCTACCCGCGCTACTGGCCTGCCTTCGCCGTGATCCTGGCGCTGCTGCTGGGCGTGGTCATCGTCTCGCAGATCCGCCCGCTGGCGCATGCCCTGCTCGACCTGGGCGAGCGCCTCCCCGGCCTGCGCCGCCTGGCCCATCCCCTGCGCGAGTTCTACGAGGGCAGTTTCGCCCTCTTCCGTCCCTCCGCCACCCTGATCGCTGTGGGGCTGGGCACGATCTCCTGGTTCTGGGAGGGCGTGGGCCTGTACCTGGTGCTGTTGGGGCTGGGCACCCCTGCCGGTTGGCAGACGCTTTCCACCGCTGTGTTTGTCTTAGCCTTTTCTACCATTATGGGCGCCGCCTCCACCTTGCCGGGCGGGCTGGGTGCGGCCGAAGCCTCCATCGCCGGGATGCTGGCGCTGCTGCTCAGCATGGCCTCCGGCGCAGCCGCCGCCGCCACGCTGTTGATCCGCTTTGCCACGCTGTGGCTGGGCGTCTCTCTGGGTCTGGTGGTATGGGCCTTTTCCCGCCATCTGCTGGCTTTACAGTCTGCTCCTTCCGGAGAATAAAGATCATGCAAGACCCTTGCCTGACCCCCATCCCCTACCCCTTCCCCCAAAATGGGGGAAGGGGTATTTACCGAAATTGGGTGTTCGCAGCGTGCAAAGCACGTTGCGAACACCCAATTTCGGTTTCTAAATCCCCGCCCCTTGAGGGGCGGGGGCAGGGGGTGGGGTGATTAACATGCTCCGAACTGAATTTCACTGCCACACCTGCTACTCCTCTGACAGCCTGACAAGTCTGGAAGAGCTGCTGCAAACTGCCCAGGCCAAGGATATTGACCGGGTGATCATCACCGATCACAACACCATCGCGGGTGCGCTCAAGGCCAGGGAGATGGACCCGCAGCGCGTCATCGTCGGCGAGGAGATCAAGACCACCCAGGGCGAGTTGCTGGCCTCCTTCGTCCAGGAGGAGATCCCGCGTGGGCTGACCCCCGCGCAGACGATCGATCTGCTGCGCCAGCAGGGCGCCTTCATCAGCGTCTCGCACCCCTTTGATACCACGCGCCCCGGTCACTGGGAGCCCACCGCCCTGCTGGAGATCGCCCCGCTGGTGGATGCCATCGAGGTGTTCAACGCCCGCTGTATGTGGCCGGGCTTCAACCGCCGGGCAGCTGCCTTTGCCCGGGCGCACGGCCTGCCCGGCACAGTCGGCTCGGATGCCCACGTCGCTTTTGAGCTGGGTACCGCCTCCCTGCTCCTGCCAGACTTCCACGATGCCGCCAGCCTGAAGCAAGTCATAGCCCAGGCCGTGCCCCATACGGCCTATTCCGGGCCGTGGGTGCGCTTTTTCTCACGCTTTGCCGCGATTAAGCGAAAGTTGTAGTAAAATTTACTCGCCACATCCATCGGGGCGGTGGCGGAATAGGCAGACGCAGAGGACTTAAAATCCTCCGTTAGAGATAACGTGCGGGTTCGACCCCCGCCCGCCCCACACAGCCCAGGCGCTCCCTGCATACGAACAGCGGGAGCGCCTATTGTATCTTAACCCAAAACAGACCAATTTGGAACCATTTGGGGGGTGCGGCGTTTCTATATATAAAGGGCAGCTTTCAATCTCAAGGTTTTCTGGTATCAACACACTATCCACTCAAATTCAACCAACAACAATCGAGGTATCGACAAGAGGTGCAACATGAAACGCACATTCAAAATTTTCTCAATCATCATCGTTCTTGCCATGCTGGCAATGTATGCGCAGCCAGCCCAGGCAGCTGCCATTACCGACGCCACCCTCGGCACCGCCAACAATGTTGCCCCGGCCAACAACGGCGGCAACGGTCCCGGCGGCGTGGGCTACACCAACGGCACCAGCAGCCTGGAGCTGTGGCTGCGCGCCGACCGGGGGGTATACGAGGATACGGCTTGCTCAGATGCCGCAGAGACTACAGACAATGTGGCCTGCTGGCGAGATCAGAGCGGCAACACACGCAGCTATACCCAGTCCACCACAACCAACCAGCCCAATTACTTTACCAGCGCCCAGAACGACCAGCCAGTCATCCGCTTCAATGGCTCCACAGACCGCCTCACGAACCCTGGCTCCGCAGGGAGCGTGTTGACTGCTGGTGATGATACATTTACGTACTTCGCCAGCTGGATGTCCAATGTATATCTTTGGAAGGTTATCTATGAGCAAAATCACACATCATTGGAAGAGGGGAGACGGGCTGCTCTAATCACTACATACTCTCAAAATTATGGTTTCAATGGCGAATCGAATGATTATCATCATGCCGCGCCGTATACTATCGGGCAGTACCAAGTTTCTTCCATCGTGTTTAACGGCAATTCTTCGAACAACGTGGTGGTGACTGGAAACGGCACATCGTATACCGGCTCAATCAACATCACCACGCAGAACGTCAGCGTCGACGGCGGCAGCGCGGTGGGCCACAAGATTACAGCCCCCGAAGGTTTCTTCAACGGCGACATCCCTGAAGTGATCGTGTTTTCAGATGCCCTGCCCAACGTGGAACGTATCCTGGTGGATAACTACCTCAGCGCCAAGTACAATGTAGCCCTGAGCGCCAACGATGTGTATGACGGCGACACCAGCGGCTTCGACTTTGGCGTGGCGGGCATCGGGCGCACCGGGGATGTCAGCCACACCCAGGCGCATTCGGATGGCATGATCGTGCGCAACGCCACCTTCCTGCAGGGAGATGGCGACTGGTTGCTCTTTGGGCATACCGCAGCCCTGAACGGCAACACCACGGGCAATCTCCCCACCGGCGGGGATTGGAACACCGCCCCCGACCCCATGCGCTGGCTGCGCTCCTTCTACATCGATATGACAGACGATGCCACCGTAACTGGCGGCACCGTGGACATCATCTTCGACCTGAGCGATGGCGGGATGGGTGCGCCGCTCCCAACCGGGCCCGCCAGCAACTACCGCCTGCTCGGGCGCGATGGCACTGGCACATTCACCGATCTCACCACCGCCTCCGGCGCTACCGTAGCCATCGTCGGCGACCAGGTACAGTTCCTGGGCGTGGATGTGACTGTGCTTGGCAGCAACTTCACCGTCGGCACGCTGGATTATAACAATAGCCCGACCTCGGTTGAGATGATCGATCTGAGCGCCCGCCCGGCGGTCTCCGCGCTGCCTTTTGCCCTGTTGGGCGGGGCAGCCGCGCTGGCTGTCTCCGCGGGGCTGCTCCTGCGGCGCAAAGCCAAATAGCTTCACCCCAGTTCCAAAAAAAACAGGTTGCAGCGTGGCTTCGCCACGCTGCAACCTGTTTTTTCGGAACTTTCATGCTAGAATTAGCGCTATGAATGCCCCGCGCATCGTCTTCATGGGTTCGCCCGAATTCGCCTTGCCCACGCTAAAAGCGTTGGCCGCGGCTTACCCCATAGTGGGCGTGGTCACCCAGCCCGACCAACCCGCCGGGCGCGGGCGGGCGCTCACCCCGCCGCCGGTCAAGCAGTTGGCGCTGGAGTTGGGCTTGCCGTGCATCCAGCCAGAGCGCCTGCGCCAGCCCGAGGCCATGCAGATGCTGCAAGATTGGGCCCCCGATTTGATCATCGTCGCTGCCTTCGGGCAGATCTTGCGCGCCAGCGTGCTTGACCTGCCTCACCTGGGCTGCGTCAACGTGCACGCTTCGCTGCTGCCGCGCGGCCGCGGCGCGGCACCCATCCAGGCGGCCATCCTGAGCGGCGACGCCGAAACCGGTGTGACCATCATGCGCATGGATCCCGGCATCGATACCGGCCCGATGCTCAGCCAGCGCGCCGTACCCATCCTGCCGGAAGATACTGGCGGCTCGCTGAGCCAGCGCCTGGCGCTGCTCGGCGCGGACCTGCTGCTGGAAACGCTGCCCGCTTACCTGAGCGGCGAATTGCTGCCCCAGCCCCAGCCCGAAGATGGTGCCACTTACGCCCCCATGCTCAGCAAAGCCGACGGCGCGCTGGATTTCACCCGCCCCGCGGTTGATCTTGCCCGCCAGGTGCGCGCCTTCCAGCCCTGGCCCGGAGCCTACACCCTCTGGCAGGGCCAGCCGCTCAAGATCCTACGCGCCCATGCTGTAGAAGCCCCCTGCAGTGCACCCGGCCAAACCGCCATTCACCACAATCTGCCCGCCTTCTGCACCGGGGCGGGACTGTTGCTCATTGATGAGATCCAGCCGGCGGGCAAAAAGCCCATGCCCGGGCAGGCCTTCCTGCAAGGGGCGCGCGGCTGGATCTCGGAAGGACGCCCATGATGTTCACCCCCCCACCCCCACCCCCCATGTACCACTTCACCTTTCTGCGCCACGGCGAATCGGTTGGCAACGCTGAGGGCTACCACCAGGGCCAGCACGACTTTCCCTTGACCGAAAAAGGCCGCCAGCAGGCACACAGCCTGGCCAAACGCTGGCAGGCTGAGAAAAAACACTTCGACACCTTCATCGCCAGCCCCCTGGTGCGGGCTAAAGAGACCGCTGAGATCATCGCCGCAGCCCTGGGCTTGCCGCTGGAGTTTGATCCCATCTGGATGGAACGCGATAACGGCCGCTTGGCCGGTATGCGCCCAGAAGATGCCCTGATCCAATACCCCCGCCCGCCCTTTGTGCATCCCTACCTGTCCATCGGACAGACCGGCGAGAGCCAATGGGAGCTGTTCCTGCGCGGCGGGCAGGCCGTGCAAAACCTGCTCGACCGCCCCCCCGCGGCTTACCTGGTGCTCTCACACGGCGGCATTTTGAACATGGTGCTGTATGCCATCCTGGGCATCGCCCCGCAGGCCAATTTCTATGGGCCGCGCTTCCGCTTCAGCAATACCGGCTTCGCCACCCTGACGTACGACCCTACCGAGCATAAATGGTCGGTGCTGGGGATCAACGACCGCCTGCATTGGCCCGAGACCGATGAGTACAATTAGTTGGTTGGTTTTCGGCGCGGGGGCCATCGGTGCTTACACCGGCGGCAGCCTGGCGCTGGCGGGTCAGCGGGTTGTCTTTTTAGAACGTCCCGAAGTGGCGGAACACGTCCGCCGCCAGGGCCTGCTCCTGAGCCTGTACGGCACCCAGCACAGCCTGAGCGATCCAAGCGTGGCTGCCTCCCTCGAAGAGGCACTCGCCCAGGGCCCCTTCGATGCCGCCATCTTTGCGCTGAAATCCTACGATACCCCCGCCGCTCTGGAGATCATCGCCCCGCACGCTGCCGCCCTGCCGCCTTTCTTGTGCTTGCAGAACGGCGTAGAGAACGAGCCTGCGTTAGAGGCAGTGCTCGGTGCAGGGAAAGTCATCCCCGGCACCGTCACCTCTGCCGTTGGCCGGCGCACCCCCGGAGAATATGTGCTGGAGAAATCCCGCGGCCTGGGCCTGGCTGCACACCACCCCCTCTCGCCTCGGCTGGCTCAGGCGATCAACGCGGCTGGGATCAATGCCCGGCTCTACCCCTCCGCCGCCAGCATGAAGTGGTCTAAGATGTTCAGCAACCTGCTCACCAACGCCAGCAGCGCCATCCTGGATATGCCCCCTGCAGAAATACTCGCGCACCCCGGCCTGTACCGGCTGGAAATTGCCCAGCTGCGTGAGGCGCTGAGGGTGATGCGCGCCCTTGCCATCCGGGTGATCGACCTGCCCGGTGCGCCGGTGCGGGCGCTGGCCTGGGGCGCCCGCCTGCCCGCCTGGCTCTCCCGCCCGTTATTCCAGCGCGTCGCCGGGGGCAGCCGCGGCGGAAAAATGCCCTCTTTCCACATCGACCTGCACAGCGGGCGCGGCCAAAGCGAAGTAGGCTACCTGAACGGGGCCGTGGTGCGTTTTGGGCAGGCCGCCGGGGTGCCCACCCCGGTCAACCGCCTGCTCACCGAAACTTTGCTGGCCCTCACCCACGGCGAACTGCCCTGCTCACAGTTCGCCCGCCAGCCGGAACTACTGCTGTCACGCCTGCCAGAAGAGAGCCTGCCATGACGGTCTTCCTTTTTACTGACATCCAGGGCTCCACCGAACTGCTGGAGCAATACGGAGACGCCATGACCCGCGCCATGCTCCAGCACGAGGCACTCCTGCGCCAGATCGTGGAGCAGCACGGCGGACAATTCATCAAAAACACCGGCGATGGCATCTTTGCCGCTTTTGAGGCTGGCAGCCCGCTGGCCTGCGCGCTGGAAATGCAGCAGCGCCTGGCCGAGCAAGATTGGGGCGAGCTCGGTGAGCTAAAGGTGCGCGTGGTGCTGCATGCGGGTGCAGCCGAGTATCGCGGCGACGATTATTACGGCCTGGAGGTCAGCCGCACCAGCCGCCTGCTGACGGCTGCCTGGGGCGGGCAGATCATCTTTACCCCGGTTGTACTCGAGGCTTGCGCACTGCCCACCAGCGCAACCCTGCAAGACCACGGCATGCATATCCTCAAAGACCTGAGCGAGCCACAGCACATCTATGAGCTGCTTCATCCTGACCTGCCCGCCCGGGAATTTCCGCCTTTGCGCTCGCTGTCCAGCCGCCCGCACAACCTGCCCTTCCAACCCACCGCATTTATCGGGCGAGAAGAGGAGATCGAGCAGATCAGCGCCCAATTGGCAGACCCGCGCTGCCGCCTGCTGACCTTGATGGGCCCAGGCGGCACCGGCAAAACCCGCCTGGCGCTGCAAGCAGCCGCCCTGCACCTGGAGGATTTCCTGCACGGTGCGCATTTTGTTGCCCTGGCGCCCCTGGCCTCCAGCGAACTTCTGGTCCCTGCCATTGCCGAAGCGCTCAAATTTTCCTTCCATACCCATGAAGTACCCAAGACCCAGTTGCTCAATTACCTGCGCCAGAAGACATTGCTCCTGGTGATGGACAACTTCGAACATATCTTGGATGGCGCCAGCCTGATCTCCGAAATCCTGCTCATGGCTCCGCAAGTCAAAGTTTTAGCCACCTCGCGCGAACGCCTGAACATCCGGGGCGAAACCGTGCTGGAGATTGCCGGCATGGGGTACCCCGAGAACGTTACGGTGGAGGATTTCGAAACTTACAGTGCCGTGCTGTTATTCCTTGAGACTGCCCAGAGAGCCAATACCTCCTTCACCCCTGCAGAGCAGCTCCGGCCCGCCCTCCTGAGCATCTGCCGCATGGTGGAGGGCTTGCCCTTGGCAATCGAGATCGCCGCCTCCTGGACACGCCTGCTTTCTCTTCCGGAAATTGCCCAAGAGATCCAACACAGCCTGGATTTTCTAGAAACCCCACTGCGCGACCTGCCTGTACGACACCGCAGCCTGCGCGCTGTCTTTGAGTACTCCTGGATCTTGCTCACTGAGCAGGAGAAACAGGCCTTTCGCCGACTGTCGGTGTTCCATGGCAAATTCAACCGCCAGGCCGCCTTGCAGGTATCCCAGGTGGCGCTGCCGCACCTGGCCTCCCTGGCTGATAAATCCCTGGTCAAGTTCTTCTCGCCCGATCTCTACGATCTGCACACCCTGCTGCGCCAGTACGCCGCCGAGCGCCTGGCCGAAAACCCGGCCGAGCAGCAGCAAACCCACGCTCAGCACTGCGCTTATTACACGGATCTTCTTCACAGGAACAACCAGTCCATCCACGACAGCCGCCAAACCCAGACGATACAAGAGATCAGCCATCACATCCAGGATATCCTGGCCGCCTGGAACTGGGCTTCTGAAAACAACCAGGCCGAAGCCATCGGCCGTTCACTCGACACCCTGTTCGCTTTTTATGGCATCCGCGGCTGGATGGAAGAAGGCATTGCCTGCTTCACAAAAGCTCTCCACATGCTAGAAAGATTAGAAGCCACCCAGCCCAGCCCGGCTCAGGCGGTCATCCTGGCCCGCCTCCAGATCCACCTAGGACGATTCCTAACCGGGCACGACGATTACAACCAGGCTGAGGAAATCATCCAGCAGGGTCTGCAGACCCTGCGCCAGTTGGGCCAGCCCGCAGATGTGGCTTTGGGACTCAGCCTGCAGGGGCGCATCCACTGGATCCGTGGCGAGCACACCCAGGCCAGTGGTTTGTACCAGGAAGGCCTGGCCATTGCCCAGCAGATTAATAATCCCTTGCTCATCGCATCCTTGCTCAACGACCTGGGCAGTAATGCCTGGGCCACGGGCCAGTTTGTAGAAGCCAGGCAGTTTTTCGAGCAAGGCCTAGCCATCTACCGGCACATCGGCAACCCCACCCAGATCACCACCTGCCTGGACAACCTGGGGGTTGTAGCCCGCGACATGGGCGACCTGCAGACCGCCAAAAAATACGCCCAGGAATGCATTACTTTACTCAAAGAGATTGGGGCACAGTTCCACCTGGCTTATGCCCTTAACCATCTAGCCTGCTGTTACACCCTGATGGGCGATCCTCAAGCGGCTTTGCTCATTTTCGACGAGTCACTGGCTACCGGGAAAGATGTTGGCGACCGCCGTATCGTTGCCTACACCCTGGCAGATACTGCGGAAACATTGCACAATTTGGGGCACCCCGACCAGGCCCGCCAAAGATATGAACAAGCCCGGCAATACTTTTTGGAGATTGGTGATGCCTTTGGGGAAATCTACGCCACCTTCAGCCTGGGCTACCTGCTGACCACGCTCAAAGAATACCGGGAGGCGGCTGGTTGGCTGGCCCAGGCGCTGCAAAAAGCGCAACAGACCGACAACCAGCGCGTGCTGCTTGAATCGCTGGCGTATGCCGCCCACTGGTTTGACAGTCAGGATCAACCCGAACGCTGCCTGGAGATCATCGGCTACATTCTGCCCCGCGCGGGCGACCTGCCGTCCGTCCAGGAGCAGATCGAGCCGATCCTGGCGCGCCTGCGCCAATCCATACCGCCTGAGGTCGTCCAGGCAGCGCTGGCCCGCGGCCAGGAAAGCCCGATCGAGCGGGCTATCGCGTCGCTGAGAGAAGCATCCTGAAACAGGATCGCTACCCAATCCAATCGTAGAACAAGGGCAGCGGCGGCACCGCCACGCGGCTGAATGTGATCGCCTCATCCACCTTGGCGCGCGCCTCCAGCAGGCGTGTGGGATCGTTGGCGTAGATCGTACACACCGGCTGGCCCTTTTCCACCCGATCCCCCACTTTGCAGTGAACCACAATCCCCACCGCGTGGTCAATGGCATCGCCTTTGCGAGAGCGCCCACCGCCCAGCAGCACCACCGCCTCGCCCACCGGCTGGGCATACAGGGTGATCAGGTAAGCCGAAGCCGGCGCCGTCACCACCTCCACCAGCGCGGCGCGCGGCAGCAGGGTGGGATCTTCAATGTATCGCACGTCTCCACCCTGCGCTGCCACCATGATATGGAAACGCCGCCAGGCATTGCCGCTGTCCAGCGCCGCTTCCACCATCACGCGCGCCTCGCCATCGCTCTGCGCCAGGCCGCCCATCTTCACCAGGTACGCCGAGGCCGCCAGGCAGTGCTCGCGGAAGTCTGCCGGCCCGCCTCCGTGCAGCGTCTCGATCGCCTCGTGCACTTCCAGAGCATTCCCCACGGCATAGCCCAGGGGTTGGTTCATATCCGAAATCATCGCCGCCACCTGCCGTCCTGCCAGGTGGCCGATCTCAACCATCAGGTGCGCCAGTGCGCGTGCCTCTTCCAGCGTCTTCATGAAGGCGCCATCGCCCACCTTGACATCCAGCAGGATCACCTGCGCCCCCGCGGCGATCTTCTTGCTCATCACCGATGAAGCGATCAGCGGCATGGATTGCACCGTGCCGGTGACATCCCGCAGGGCATACATTTTTCCGTCGGCAGGAGCCAGGTCGGCGCTCTGCCCGGTCAGTACAATGCCCGTCTTCTGCAATTGGGCGATGAACTCCGCCGTGCTCAGATCGGTGCGGTAACCGGGGATGGCTTCCATTTTATCCAGCGTCCCACCGCTAAAGCCCAGCCCGCGCCCCGACATCTTGCCTACCGGCAGCCCGCATGCCGCCACGATCGGCCCCACCACCAGGGTGGTCTTATCGCCCACCCCGCCAGTGGAATGCTTATCCACGGCAACCTTTACCACCCCGGTCAGATCCAGGATCTCGCCCGAATGCGCCATTGCCAGCGCCAAGTCTGTCGTCTCGCGGGCGGTCATGCCGCGCAGCAGCACCGCCATGGCCCAGGCCGCGGCCTGGTAATCGGGGATATCTCCCTGTGTGTACCCCTGGATGAAAAATTCGATCTCTTCTTGTGACAGCTCCAGGCCGTCTCGTTTCTTGATGATGATATCGACTGCGCGCATGCGAAACCTCCTGACGAATACTGTAAACAACATTATAATCCAGGTAACCAACAAGGAGATCAAATGACCGACCAAACCTCCAACTTGCCCTACACGCTCGGCCCCGATGACCGTGTGCTGCCCATGATGGTCTACACCGCCAATATGCTTGCCCGCGGCGAAATGATCCTCAAGCAGAGCATCCGCATGGGCACCTGGTTTCGCTCTGCCACCAGCGCCGACTATTTGCGCCTTTACCGCGCCACCGTCCTGCTGCTGTCTGGTCCAACCCCTCAAGTCATATCGCTGACGGAGTTTCTCATACCGGCGCTTCCCATCCTCGCCGCGCATGTTACCCCGCCCACACAAGAGCCGCCGGATTACGACGCCTCGGAACCCAACCGCAAGTTGGTAGGGATTACCGCCTTGTTTGGCCCATTCCGGGTGATTGCCAAGCTGCGCATCTCTGCCTCGACTAACATCGGGGCGCATCTCAACACCAGCAAAGAAACCTTCCAATCGGTTTATGATGCAGAGATCAACAGCACCGCCATCCCCAATATGGGCATTGTGCGCACTTCCTTGATGATCTTGCGCCCGGCGGCGGTAGCCTTCTCTCCCCGCGAATTAGCCGAGTAGCTGCGTCTGGGCTTGCTGCCAGATGGCATCGAACATGGCGCGGGTCAGGCGCCCGGTTTGCGTGTTCTGGCGGCTGGGATGGTACGAGGCCAGCAGCCAGGGCAGGTTTTTCCCCAATTCATAAAATGCGCCGTGCGCAAAAGACAGCGCCGGCATTTCATGCCCATCGGTGCGGTACAGGCGCAGGATGTTCTCAAAAGCCACGCGCCCCAGGGCCACAAACCCCCGTAAATTCGGCATCAACTGGATCTCTGCCTTCAGATAAGGCAGGCAGGCGGCAATCTCCGCCGCCTCCGGCTTGTTATCGGGGGGCGCGCAGCGGCAGACCGCCGAGATCAGCAGATCGGTTAACTGCAAGCTGTCGCCGCGCTGGCGGGCCTCCGGCTGATTGGCAAAGCCGGCGCGGTGCAGCGCCGGATAGAGGAAATCACCCGAGGCGTCGCCAGTGAACATACGCCCGGTGCGGTTCGAGCCGTGCGCGCCCGGGGCTAAGCCTACCACCATGATCCGCCCCTGTGCATCGCCAAAAGCAGGCACCGGCTTGCCCCAATACTCGCAATCCCGGTAGGCGCGGCGCTTCTCGCGCGCCACCTGCTCGCGCCAGGCGGCCAGGCGGGCGCACTTGCGGCAGGCAACGATCTGTTCTTCTAGATTCAACCATTCATCCTTCACATAGCACTCCCCTTCTCTGATGTAAACAGCGGGCGCTTTGCGCCCGCTGTTTACATCAGAGAATTAACATGGCATCGCCAAACGAGTAGAAGCGGTAACCCTGGCGCTGCGCCTCGGCGTAAGCCGCTAAAATACGCTCCCTGCCGGCAAAAGCGCTGACCAGCATCAGCAGCGTGGAGCGCGGCAGGTGAAAATTGGTGATCATCCGATCCACCGCCCGGAAGGTGTACCCCGGCAGGATATATAATGATGTAGGCCCCTCGAACGGGGCTACTGCCTGTCCTGGGGCGGCATGCTGCGCCGCAGATTCGAGCGTGCGCACGCTGGTGGTACCCACCGCCACAATCCTCCCGCCGCGGGTGCGAGCCTGGTTGATCTGCCCGGCTGCCTCCGCTGTCATCTGGCACCATTCGGTATGGATATGGTGTGCAGCTGGGTCATCCTCGGTCACGGGGGCAAAGGTGTCCAGCCCCACGTGCAGGGTTACCTTGGCTATGCGCACACCACTGCGGGTCAAGTCGTCCAACAGCACAGGGGTAAAGTGCAGTCCGGCGGTCGGCGCGGCTGCCGAGCCTGCCTGGCGCGCATACACCGTCTGGTAGCGTTCTGGGTTCTCCAAAGCGGCATGGATATAGGGCGGCAGCGGCACATGTCCGATCTGCGCCAGGTGCGCCTCCAGCCCGCCGCTAAACTGCACCAGCCGCCGCGGCCCATCCAGAACCGCCACAATCTCCGCTTGCAGCGCGCCGTCGGGCACGCCTTCCATCTGCACCCGCTGACCCTCTTTCAGCCCCTTGCCGCCCACCAGCGCTTCCCACACCTCCCCCTCCACCGGCCTCAGCAGCAAGATCTCAACCCGCCCGCCGGAGGGGATCCTGCGCCCGAACAGGCGCGCCGGGATGACGCGCGTCTCGTTCAGCACCAGCACATCCCCCTCCCGCAGGTAGCGCCCCACCTCACGGAAGGTGGCGTGCTCCAGCCCCTCGCGGGCGCGGTCGAAGACCAGCAAACGCGAGGCGTCGCGCGGCTCAACCGGATGCTGTGCGATGCACTCCGGCGGCAGATCGTAATCGTAATCGGAAGTCTGCATCAGAATAAACGCGGCTGGTCTTTCGGCGGCTCGATACCCAGGTGCTCATAGGCGCGCAGCGTAGCCACCCGCCCTTGCGAGGTGCGCTCCAAAAAGCCCAACTGCAGCAGGTACGGCTCCACCACATCCATGATCGTATCCGGCTCCTCACTGACCGAGGCAGCAATCGTGCTCAGCCCCACCGGGCCGCCGCGGTATTTTTCGATCACCGTCAGCAGCACGCGCCGGTCCATATCATCCAGTCCCAGCGCATCCACGTTCAGCAAATCCAGCGCCTTCTGGGCGTGGAGGCGGGTGATGGTGCCGTCGGCTCGTACCTGAGCAAAATCGCGCACCCGCCGCAGCAGGCGCAATGCCACGCGCGGCGTGCCCCGCCCGCGCTGGGCAATCTCGTCCACACCGTCGGCATCTGCCGTCACCCCCAGCACCTTGGCGGCGCGCTGCACGATCTGACGCATCGCCGGCAGTTCATAAAAGTCCAGGCGATAGACCGCCCCGAAACGCGCCCGCAGCGGCGCGGTCAGCAGTGCCAGGCGGGTGGTCGCCCCGATGACGGTGAAGTGCGGCAGTTTCAAGCGAATGGAGCGCGCCGAAGGCCCCTTGCCGATGATGATATCCAGGGCAAAATCCTCCATCGCCGGGTAGAGCACTTCTTCCACCACCTTGCCCAGGCGGTGCACCTCATCGATGAACAGGATATCTCCCGCCCGCAGGTTGGTCAGGATAGCCGCCAGATCGCCAGCCCGCTCGATGGCTGGTCCGGAGGTGACCTTGATATTGACCCCCATCTCATTCGCCAGCACATGCGCCAGGGTGGTTTTGCCCAGGCCGGGCGGCCCATAGAACAATACATGGTCCAGCGGGTCGCCGCGCTGCCGCGCCGCCTGGATCAGGATGGACAGGTTCTCTTTTACCCGCTCTTGCCCGATCAGGTCTTGAAGCGTGCGCGGGCGCAGGGTTTGATCCAGGCGGTCCTCAGGCTGCCGTTCAGGCGTGACGATGCGTGAAGATTGATTCTCATCCATGCCGGTGATTATATCGTATTTAACTGCGATATAATACCGCCATCCTACCTGCTGGAGGTTTCTTATGGCCAATGTCTATCCTTCTCCTCACCCCCTGGTTGCCCATAAACTTGCTCGACTGCGGGATCAAGACACCGAGCCCAAAAAATTCCGCGAGCTGGTGCGCGAGATCGCCTCGCTGCTCACGTACGAGGCCACCATGGACCTGCTGCTCAGCCCGGTGACGGTGAACACCCCGCTGGCGCCCTGCCCCTCGCACACACTCCAAGAAAAGATCGGCCTGGTGCCCATCTTGCGCGCTGGGCTGGGCATGGTTGAGGGAGCATGGAACCTGATGCCCTCGGCCGAAGTCTGGCACATCGGCCTGTACCGCGATGAGCGCACACTCAAGCCTGTGGAATACTATAACAAGCTGCCCATTGCACCCACCGTAACCTTGTGCCTGATCCTTGACCCCATGCTGGCTACCGGCGGCTCTGCCGTTGCCACCGTAGATGTGCTCAAGCGCTGGGGAGTGACCAAGATCAAGTTCGTCGGCATCATCGGCGCACCCGAAGGCATCCACGCCCTGCAAACCAGCCATCCCGACGTGCCCATCCACCTGGCTGCCATTGACGAACGCCTGAACGAGCGCGGGTATATCCTGCCCGGGCTGGGCGACGCCGGCGACCGGCAGTTTGGCACCGGATAAAAAAATGCCTATTCGGCAGCGCAATGCGCCGCCGAATAGGCAAATGAGAAAGCATGATTTTAGTACGCCGGGGGAACCAGCGGAGGCTGCTGTGCAGGCGGCTGCTGCAGTTTCGAGCCCGTCATCTTGTACCAGATGGCCCCGCCCGCCGCGCCCAGGCCTGCGCCGATGCCTACGTTCAGCAGACCCACGCAGCAAGCCGAGAAGATCTGACCACCCCAGATGGTAGCCTGATCATACTGCATGGTCACGCCCAGGGCCTCAGCCATGGCAGCCATATCAGCCGGGTCTAGCATCAAGCCATTGACCACAGCCGCGATCAAGCTGCCCAAAATGCTCACACCACCGGCAATGGCGCCGGCGCTGGCGCCCAGCTTGGTGGCTTCCGGCGAAAGCGCCGGTTTCTGGAACATGCCTGCCAGGTATCCGGCTGCCAGCCCAGCAAAAATGCCGGCGCATATTCCACAATATGGCGAAATAACAGAACCAAAGATTGCCGTAAACAGGGCAGCCACTGCCCCCACAATAAGACCTGCTTTGATCATTGTTTGCTCCTCTCTGAGTTGTCGTTTCCAATCTTGGGGTAGCCGGTACTCCTCACAATCTTGTATAGAGAAGATTGCCAAAACAGAGAGAAGTTCCGCTACATTTGATAGTAAAATTATAGCAGATATTGAAAAAGTAACGTTAATGACTTAAAATTCAGGGAAAGAAATTGTCCCTATCCCACATTCGGTGCTATACTTTAACCTATGACCCAGGAAAAATTCGGCCGTTACGAAATCAAAGGGGAGCTTGGCAGAGGAGGCATGGCCTCCGTTTTTCATGCCTACGACCCGCGCTTTGAGCGCGACGTAGCCATCAAGGTGCTGCCGCGCGAGTTCCTGCACGACCCGCAGTTCCGGGCGCGCTTTGACCGCGAAGCCAAAATGGTTGCCCTGCTGGAACACCCCGCCATCGTACCGGTGTACGATTTCGGCGAGGAAGAGGGCCAGCCTTACATTGTGATGCGCTACATGTCTGGCGGCTCCCTCTCAGATGTGCTCAAAAAAGGGCCGCTGTCGTTGGGCGATGTGGTCAAGCTGATCACCCGCCTGGCGCCCTCCCTGGATGCCGCCCATTCCAAAGGCATCATCCATCGCGACCTCAAGCC
>DIXA01000007.1 GCA_002428565.1 Anaerolineales bacterium UBA6092 | reverse complement strand
TTATTAATAGCTTGTTCCTTGGAAAAAAAGAAATGCCCATAACGATACACGTTTAAACTACAGACCCCTTCGCTTGGCAATATACGCCCACAGCAAATGGTTTTCTTCACCTGTGTTTCAGGATCGATGAATTCTTTTTCGCCTTCAACCCTCAGTGGGTTATCGGTCAGTTGTTGGGTAGTTAAGTCATGCCCCCAGCCAACTTTTATCCCCTTTTCTTTGGCCAGGCGATTATTGACAATCCAATCTCGAGGCCGGTTGCGTTGCCTATATTTTCCATTCCACAGATAGTAAACATTGAACGAAATGATTAACTTGTCCGCATACTCTCTTTCAAGCTCACCCAAGAGTCCGGCCGCGCTCGTGAGGTCTACTACATGATCAGCATCGGTTCGGAGGATCCAGTCGCAATCAAGAAGAGCATCTTGCCCTAATTGGATATTAAAAGCGCTTTGCTCCCAGGCAAACGATCTCCCCCAATGTGTTTGTTCGTTACTCAGTAATTGCACTTTCGGGTCGCGATCTATCCAATTAGTCAGCAGCTCACAAGATCCATCCTCTGAGCCTCCGTCGACGACGACAACACGATCCGCCAGTTTTCTCCACGAATCGACACAGGCTAAATAAGAAAGATAACCCAAGGAAAGCGGCCGAGTAAATCTGGTATGAAACCCAATTTTCATAATGACTCGTAGAAGAAAATGGTATTGATTCTATTCCAGAAAAACCTGCAAATAACTCTCAACCATTCTATCTGCGCTGAACATCTCTTGAGCTAAATTCCGCGCGCACATCGAATAGCGATCCCAATCCGCGAGGATCTCTTCAGTCGCGCTGGCCAAACCTATAAAATTACCTGGGGGCTCATTTTTCCAGGGGTTCCCTCGATAATCCACACATTTGCCAGCCAGGTCTCCCACCAGCTCTGGCAATGCGCCAACCCTAAAGCCGATCACCGGCACCCCACAAGCCATAGCCTCCAGCACACTATTCGGACAGGCGGCGTCAATAATATCGGTAGAGATCATTAGATTTCCTCCCCGATAATAGTATGGCATCCGGGCTCGCTCGATATTACCTGCCAGGTTAACAAAAGGGAAATTCTTATAACGCTCGCCCACGTTTTCGCAAAGTTCGCCGAGCATTAATAGTTCAATACTGGTAGTCTTTTGGCTATTTTTCTGCAGTGCCTGGATAAAATTTACCCCGATATCAAATGGATCGTTACCTTGCCGGCCTTCAACGCTAAGGATACAGATTTCCGCCGGAGAGAGATACCGATCGCCCCGCGGATTGAATTTCTCCAGATCGACGCCGTTATAAATTACGCACGCGGGCGTTCGCGGCTCCTTGAATTTACGATCCCAAACATTTTTTACAAACTGACTCTGATAGACAAGCCGGTCAGCCAGGCGCGATCGAACGACCCTAATCATCCGGCTTCGAATTTCACCTAACAGATACCCTTTTACGCCAACATTGACATACTTATGAAGCTGGTGGATAGAGCCTAGCCGCTGAACGATCTTAACGCCTCGCTTTTTAATTGCAAACAATTTGCCCATTTCGCGCGTGGCGTTAATGATAAAGACGATATCATTGTGTTTGTCATCTAGATCATAATTGATCTCATATCCCCTTTTCTGCAAACCAATGATAAGTTGCTGCACAAAGGTCGCGGGGCCGCCAATCGCCCGATCCACATTCCTGGCCCCTGGAACAACACATATTTTTTTAAGCGTCACGGAATTCCAATCTCTTCCAAGGCTTGTTTGGCAGGAAGATACTCTGGATTAAGAGTCAGGGCTTGCTGGTATGCCGAACGTGCATCTTCAGTTCTCCCCATTTTTTGAAAGGTATCTCCCAAGGCATACCAATACCAGTAAACCGTCGGATCAGTTAATACTGCTTCTTCTAAGTAGCCTTGCGCTTGCTCTGGGCGATCTTGGAGTAGTAAAACATTTCCCAGATGAGCTGCCCATTCGGCAATCTCACTTACACCGCCGTTAAGCTTTGCCTGTTGGTACAAGCTCAAATAGATATTGTATGCAGTATCGTAATAACCTTGCTTTTCTTCCAACAGCCCTTGTTGAGCCATAATTTCAGGGTCGTCAATGAGCACCGTCGGAACAACATCCAGGATTCTTCTCGCGTATCCTAAAAAACCCTTCTCTCTTAAAGCCAGGATCGCACCACTCCAGATATACGGATCATTTTGCAGCTCACCATTGCATAATTGGAGCAAGGTCGAATATATCTCGCTCCCTGGCTTTCCCTCAGCCATCAAGAAATCAACATACTGTAAAAAGCCCCCCCATTGGGGGCCAATTCTGATAGACATCTCATAATAATTAGCAGCCAATTGGTAATCATTTTGTATTTGTGCAATGGTAGCTAACCTGACATATGTATATGAAGCATATTCCATTCCGACCGGACTGGCCTCTTTCAAAAAACCCGGTAAGGCCAGCTGGTAGGCACCTCGCGCCATGTCCCACTGCTGGTCATTTTGTCTGGCACGCCCCACCCAAAAAGCCGCCAGCGATCGGTCGAGGGCGGATTCCCAGCCATTGTCGATTTTCAAAGCGATTTCCAAAGAAACACGTGCTCCTTCGGACCTCCCCAGTTTTCTTAGCCGCTCTGAAAGAATGAAGAACTGGTTGCTTGATAAGCTCCTGTCGGGCAAATAACCATCTAGATCATCTTGAACAATCACCTGTGCCAGGGCAACGCGCGGCAGAAGTATCGGATTCGAGAAAATATCCGGCCGGCTGATTGAGCTCTGGGCAAGCTTCGCATAATTTTCGTTCTCAAACCACAAGGCTGTCAGCAAGCGCGCGGCGCTATGCGAATAGCCAGCTTGGTCAATATTTTCTTCAAGCCGGTCTAGACAGCCAGATTGGAAATTGCCACTCCCCATAAGCTGTCTCAACACGCACAATGCCCCTGCATTGATATCCCAATAAACTCGCAATTGGATGAAACCAAAGGCGAGCAAAACAATCGATGCAACCCAAAGAATCGATTTTCGGCGCACAGCACAAGTGGTGTTTAAACGCGAGATTGAATATTATACGATTGGCGAGCCGAGAGGTAACCAGGATTAAGACGTTTCATCAGTTGGATACCCAACAGATAAAATGCTGGAATAGAGCCCAAAATCAAAGCTTTGATGATATCCCCCCGCCAAAACCACCACATGAAGAATAGAACCCCGTCGAAGTATAGGATAAGGAGTATGGTTTTGCTATATTTATCTCTTACGGCCACTGCTGCCATCAGCGTAATAAAAACAAAAGCCAAACCTATGGTACCCAAAATTTCGGGCATTCGAGTTTGCAAACCTTTAAAAAAATACATCAAGACTATGATGTGGAATAAAGATAAGTAGATATTTTTGCGATCCCGACGTTGCCATTCGAAAACCAGGCTGAACAATACGCCAGCCAGAAAACCAAAGACGATTATGGAAGGGTAGCCCCCCCAGGTATAGAACTCTGCAAAACTAGGATAATTCCCACCCACAGTCCCAGACCACGGATTTTCCCCCGAAAAATAATAATCTATCACGTATCCCCACAGGGTCTTGGAACCCGGTATTTGCAAATAAGGTATGAACCGAGCCGCGGCGCCAATCGCGTTGATCCATCCAGTAAATGGGATGCGATCAGGAAACACCGATACCAACCAGGCCGCCTCGTCTAACCTGGCAGACTCAGATGCCAGCAAAAAGTTAACAGCAGACAACGGGGCATGCCAAATTTCTTCGACCCCGTATCGTAAGAAGCCGATCATGCTAAGACCCCCAAGTCCCAAAACCACATAGCGCAAAATATACTTCCATCTCACTTTTTCATCAATATAGATATAAGCGACAATCAAGCAAAACACCGCATAAATTACCTTGGCACGGCCCCCATAAAAGATTTCGACCACGATATTAGATATGGTAGCCAATAAACCCATCCGAAGCCGACCTGTTTTTCCCGAGCTAAAAAGAATCATTCCCAAGGCTCCGAATTGCATGGCCGGAGAAATAATCCGCATATATCCAACGATAGGGGTTGCGAGTTCCGCACTATAAACTGCCCTGTAGCTCGACAATCCGAACAAGGAATAGTTACCCAGCAGTACAGTAAAAACAACACCATTGGCAAAAAGGCCCAACACAAAAAAAAGCAGGCTCACCGCCCATCCGGTATCATAATACTGGCCGGGGTAGGTGATATGCTCTTGTGTAGAGAAGCGCTGCGATGACAATGCTCGGGACCAAACCCGCTTGCCAATCGCCAAGCCAGCAGCTACGCATATATACCCAGTGAATATAACAAACCAACCTTTGAAGGCATCAACCCCGCTTACCCTTTCGTAAAAATACACTTCACTATATTCAAAACCAGTGAAATATTTAAATAACGGCTCGACACCCAGGTCGCGGGTGGCTTGCACCAACAAAATCGTGAAAGGGTAGCCCAACCAATCATGCGAGGAAAATTTTAGATCAATAAATATTAATATAATTCCAACAGTTATCGAAATGCCATACAGAACAACTATCCAATCCATTTTATCCCCGTAACCATTCGCTAGTAATCAACACGGTTTATGTAGCCTTCAGATCCATTATAAGAGATCACCCTTCCGGGTATTCCAACAACAACAGCATTAGCTGGCACATCCTCTGTAACAACACAATTAGCGCCTACTGCCACATTATCACCGACTTGTACCGCGCCAATAATTTTTGCACCCGGCCCAATATATACATTATCCCCGATAACCGGGAAACCCTGTCTTTTGCCACGATTGGCTTTGCCCAATGTCACCCCATTAGACAAGTTACAATTCTTTCCAATGACTGCATTGATGCTGACAACAATACAACCATAATGTGCTAAATAGAATCCGCTACCAATCTCAGTTTGATAAGGTATACCAATACCGTACTTAATTCCATAATGCCGAAGAATCAACTCAGCTATAAACAAAAGACTTTTGTTTAGAACAGGAGTTGAACTGAGATATTTACATGTTCTCATCCAAAATAAATACTTGAACTCTGGTATGAGAATAAAGTGCCTGATAAATGTTTTGGCCCTGGAATTTCCGGAAATGCGATGCAAATCGGAAGCGACCAATCTTTTGTAATCAACAAATTTCATCTTTATTTTCCATCCGATTGACAGTGTTTAAGTGTTTAATAGTAAATGGGAGCATAAACAATTGCATCGTAATAACAGCCGCACATTTAGCCCATGCTGCCCCAACGATTCCAAATATTGGGGCAAGCAACATCAATAGGATAGTTTGTAAGATAACCCCTAATAGATTAGCTGCCATCGAGTAACCCACCTTTCCAATGGAAGCCAGAAGATTATTGATTGGGTTGATGGCCACAACAACCAGCGCGGCTGCCATCAGAATTAACATGATTGGCTTAGCAGGCAAAAATGCTTCGCCAAAGAGTAACCGGATCGCCGGATCGAGGAAAAAGATACTTGCCACGATAATGATTGTTATTCCACCACACAATAACACCGCAATTCGACCAGCCAACCGTTTTAGACGGGCAAAGTCACCGCTAAACCAAAGGCGAGTGTATTCCGGAGCTATACTTGCAACAACTGCATTCCCCGATGAATTGACCAGATCCGCAACCTGCTTGGCAGCGCGATAATATCCTACCGAGAGCGGATTTTGGAGATAGCCGATCATCAAAACATCCAGGTAATTATAAAACACCTTGATGCTATTCCTTCCAAAATTAATGCCCTCGAAACGCCAAACTTCTCGCGGAATCTTCCACCAAGGTAAACTCAAACCCTGCTCAGTGTACAACTGCTGTTTCTTGATGGCGATCTGTGCTAATATATAGATGCTCACACCGTCAAGCAAAGACAATAGCACTAACAAGAAAACGAATTGGCCCAATCCGGATTTAACATAATACAGTAATGCAACTCCTGCCAACTTAATCAGGGAATGCGCAATTGAATGTAAAAACGTCCAGGAGAAACGATTCGCCACACGCAAGAGCGCATGAGATATCCAATAAGTTGATTGGAACACCAAAGTTAGCCCATAAACTACCTGCAACCATTCATCCCCTGCTGGTATTTTTAAGTATTTTGGAACAACGAGTGATAACAGGGCAACAATAGTGAATGTTAGAATGGATAATAGAAAATCGATACGATAAAAGAAACGGATTAAGTGCGACGCAAGATCCTTATTATTTTCTGTTAGAGCCTTGGTTACAAAAACTAATGTCGCTTCGCTACTCGACAGAGAAAGCAATCCCCCAACAAATCCTGTAACAGAAGCAAACAAGGTAATCTCGCCAACCCCCTCAGGTCCCAGTAGACGGGCCATTAAACCAGTTTGAATTAATCCAAATATCAAGTTTGCAGGAAGAGTGGCTGACGCCCAGCCAGCATTTAATATCACTCTTCCCAGTAAACTTGTACGGAAAGTTGCGATCAATTTCTTAATCATGAACCAATCGTATCGCTATTCTTAATTCACCCAAGTTGCTACCTTACCAGATAGTTGATGCTGCAGGCCAGGGCGAAGAGAGCGACCTTGATCTCGAAGCCACGTGGCGTAACAGCGTGGATATGTTTGGGCAGCAGACGTTCAATCAAGCTGCCCGTGGTCTCGATCATCTTACGATAGGATGACATCAGGTAATGAATCCAAGGCGGCACAGGACGAGTAGAATTCTTCTTGCGCAAAGGCGAGAGATGCACACCAGCTTCGTTCATGACATCTTCAATCGTATAGTCGGTGTAGGCCTTGTCGCCGGTAACCTTGGACCCGGCAGGCAGGTCGAAGTGAAACACTTTGAGACCATTGGTATCACTGTACGAGCCTGGGGACAAGAAGAACTCAACCGGTTGGCCTGCTTGGGTGACCAACAAATGGAGTTTGAGGCCATAAAAGAAGCGCCTTTTGCTGGATTGATAACCGCGCCACTGCTCGCCTCGATAGAGATGACAGCGGCAAATCCGGTAGTTGTCACAAGCAGCGATGGGAAAGCTGTCAATCACATAAATCGAGCTTTCATTCAGTGTCTTCCAAGTCTCACCCAACAGGCTGAACAAACTCAAGAACAAATCGGCTACCCGATGAAAGCGACGATTGAAACGGCTCTTGCCCAGCATTTTGGGCACATAGCCATACTCCTGCATATGTACTCTGGCTTTCTCAATATTCCCGCCAAAGTGCAGCGCAGCCACAATCGCCGTCGTCATCACTTCAGCGTTGCCGATCTGGCTCTGTGGGTCATCACGATGATGAATTGCTTTCAACATATCGTCACAAAGGCAAAAAACTGCTACAATCTGGGTGTCCATGCGATCCTCCGGTTTCGTTTAGGTTTGGTCACCATAAACTTTACCAGATTTCGCATGGACTTCCTTATTTCACCGCAAGGTGGCAACTTGGGTTAATTCGTATTCAAAGTCGCCCCTGGCCTGACATTATGACGATCATAAATATCAAGTATTTTTTTTGCTTGTATATCAACATTAAAGATTTTCCGAACACGTTCACGCCCACGAATCCCCATATTTCTTCTTTCTTGACCATCATCCAATAGTTTTAAGATCGCCCGTGACAGAGCAGAAGAATCTTCAACAGGAAATAAAAAACCAGTCAAACCATCAATGATTTCCTCAGGATTTGCACCAACTTGTGATGCAATGACAGGAATTCCACAAGCCATCGCTTCCAACGGAACAAGAGGGCCTGCTTCGAGTCTTGAAGGCTGAATGACGAGATCGAAGGCTTGCATAAACCGAGCGACATCTTTTCTTGCTGGGATAAAATGTACTACATCATACAATCCCAAATCTAAAGAAAGCTTTTTAATTGATTCACCAAAACCATTTTCTTGCGCGACCGAATTATCACTCCCAACCAAATAGAAATGAACCTGAGGATTAAATTGGCGTACCAGTTCTGCGGCACGAATAAAAACATCCTGCCCTTTACGATGATCAATCCCCCCAAATGTGCCGATAACAAATGCAGATTCTTGTACCCCTAGCTCTTTTCGAATTTGCATGCGCGTGTCTAAGTTGGGTTGAAACTCATCTAGATCCACAAAGTTATAAACAACCGTTAATTTCTTGCGATTCAACCAGTGTAAAGGAAAGGCGGCCATTGCACTTTTTGAAACGCAGATGATTTCATCCCCAGTCAACCAAACCATCCCGCCAATAAGAGTTCCCAAGAGGATATTCTGAGCAAGATTGATATCATGAACATGATAAACTGACGGAATATGGGCAAATCGTGCGGCTACGCCTCCAATCCAAGTTACAACTGTAGTAGAGTGAACCAGGCGGATGTTTTCCCTGCGGATCAAGACCACAATTTTCCTGAGGCTATCAATAAAGTCCTTGAACAGTTTTATGAGGGTCGCCAAGCCTAAGCCTCTACGCAAAGCCAGTACGCCTGGCAGAATCTCCACTTGTAACCCCATTGATACAAGATGCTCATATGTTGGGCCTTTTGCTGGAACAACAGCAATGAATTCCCATTCTCCCCCTTGAACAGCCTGAATAAACCTGGCAATCACAAGATGGGGGCCGGCGATTTGCACATATGGGTCAATAATGAGTGCTTTTGATTTCATAAAAGGTGAGAAATTCCCACTATCTACTCGACTTTTGCAGCTTAAAAATTGAATAGCCAAACCGTCGCAGAAAATCCGTTTTTGCAGTCCAGGGATGACCTCAGGCAATACCCAATACACCTCACCCGGGTCATTTCAGGTGAGGCAGCAACCGCCTACCAGCCGCCAGTCTCAAGAACGGCACATGGCCTGGATTATCGGAGCCATAATCTTCTGCAAGGTCTGTCCCTGTGCCAGGCCAGCGCTGATGAACAGCGCCAGCACCCACAGAGCTTGAGCTTGAGAAGCCCGACGCAAATCGGCTGTGCCGTGTTCCATAGTCACCTGGAGCTGACGTTGAAGTTTTTCCTGCAGAGCAGGATCCTGTTGGGCGGCTCTGAGCATACTGTAGATTACGGCAACCAGTGCGACATGGCGCTGAATGGCCTCGAAGCCCCGTAGTTGATACTTGTTCAGCCCTTCTTCCTTGCCCTGTTGGTGATAGACTTCCACGGGCCAGCGATGGCGTCGAATGCGCGTGATGCCTCCGGCGTTCCAGTACAAGCGATTGCTCACATAGAAGTTGGGTTTGTCCGATAGATCAGCCCGGTCATAATTGATCACCAGGCGCTGTCTGCCAAAGTTGTGAATGGAATGAGTCTTACAGTAGCTGTAATAGGTCTCCGGCTGGCCCTTGTAGGAAATGCTGATCTTGCGGAAGATCGGTTGGTCTGGCGGGGCGGCCTGATGTTCCTTTTGGAGATGCTCAGCGAAGTCTTTCAAAGAGAGCAGACCCGTCTGCGAGTTGACCTGGTCATCTTCATTTAGCGTGCCCACGTAGGGCAGGTGCAGCGTTTGGTCCAAGAACTGACAGAATGTGGGTTGGGTGAACCAGCTGTCCATGGTCACGGGACGTTGTTCTTTCGGATGGGTTTTCACCCATTGTTCCAAGAGCTTTTTGGCGATGACCAGTTTCGTGTCGTACAAATCCTGGATTTCGGGATGCGTTTTCCGCTACCGTTGCCAAAGGTGGATCAGATAGTCCCGCCATTTCTGCGGAGCGCTTTCCTTGAGCGCTTCTTTACTCGTTTTGATGGGAATGTGGGCCGCCCGCATCCCTTGTTCCAATTTCTCCAGTTCGACCGGCTCCCATAACTGAAACAGAACCGGATAATCCGTCTGGTCATCGCTGTAGTGCAGGGTGACCAGATCGTGAGCCCAAACGTAGCTGCCCGACACATGGTCCCACAGCTTAGTGATCTTTTCAAATTCCTGCCCAACATGGCTCAGCAGGGTATCATCGATACTGAAGACCCCCTTGGCTTTCATTTGGGTGGCCGCTTGGCTGTCCAGCATGCGCAGCCGGTCCTGGTTCAACGCTTCGAGCCGATATTGGCTTTCGGTAATCAACCGGTTCAGAGAGCTCTGATTGCGGCTCTCAACGACGAATAGGCGGTTGATGCCATCGACCGTTTTGTTTTCGGAAACGAGCAATCCACTCACATAGCGCTTGAACTCGATCCAGGCTTCCTCGGAGAACACGTCCCGAAAATAGGGGGCATAGTGTTCCACGATTTCGGGGAATTCGAGTAAGGGGATCATGATGCACCTCCAGAGGGTATGTCTTTCTCTGGATTGTACCGATGTTGCCGCCCTTTGTCTCGCGGTTTGGCTATTCAGTTTTTAAAGTGCCACATAAATTATGTCACTGCAAAAGTCGAGTATCTACTCGACTTTTGCAGCACCTTGACAACTGAAGACCGAATACAGATCAAGTAGCCTGTAGTACAATAAATCATTGGGCAACACTTTCTCTCAACATCGCCACCGCCCAGTTGAAGCAATGCGAAAAAGCGAAGGCCGAGAAGCGCAGTCGGTATCCCGTATGGGGCTCATGGGTTCATAACTGAACATGAACCATAGTCGCCATATAGATTGGCATACTGCGAGATGCTCATTAGGCTTAGAACTTGAGTACATCCTTCAACTGCACCTCAAGAGGTTTCTTGAGGATAGTGGTTGCGCTGGTGTTGGGCAAACTCGACTCCTTTGAGTACAAAGGAGTATGAGCTAGATTGTTGTTGCCCAAACTTGGAAGAAATTTGCCCGGATTGGCTGCTTGTGGTCATTTTGGGCTTCAATTTTTAAGCTGCAAAAGTCGAGTATCTAGATCGTTTTTTCTTTTCTGTCCAGCCCATTTAACGCCTCTGGTGTGATAACCTTCACGCTAAGAGCACCCAACTCTTTCTGTCCAACTACACCATCCCTTGTTATGACAATACGATCTGTGCGCTCACAAAGAGTTTCCCAGGCAACCAGGCGCTTATCAATATCCGCGATATTGTCGCGCAGGTAATTCAGATTTGCGCCCAATAACTTTTCCATTTGAATTTCAGGCTCGTAAATTAAAAGGTTTCTCCCGGCATTCAAAATATTTTTCGCCAACCACAAGGCTGGACTTTCGCGAACATCATCAGTATTGGCTTTAAAAACAAGTCCCACAAGCCCAATATTTTCCTCGGGACATGCCAAAATTCTATCTAGTGCACGTTGTAAGTGTTCCGTGTTACTTAATAAAATCGAGTTAATCAATGGAAGCTGTAGTTTGGCTTCGCCACCAATATGAACAAGACTGCGTAAGTCTTTTGGTAAACAGGATCCACCAAATGCAAACCCAGGGTGGAAGTAAGCGGGCGAAATATTTAACTTTGTATCCATGACAAAAGCATTCATTAATCGGATAGGGTCTGCCCCTACACTTGCCGCAATAGAGCCGAGCTCATTTGCAAAACAAATTTTTAACGCATGGAAGGCGTTGCAGGTAACTTTCAGCAATTCGGCCTCCCTATATCCCATGTAAATGGTAGGTGCATCGATAGGTTTATAGATTGCTTCTAGTTTATTGATAACTTCCACACCTTGATCCTCTTTAACTAATCCAAAAACCGTGTATGGAGGATTATAAAAATCACGAATAGCACTCCCTTCGCGTAAGAATTCCGGATTGAAGCAGATGCTTATATCTCCAAACTGATCCCCCAGTATGTTCTCAAGAATAGGCATTACTTTGGATTCGACAGTTCCAGGTGGCACTGTACTGCGAACCACAACAATAAGAGGATGTGGTTTTTTTTGTAAAGCAGCAGCAATCTCAAACAGCGTTCTTTCTAAGTGATCTAGGTTAACACCCCCGCTCTCAGATGTAGGTGTTCCAACACAAATCAATGCAATCTCGGCTTCCATAATAGCCAAGTTAATATCGCTAGTGATGTGCAAAAGATCTTTTTCTAACACCGATTGTAAATTTTCCGCTAAGTTAGCTTCATTAATAGGAGCAACTCCATTGGCCATCCGGTCAACTTTTTCTAAATCTTTATCAACTCCCCAGACCTTATGTCCCAAATTCGCTAAGCAAACAGAAGTCACCGAGCCTACATATCCTAAACCCACAACACATATCCTCAACATAATATCATCTCCTTAAGAATGCGTAATCTACAGCATCATCAAATGATCTAACCATTTTTTCCAAAGTTGCGCATTCCAAAACCTTACTTTGGGCGCGTTTGGCCATATCCTCATTCTGATTCTGAACGGCATCCATAATACTATCAGCTAAATTTTCGACCGAAAAGCCTCGAGTAATATAACCTGTAAGACCATCTTGAATCAATTCTGTTTCCGGACGGGATTCTGGAGTAATCACTATTTTCTTCTGGTGCGCCATCGCTTCCAATATTCCAAGTCCACCCGCATATGCTGAAACATAGATATCAAATGATTCCAAACAAGCATCCTGCTGCTCAATCGGTATTTTGCCTAAGAAATGGATTCGACTACGATAATCCAGATCCGCACAAGAAACCTCGAGTTTTTCACGCTCAGGGCCATCCCCAGCAATCAATAAATGAATATCGGGATTTGCCTTGCTAATAATCGAGAATGCTTGAATGATATTATCGATTTTCTTTTCTTTGGACAAACGCCCTAAATACCCAACAACAATTTTATCGGTTAATTCCAATTCATTTCTATACAATAGCGCTTGCTGTCTAGAGAATGGCAAGTCCCGGGCAATTTTGAGAGTATCGATGGTATTTTGCGCAATAAATATTTTACCTGCGGGCACACCTATATCTGTAAAGTATTTTTTAGACACATGGCCGTACACCAGCATCGCATCGCATTGTTGCAAATATAATTTTTGATAGGCATTAAAAAGCGCAGATCTGTTTTTTCCACTCTCGGAGATCCCCTTACTCCACGCAATAACAGCTGTGCCTTGCTGACGAGCAACCATCGGCAATAAAACATTCGAAAGTATTGGCCAACCTAATCCAAACACAACCGCGTCATATTTACATTCTCGCAACCAGCAGCTTACCCCACGACGCCAAGAAAATTTACCTAATGTAAAATGGCGAATAGGTTTAATAGGCAAAGGTGCCTCTGTATCAATCGCCAGGCCAGAGAAACCTTCACCCAGGTGTGGACCGCACATTAATTCCCACTGATACTTCGAGAGATTATTCAATTTTTCAAAGAATGGCGCTCTATAATGGGGCAAATATTCCTGAACAATAGCTATCCGCTTTTTATTTTCACTTGACGGTTTACCCATATTTGTCACCCAAACCAATTCCTCGGTAGGTTGTGTTGACATTCTATCTTAGCCATATCAGTGCTCCAGCGAGGCTGAGAAAACCGAGCAGGCGCCTATCCAGTTTTTCAAACCTCGAGAAAACGCGGCGATAATGCTTGATTTTGTTGAAGAAACACTCGATCAAATGCCGTTCTTTGTACAGATGATGATCGTATTCGCGTTGCTCCTTGCGGTTCCTGCGAGGCGGGATCACCGCCTCAGCATCTTTGTCAGCGATCTTCTGCAAGAACTTATCCGAATCGTACGAGCGATCTGCAATAACACGCTCAAAATCCAAATCTTCGATCAGGTCGTCCGCCTGAGTAATATCAATAAAAGTGGTCATCTTCGGTAAAATTGGATGCGCTGACAACCAAAATACCAAGGAGGACCACATGGAGTATAGCACGCTTCAGCCCTGGCAGGAGGTCAATGAGAACGGGGTAATCTATGATGAGACCAGTTTGATCGCCTGCTTTGAGAAGATCTGCGACCCGCGCAAGGCGCGTGGCAAACGTTACCATCTGACAACCTTGTTGGTAATCATCTTTTTGGCCAAACTGTGCGGAAAGGATACACCGGTAGAGATCGCCGACTGGGCCAAGAGCCACGCTGAAGCATTGGCCCAACTTTTGAAACTGAAGCGAATCTGGAGGCCTCACCACAACACCATTCGCCGGGTGTTCCAGAATATCTTGGATGAAGCCGAATTCAATTGGCTCATGCAGGAGTACCAGCAACAACAGATTGAGAGGGGGGAGCAACTGGCAATGGATGGCAAGAGCTTGCGAGGCACCCGGATCGCTGACGAGCAGCCCGCCAATCATCTGTTGAGCGTGTACGATACGCAAGAACACTGCGTGATGGCTCAAGTTGCAGTGGATCAGAAGGAGAATGAGATCGTGGCAGCTCCAAGGGTGCTGGGCCAGGTGGCAATTGCAGAAAAAATCATCACCGGAGACGCCTTGCATGCCCAACGAGGGCTTTCGGCTGAAATAATTGAACGAGACGGTGACTATCTGTGGGTCATGAAGGAAAACCAGGGTCACCTGTACCACGATATTGAGCGCTTGTTTGCGCCCGACAAGCCCAAGCCGGGTTTTGGCAAGATCACTAACGATTTTCTGCAAGCTGAAACCGTCAATAAGGGACATTGGCGCATTGAGAGACGCTGTATCCAAACGAGTGCCATGCTCAACGACTATGTCGATTGGCCCGATCTTGGGCAAGTCTATCGCCTGGAGCGCCGCTTCACCTGGGTGCGTCAAGGGAAGGTGACCAAAACCAGCCATGAGGTGGAGTACGGCATCACCAGCCTCTCCCGAGAAAAAGCCTCGCCGAAGCGGGTGATGCAAATCAGACGCAAACATTGGTGTATCGAAACTGACTTGCATTATCGCCGAGATGTAACCTTTCGGGAAGATGCTACCCGCATGACCAAAGGAGCCTCTGGACGTATTCTGGCGACCATCCATAATGTTATTCTGGCTTTGATCAAACAAGCAGGTTTTCACAATGCTGCCCAAGCCCGAAGATGGTTTGACGGCCACCTGAACCAAGCCTTCGCCTTGCTCGTCTCGGATAAATCGCGACTTTGAGAAAGCCATAGCAGATTGGGTTTATACTCTTGACAAGATTATTGAGCCCGTACGTTAGAGCCTTTCAATCCCCCATACTGACCACCTGGCTCTCCCAACGATGCCAGGGGCCATGGTGCTTCTCGATGATGCGCTTACCCTCGCCCGGTGATTCCAGGCCCAGCAGTTCCAGGTCAGCATCCACCATAATGCGCACCAGGTCGCGGAAGAAGATGCGCGGCTCCCACCCCAGCACCTGGCGAGCCTTGCTGATATCTGCCTGCAAGAAATCCACTTCCGTGGGGCGGAAGTAGCGCGGATCGATCTTGACGTAGTCGTGCCAGCCCAGGTTCAGGTAGCCGAAGGACTCATCCAGAAATTCGCGCACCGAGTGCGCCTCACCGGTGCCTACGGCAAAATCATCCGGCTGGTCGAGTTGCAGCATCTTCCACATCGCTGCCACGTAATCCGGAGCATAGCCCCAGTCACGCCGCGCCTCCAGGTTGCCCAGGTAGAGTGTATCCTGCTTGCCGGCTTTGATCGCCGCCAGGGCGCGTGTAATCTTGCGCGTTACAAAGGTCTCACCGCGGCGTGGCGACTCGTGATTGAACAGGATGCCATTGGTGGCAAATAATTGGTAAGCCTGCCGGTAGTTACGCGTAACGTAATAAGCATAGGCCTTGGCCGCGGCATAAGGGCTTTGCGGCTCAAAGGGCGTGGTTTCGCTTTGCGGCGGTTTGGCCGCACCAAACATCTCGCTGGAAGAAGCCTGGTAGAAGCGCGCTGGCGTGCCGCTGTTGCGCAGCGCTTCCAGCAGGCGCAGCGTGCCCAGGCCGGTCACATCGCCGGTATATTCGGGCATCTCGAAGCTCACCCGCACATGCGATTGCGCCGCCAGGTGATACACCTCATCCGGGCGGATATCGTAAATCAGCTCAATGAGGTTGCCGGTTGCACCAATATCGCCGTAATGCAGCAGCAGGCGCGCCTCGTTGGTGGGGTTATGCGGATCATGATAAATGTGCTCGATGCGCCCGGTGTTGAAGGTGCTGGAGCGGCGGATCAAGCCATGCACCTCATAGCCCTTCGAGAGGAGGAGTTCAGCCAGGTACGAGCCATCCTGCCCGGTGATGCCGGTAATCAAAGCTTTTTTCATTTGTGCAAGGCCTCGCGTACCGCCCCAATCACCAGTTCCACCTGCTCGTCGGTCATGCCGGGATACAGCGGCAGCGTCACCTCTCGACCAGCCACCGCCTCCGTCAAAGGCAGAGAGATGCCCGGGTAACGCTGCTGGTAGTAGGTGAACTTGTGAATCGGCGGGTAATGGATGCTGGTTTGCACGCCCACCGCGCGCAGTTTGTCGATAAACGGAATGCGCTCCACGCCCTCCGGCAAAAGCATCGGAAAGATATGGTAAGAGGACTGGCCCGGCGTATCACAAAACGGCAGATCCACACCAGGGATATCCTGCAAGCCCTGCCAGTAGCGCTCTGTGATCTGCTTGCGGCGGGCATTCCCAGCCGCCAGTTTCTTGATCTGAGCCAGGCCTAGCGCAGAGCGGATCTCATCAATGCGAAAATTGTAGCCCAACTCCACCACGTCATAGGTATAGGCATGGCCATGATGGCGATCCCAGGTCAGGCTGGTCATACCGTGCGAGCGTATCAACCGCACCTTCTCTGCCACATCATCGCGATTTGTTACCAGCATACCGCCTTCGCCGGTCGAGAGGTTCTTGTTCGAGAAGAAACTGAAGCACCCCACATCCCCCCAAGTGCCCAGGTGCTGGCCATTCAGGTAGGCGCCCGGCGCATGGGCGCAATCTTCGATTACCACCAGGTTGTGCCGCCGGGCAATCTCCAGGATCGCCAGCATATTACAGGCGTAGCCGCCAATATGCACCACCTGGATAGCTTTGGTCTTGGAAGTGATCCGCTGTTCGATATCGCCGGGAGAAATGGTCAAATCACCAGGTCCCAGGATCTCGGCAAAGCGCACTTCCGCACCAGTGTACAGCACCGAGTTGGCAGTCGCAACAAAAGTCAGCGAGGGCACGATCACCTCATCGCCAGGGCCAATCCCCAGCGCCAGGTTGGCCAGGTACAGTGCCTGCGTCGCGTTCGAAACCGCCAGAGCATGCTTGGCGCCAGTGAGATGCACAAACTCGGCCTCGAATTCCTGCGTCACCGCGCCCATCGTCAGCCAGCGCCGGCGCACAACAGCCAAAACAGCCTCTTCTTCTTCAACGCCATAATCTAAATCCGATAAAGGTACGCGCCATTCCATTTTTTTAGTTGCCTGCCTGTGGTTCGCTTTCGTCCATGATCTTGGGGCTTAAACGGTTGAAATCCTCAAGCGCCTGCTCGTAATCATCGGGGCGGCCTAGATCCTGCCAGTAGCCATAAAAAGAATAGGAGATCACGTTTTCACCCGCAGCGATCAGGTTTAGCACCAGATCGAGAAAACCGAGATATTCTTTTTCCCGGATGTAAGGAAGCACGCGCTGCTCGAAAACATAGATGCCCATGCTGACATGGAAATGATAGGTCGGTTTTTCAATATAACCAGTGATCTCATTTGAGCCATTCGTCTCGATCGCGCCCAGGTCAATCTTCACCTGGCGATGGTGCGTAGCAATGGTCGCTGCTGCGCCCGAGCGAAGATGAGTAGAGATCAGGTCAGAAAAATCAAGCATGGTCAGCACATCGCCATTGGTTACCAGAAAGGTATCCTCCAGGCCGGTGACCAGTGAGAGAGGCCCAGCCGTTCCCAACGGATGGGTTTCGAAGCTGTATCCGATCTTCATACCAACCCGCTCGCCATCCTGGAAGAAGGCCTGCACCAGATGCAATAGGTAGAAGGGGTTTGGGGAGTATGGTTGTATAGGGGGCTAGGCGCTTTCCTTTACCCCCAGCTAAAATCACCGCTTTCATTTTCTTCTCCTAGATCTGATAACGATTCGGTTGGTATAAATTCAAGTGTTGAGCAATCCAGGCAATGGTTCTTTCAAGACCCTGGCGTAGGGGAACCTGTGGCTGCCAGCCCAAAAGCTGACGCGCCTTAGAATTATCAGACAAAAGGCGTTGAACCTCGCTCTTTCCAGGCCGTAGCCTGGAGGCATCAACCACGATCTCCAGCGGCTTACCAGTCAGGGTAATGATTTCCTGAACCAACTCAGCAACAGTGATCTCGCTCCCTGCGCCCAGGTTAATCGTTTGGCCCTCAATCCCTACAGTTTCAGCAGCCTTCATAAAGCCAGCCACCGTGTCGCTGACATAAGTCAAATCACGCCGAGCTTCTAGGTTGCCAAGGCGGATCTGGTTGGTTTGGGTGGCCAGGGCTTGCGAAATGATCGTGGGAATGACCGCTCTTGCCGATTGGCGCGGCCCATAGGTGTTAAAAGGCCGCAGCGTGACCACCGGCAGATCAAAAGAGCGATAAAAACTTTCGGCGATTTTATCCGCGCCGATCTTACTGGCCGAGTACGGGGACTGCCCCTGCAGTGGATGTTCCTCATCGATCGGTACGCGCAAGGCCGTGCCATACACCTCGCTGGTTGAGGTATGCACAATCCGCTGCACACCCGTCTCCCTGCCAGCCAGCAAGATATTCATCGTCCCCATCACATTGGTCTCAACCACTTCAGATGGATGAACATAGGAATATGGAATAGCGATCAACGCTCCCAGGTGAAAAACATGGCTGCACCCCTGCACAGCGTCTTTCACAGCTGGCAGATCGCGCAGATCGCCAGCAATCAGCTCCACCCGAGATAGCACATCCGAGGGTAATTGGCTCAGCAGCCCAGGGTCGCCGCGCGAGTTGTAGCGGGTAAAAGCCCGCACCTGGGCACCTTGTGCGACTAGTTCTTCAACCAGATGACTGGCGATGAAACCGCCTGCGCCAGTAACTAGGACTTTCTTTCCCCGCCATTTATCTATCAACTGAACACCTCGATAATCGATGATTGATTCTCATCCGGCGCGCTCCGCCCTTCCGACATACCGGAGGATGGCAACAAAAGTATTGCAAGATTGTATTACGGTAAGGTGAGACTTCCGGCTAGGTACTTACAACAAAAGTCTTAGAGTAACCGGACCTTGCCGATCAATCTATTTGGGTTTAAGTGTCTTTTTTTCTCTAAGACCCCAATTTTCGAAAGATTACAACAAAATGAATTATACCAAATAGTGGCACGAGCACCCGACACAATTCTATAAACAATATACTTATGTTCCATCCATCCATAACCACAGCGCTTCCCAACCAATGGTTGGGAAGCGCTGTGATTCATCCCAAGGCCTATCGCTAAGCCCATAAAAATACCCCACCATGCCGTGTGCTGCAAAGTTCTGAACCTGCCTTCGCAGGTTTGGGTCCCTACCCTTGAGATCCGCCTTGGCTCTAGCCTATCGCGTCACTCGTGTGAGATCGGGCCCCAGTTAAAACGTGTTGGCTCAGAACCTAAAAGCAACAACACGAACACAGCAGGGCACCTATCTTATACCACAAAAAAAGCCGGGTGAGTAGACCAATTAGATTAGAGCGCCCAGATTACGGATACACCCGCTTGATCATGCGCGGGTACGGGATGGCCTCGCGGATGTGCTCGATGCCGCACAACCAGGCCACGGTGCGCTCCACGCCCAACCCAAAGCCGCTGTGGGGCACGCTGCCGTAGCGGCGCAGATCCAGGTACCACTTGAAGGCATCCTTGGGCAGTTTGTGCTGCTCCAGGCGCTGCACCAGCATATCGTAGTCCGACATGCGCTCGCTGCCGCCGATGATCTCGCCATAGCCTTCGGGGGCCAGCAGGTCCACGCTCTTGCACACTTCCGGACGGCCCGGCCAGGGCTCCATGTAAAACGCCTTCACCTGGGTGGGGTAACCGTAGACAAAAACCGGCTTGTCAAAGCGGTTGGTCAGGGCGGCTTCGTGCGGCGCGCCGAAATCCATGCCCCACTCGATCTTGAGCAGGTTTTTCGTCTCCATGTCAGTCGTCTCAGCGCAGATCTGATCGATCATCTGCAGCGCGTCATCGTAGGAGATGCGCGGGAAGGGCGGGGTGATCTTCTCCAACCGGGAGGTGTCGCGCCCTAGCGATTTCAACTCGGGGCCGCGTTCTTTCAGCACCCGCTGCACGATGTAGGAGATGAACTGCTCCTCCACTTCCATCAACTGGTCCAGGTCAGTGAAAGCCATCTCCGGCTCCACCATCCAGAACTCGGTCAGATGGCGGCGGGTCTTGGATTTCTCGGCCCGGAAGGTCGGCCCGAAGCAGTACACCCGGCCAAAGGCGAAGATGTTGGCTTCGTTGTAGAGCTGCCCACTCTGCGCCAGATAAGCCTTGCCCTCGTCAAAGTACTCCGTCTCGAACAGCGTGGTGGTGCCTTCGCAGGCTGCCGGGGTGAGGATGGGCGTATCCATGTTGATAAAGCCGTGCTGGTCGAACCAGTCACGGATGGCGCTGATGACGGTGGCGCGCACGCGCAGGATGGCCCACTGGCTGGGCATGCGCAGCCACAGGTGGCGGTTATCCAGGGCGAAATCCACCCCGTGCTCCTTGAGCGCCATGGGGTAATCCACTTCCGCTTCCTGCACGATCTCCACCTGCTGCACACCCACCTCGTAGCCACCGGGGATGCCCGGGGCGCGCTGGTCGGCGCGGACTTTGCCGGTGATGATCACCGACGATTCCTGCGGGATGCGCAGCAGCCGGTCGAACAGAGCCGGGTCCAGGTCGCCCTTGAATGCCACGCACTGCACAAAGCCGTAGCCATCGCGCACCAGCAGGAAAACCAGCTTGCCCTTATCGGTGCGGTTATACACCCACCCGCGCACGGTCACTTCCTGATCCACGTATTGCGCAATATCTTCTACACGAATGATCGTAGCCATCGTAAACTCCTTGTAAAATGCATTCCCTTTGTAGTAGCGACTTTAGTCGCTATGGGTAACGACTGAAGTCGTCACTACAGGATCCACTTGCACATCTCACAGATCCAGTTTGAGGTGCAAATCCTTCAACTGCTTCGGCTCCGCCGGGGAGGGCGCGCCGCCCATCACATCGCGGGCCGCCTGGTTCTTGGGGAAAGCGATCACCTCGCGGATATTGGGTTCGTCCGCCAGGAGCATGCACAGGCGGTCCACACCGGGGGCGATGCCGCCGTGGGGGGGCGTGCCGTACTCAAAGGCCTCCAGCATATGGCCAAAGCGCTCACGCGCCACATCCGGATCCAGGCCGATCAGCTTGAAGATCTTCTCCTGCAGAGCGCGGTCGTGGATACGGATCGAACCGCCGCCCACCTCGTAGTTGTTGATCACCATATCATACTGCTGGCCGCGCGCCTTGCCGGGGTCGGTATCCAGCAGGGGAATGTCCTCCAGCACCGGTGAGGTGAAGAGATGATGGCTGGGGTCCCAGCGCTGCTCCTCTTCGCTCCAGTTCACCAGGGGGAAATCGACCACCCAGCAGAAAGCCAGCACATCCGGGTCTGCCAGGCCCAGGCGCTCTGCCAGCAGCACGCGCAGGCGGCCCAGCGTCTCAAACACCACAGCGGGCTTATCCGCCACAAACAGCAGCAGGTCGCCGGGCTTGGCGCTCATACGCTCCATCAGCGCCTGCAAACGCTCGGGCGAGAGGAACTTGGCGAAGGAAGAACGCATCTCGCCTTGGGCGGGCAGGGCAATGTACGCCAGGCCCTTGGCGCCGTGCTTCTTGGCGATCTCGCCCAGCTCATCCAACTGCTTGCGGGTATAGTCGCCCAGGCCTGAGGCATTGATGCCACGCACATGCCCACCCTCCGCCGCCGCGCCATCAAAGACGCCGAAGCCGCAGCCGGGAGCCAGGTCGGTCACATCTTGCAGCTCCATACCAAAGCGCAGATCGGGGTTATCTTTGCCAAAGCGGCGCATGGCCTCTGCATAGGTTATGCGCGGCCAGGGTTTGGCAAGCAGGCGCTTCTGCGGCACAACCTCGGCGATCAGGCGGGTGAACATATCCTCCGCCAGGGCCATGATATCATCCCGCTCCACGAATGAGCACTCGATATCCAGCTGGGTAAATTCCGGCTGGCGGTCGCCGCGCTGATCCTCATCGCGGAAGCAGCGCGCCACCTGGAAGTAGCGCTCCACGCCCGCCACCATCAGCATCTGCTTGAGCTGCTGCGGCGACTGCGGCAGGGCGTAAAACTCGCCCGGGTGCACGCGTGAAGGCACCAGGTAGTCGCGCGCCCCTTCGGGGGTGGTCTTGAAGAGGATGGGCGTCTCCACCTCCAGAAAACCGCGCTCATCCAGGTAATCGCGGATGAACTTGATCGTGCGGTGGCGCAGGGTCAGGTTCTTGCGCATGCGCTCGCGGCGCAAGTCCAGGTAACGGTAGCGCAGGCGGGTGTTTTCGTCCACTTCCTCATCCTTGTTAATGTAGAACGGAGGCGTCTTGGCCGGGTTGAGCACCTTGACCTGGCTGGCAATCACCTCGATCTCACCGGTGGGCATATTGGGGTTGACCATGCCCTCGGGGCGAGCCTGCACCGTGCCCTTGATCTGCAAGACCCACTCGGCGCGCGCCTCGGTGGCGGCAGCCAGCGAATCAGCATCGATGCCCGGGTTCGCCACCACTTGGGCAATGCCAAAACGGTCGCGCAAGTTAATGAAGATCACCCCGCCGTGATTGCGCTGGGTGTGCACCCACCCTGCCAGGGTTACCGTCTGGCCGGCATGAGTCGCCTTCAGTTCGCCGCAAGTGTGTGTTTTATACATCGTGAGCCTCCGTTACAGATAGGTTGTGGACCAATGTCCCGAAAAATAGCAAAACGCCCTCCGCAGGTGCGTCGGGCGATGGCGGTTCAGGTTTTGGGTTTACAAAGTAGCAGCCTGAATCCTCTCACCCGACGCGAGCAAAATCATTATCGTTATTGGAATTCGCCAGGCAGAGGTTCAAGATTATCATCGCAAATCACTTTCCGTTTCGATGCGCTGCATTATACACGAGAAAAAGCCAGCGGGGAAGAGTCAATTGGTGATGATTTTGCGGGCTTCGCCCGCAAAATCATCACCAAAACAAAATCGGCGGGGATTGACCCCGCCGATCTTGTTTTGGATGTTACAGAGCTTTGATCTTACTCGACAGGGCAGACTTCGCTCTGGTAGTTATTGGTCGGGGTGGTGGGAACCACACCCGCGGGCAGGCCAATGGTCGCATGGCTCAGACCGTGATTGGTCTGGTTCTGCACCCAGAAGGTCAGGGTGTAGGTGCCATCACCGTTGTCCACCGCACCCATAAAGTAGAAGGCGAAGTAGCCGTTCGGATCCAAGGTTGGTTCGCCACAGGCCAGCGGGCTGGTGAAGTCACAACCTTCCAGCGTCAGCAGGCCCACATCGCCAGCAGCCTTGGCTTCCAACTGCACCGAGGTCATCGCCGCAACCGCATCTGCCGGCAGGGTGATTTTGAACTCTTCATAGTTACCGTTCTTCACCTCGGTCCCCGACTGGTACTCGAACTTGATGCCGTAGAAGGGGTTGTTGGTGGGGCTCTCAACGCCGTAGTTGTTCACGCGCACACCGCAGGTAGCCGGGTCAGGCGTGGGCTCGGGGGTGGGGTTGGGCGGCTCGGGCGGCAGCGGGCCTTCGGGCATATCCTCGTAGGCGGGCGGCTGCTCAGCGGGCGGGATGATCTGCTCGTAGGCGCTGCAGGCCAGAATATCGTTCGGGTCGGCATTCAACTGGTTGTTGTTGATCATGTCGGCGATGTCCTTGGCATACTCCAGGCGGGCAGCGTTGGTGCGCTCGTAGAGGATGATGTTCTGCGCCGTCTGCAGGGCTTCCCAGACCGTACCGTCGAAGTTGCCGCTGGGCATCACCAGGTGAATGACCGTGGTGGGGCCAAGTTTGCCGGTGCCCAGGTTGAGCCAGGTGGCCAGGTTCTGCTGCAGCGCCCGGTCCAACATCGAGTTACCTTTGACCTTCTGCAGGATGGCATTGGCCTCAGCGTCGGTCAGGCGGGCCACCGTGGTGATCGCCACCGGGTTGGTCGCATTCAGGCCCGAGCGGAAGAGCGGGCTGGCCAGGGCGACATTATTCAGGCCCCATTCCAGCGTGGCGCGGCTTTCCTGTACACCACGGGTCTTGTTCTCGATCAAGACCTTCTTGACGTTGTTCTTCCAGTAGCCAATCGTGCGCGGGCAAGTGCCTTCCATCCACTCCTGGGGCGGCTTGCAGGGGCCGTCTTCGCAGTAGGGTACCAACATGAAGTTCATGCGGACCCAGACAGTGTTTCCCATATCCAGACCCACGATATGCAGGGTGTAAAAGCCCTCTTTGATTTCGTCCACATGAGAATCCACCATTACTGTCGCATCATTACTCATGGTGAACAGTTCCCACTCCTCCGTACCGGAGGGGTTGTCATTGACGTAGATCGGCGCACCAACCGGGTCAATCAGTTGGTACCACACCGCAGGTGAACGACGAGCGACGTGGGAATTTGTATCATCGGGAGGCGCTCCCACACCAGCTTCTCTCTCTGGCACGGCATAGCTGCTGGCCCATTCCGGCTTGCCCTCTGTGTTCGGATCGTCCGTGTCTAGCTCAGTGCGGGCTGCCGAGCCATGGTCGAAATCGCCGTCCCAAAACTCTAACGTATCCGTACGGTTAGGAATATAGAAGTAAAGTTTCCATTCGCCGCTGTAGGTAGATGGCCCCAGGTTATTGATATCCCCAGTGTACTCCGGGTAAAGAATGGGGATGTCATTCATAGTCTGCGCGCCACCCACAATGGCAAGACTGGCATTCACAGAATCGCCCGAACCGCCAATCAGATAACCATTAGAGCGAATCTTGAAGCGGTTAATTCCGACTGGGTCGACCGGCTGGGTAATTTCAAGGCGGTAGAAGTAATGCTGGCTGGGTGCCTGTGCTGCACTGGAATTTGCAACGCTTGCTGTAAACCAGGCATTGTTGGGCATATTATCCTGGTTGCCTCGCCATGTTTGCAACAGAGTAGTTCCGGTGCCATCCATAAAAGGGTCGGCATACAGGGCGAAAGTGGCCTCAGCGTACGTTCCATCCCAATTGCCTGCCGTCCAATTCAGATTGCCATTGTTATCCTCACCCGAGTCGCCGTCAAAAATGTCCAACTCAAACTCGGTATAATTCCCCGGCACGGCAATCCACAGGACGATCTTCTCGCCAGCAAAACTCTTCAGACGAGCGCTCACTAGGGCCAAGAAACGGCCATCCGTCTCGTCACAGGTAGGCAGGCAGGTATAACCGCCGGGAGGGGCATCATACTGAGCCGGGGGAAGACCGGCTGCACCTGGCCCGCCGGCGATATTCCACCAGCCAGCCAGTTGGCCCAGAACGACCACCAGCACCAGGACTGCAACCAAGCCAATGATCGAGTACAGGCCTTGCTTACTTCGTAACCAACGATTGAACTTATTCATTTCAAGCCTCCTTTGTTAGTTGAAGAGAGATTAATTGTCACTGCTATTTACTTAGTCGCTACGAATGGCATAAAAGGGTCGCTCCCAAATTGATGTGGATTCCATCTACCCCACACCAGATACTTCAAATGACAGTAAAAGCAGATACTGGTCGAGCGTTTCACGTCACGGCCAGTATCTGCTATCGCGGGAGTCTCCTAAACCCTATCGGTTTTGAATATGCGTTCCAGTCGAGGAACACTCATAGACGATTGAATTCCAATAAGAGAAACCCATCAAATTCATTCCGCAGGGTTGGGGGGCTTTGAACTATGTTTCTGAGCCAGTATTATATAAAGGGGCGTCTGTATCCCCCCCCCCCGTTCCACGGGTAATTGCTGTGATAGAACCCCACTCGATTAACGCTGGGGATGTATAACTCTTCTTGGTGTTTTCCCGTTCGGCGATCATCTCGATTTCTCCTTGAGAATTCAATTAATGTAAATTCCGCAACCACAACTCCAAAGTTATTGTAAACCAAAAGTCTCCGCCTGTCAATTGAGCGCGCCCTGCAAACCACTCCTCGAAAGAGTGCTGCAAAACCTTGAAATCAACCAGGCCCATCTCTCCCAATCGAGGCTTTGTAAATAGATCCCGAACAAATTTCTCCTCCTGGCGTAAAGAAAAACCATAAAACGCCTGAAAACCGGTCTTGCGCATCCGCAGGCGAACCAAATCTGGCATGCAACTGCGCATCGCCTGCCGTAAAATCCAGCGGTTCATCCCAGGCTTATACCCCTGCGCAGGAGGAATAGCCATCAAGTATTCCAGCAGACGGCGGTCTAAAAATGGGTGCCGGCCCTCCAGGCCATTTTGCGTGCCCAAACGGTCCCATAGATATACACTACTGCGGATAGAGCCAAGCCATCTCCACACCAGATAATCAAACTGCCGGGGTACATCCAGCGTCCACAGGGGCGGCATACCTCGCTTCTTCAAGTCAGCCTGCTGCACAAATTCCGGCTTCAACCAGATTGGGATCGATATGGCCAGCTCCTTTCCAAGATAAGGCCAGATCTTGTTGATTACCCGTTGCGGAATCAATGGGCGGACGATTTGAGAGTAGAAAACGCTGAACATAGATTGTTTGGTTTCTTGAGCATAACCATGGAGTTCTTTCAAAACCTCAAGATCACCCTGCAAGAGCCGGTGAGCAAAGACGATCCGATCGCCTCCCAAACGGCTAAAGAATGTGGTCAGCCCGGTCAGGAAAACATTGGCCCCTTGCTCTTTCATAGCTTGAAAAATGTGCTGATCGAGCGCTCTCCAGCTCATTGAGGGAGTATCTTGATCTGGACGATCGATGACTGGATCTTTGAGCAGCCGAAATTGCTCAGCGGGCACATATTGGATCGGGAAATTTAATTCCTTTGCGATTACCTGGCTGTTTACACGCTCGTCGCACTCTTGCAGTTCGTCAAATGCGTACGAAAAGGCGGCTAATTCCGGCAATCCGTCCCCCGCCTGCCTTCTCAAGTGTTGAACCATCGCAGCAATTGAGCACGAATCCAAACCTCCACTGATCAAAAGACCCACTTTGCCCGATTGAGTTCTGAGGCGGTCTGATACTGCGCGCGAGAAAATCTGCCGGTAATGATCGCTGTATTCATCATCCTGTTGATATTGAATTCGCTTGCCCGAATCAAGGATCCAATATTGCACCAGCTTGGTTTCACCAAGTGCAAACCAACCAAAATGCGCGGCCGGAAGCCAACGAACCGCTTTGAAAAAAGTGCGCTCTTCATCTGAGCAGTTGTTGGTTAGATAATCGCCCAGGGAGACTAAATCTAGATCATCTGGCACCGCCGGATGCCGCATGATCTGCTGCGCCTCCGTGGCCAGGCAGACCACCGGGCCAATCTGACAGTAATGCAGCGGCTTGACCCCCAGCGCGTCCCGCGCCGCAAAGACACGCCTCTGCCTCGCATCCCACACCACAAAAGCAAAATCGCCGATCAGGTGCTTGGGGCAATCCTCGCCCCAGCACTTGTAGGCCGCCAGGATCAGGTCGGCGTCGGTGGGCGCGTTGCCCTCGGCATCCTTTTCATGCACGAAGCCCTTGCCCGCCAGGAAGGGGATCAGCTCGTCACGGTTGTCGATGCGCGCATCCGCCACCAGCGTCAGATCGCCGCGGGCGTTGACCAGCGGCTGGCGCTCGCGCAACGATTCGGGCGTGGTGTGCAGCGCCAGGTGCGCCAGTCCCACATTGCCCTCGATCCAGTAACGGATGCCGTCCGGGCCGCGGTAGGCGGCGGCCTGGGCCATCTTTTCCAGCATTGCCGAGTCGACCGGTGCGCCGTCGAAGTTGATGATGCCGCAAATTCCGCTCATAATAGGCTCCGATCGGAGGAAGAAAGATTATCTTGCATCAGCGCCTCCTGCACCCGGGGCAGGTATTCAAAGCCATCCGGGTAAATCAGGCGGCGCACCGGCACGCGTTGGGCAATGCGCGTCAATTGGTCAAAGTGCTCGCCTTCGCGGCCAATAGCACGCAGCACATGCGCACTGTAAGAATAGCGCAAGAGTTCGATAACCGCCTGGTTGGGCGGGACGGGAGTGATCTCCACCCGTTCGCCCCATTCGACAGGGTCGCGCCGCTCGGGGATGTACAAGACGCCCAGCGGTGTAGAATCCTGGCATACCTCGCCAAAGCCATCCCCGCCCACCGGCGCCATGCGTTTTTCAACCTGCGGGTGCACGCGCACCAGTTCATCTGGCACAAGGCCCACCTGCTCAGCCGTTTCAGGCCACATGCGCGCCCAGGGGTAGCCGAAATGCCCCACCACCGCCTCGCCCCTTCTCTCCACCGCCAGGATATCATCGGTCAGGAAGCGGCAGCCGGCGCGGATCAACTGCGCCGCCAGCGTACTCTTACCACCATGGCTGTTGGCCAAAAAGCCTACGGCGCGCCCCTCCATCACCACCGCCGAGGCATGCAGAGCCGGGATGCCCATCCATTCCAGCCAGGTGGCAATGATGGTGCTATAGAAACACAAGCGCTGCTCCACAGGAGTAGCGTGTGGGAAAGGATAACAGGAAATCACCCTGGGTGACAGCGTGTACACGCCGTACGCGGGCAGGTGAATGGTCAAAGTGCGCCCGGCGCGCCAGATGCGGCTGGCGGGCAAGCCGCCATGCGCCGCGATCAGGCGCTTGGACTGGTGCAGCAACTCACCGGGGGAGGATTCATCCAGGGGGTTGGCGCGCAGCACCCGGTAACGCAGCGTGGGCGAAGCGTCCGTGGGGATCAGGAAGCTGCCAAAGTCTTCCGGAGCAGCCAGCACCTGGCCATAAAGCAGGTAAGATTTCATAATAACAAGTCCAGCGCGTACCAATGCAAAACGCTACCCATCATACCGACCGCTCCTCCATACCCACCAAACCCATGTACTTCTCCGTCAAATCTTCCGCCTCCCCCACCGGCTGACCCTGGTATTCCAACCAGGCGTGCGCCTGCAATTGGCCATCCTCCTTGCGCACACCCAGGCGTAGCTCCGTGAGAATGCCGCGCCGCCGCAGCATACGCTGCAAAACCAGCGAGCGCCGCAGGCAGGTCATCGGGTAGAGATGGTTGTTGGCGGCGCTGTTCACCAGCGATTGTATGCCCCGGATCTGCGCCAGGGCCTCTTCCGCGGGAATATCTCGGCTATACGCAAGACCGCCCGGCGCGGCCCAGGCCCGCAGGCGCGGGAAGGGCAGCAGGCACAGGCCCAGATCGACCCACAACAGTAGCACCCAGGCCTGCAACAAGACGCCCCACTCAGCCCGGGTCAACCCGAGCAAAGCGCGCAGTTTATCCCGCATCCAGCATCACCAGCCCCTGGGCAGCCAACTCATCCACCAGGCGGATCAGGTCGGCCTGCAATACCTCCGGCTGCACATCATACTCGTCCAGCAGCGCCCGGTGCACCGGCTCCAGTTGCAGGTGTTCAGCCAGCAGCGCCCACATGCGCGTGCCCACGTCGTCCAGGCCGTAGTACTTGCCGTTGGCGATGTTGAGGATCACGGCCTCGCCTTTCACTTCGCGGAACATCACATCCTCGGGAATGGTGATCTTGCTTTGTAGGGTAGTCATAACGTCTCCTCGAAAACAATTTTAACAGAGATGTACAGGATAGTAGTATTTTATCCTGTAGTTCCTGTTTATCCCTGTTCATTTCCATAAAACTGCATATATGTCTCAACGATCTGGCGGTGCAGCGACACCTCTTCCAGGTAGGTGCGGCGGATATCGGCATCCACAATGCGCTCTGCCGCCCACATCAGCGAGGCGTACGCCCGCTGCAGGAATGGAGCGGCCTGCTCGCCCTGCCCGGCTGCGCTCAGGATCTGGTAAACCGACCAACACGCCGACAACCCATCTTTCATCACATCTGGCTCACCAAGCAGGGTGATCATCTCATCTGCGCACTGCTGCGCCGCTGGGAGGTCGCCCATCTGCAAGGTTACCAGCCCCTTGTCAGCCAGAGTAGCCTTGATACGCTCAGCTTGTTGGATCTCGCGGCGGTACTGCAGCGCCGTCTCGAACTGCTCCAGCGCTTGCTGCAGGCTGCCCAGGCGAGCATTGACCCGCCCGGCGGTGTGCAGCAGCCAGCCCACCAGCTCTTTGCCGCGCTCCGGGTCAGCGATCGCCAGGGCCTGCGTGATCAGGCGCTGCGCCTCAGCCAGGTCGCCGCGGGTTTGCAGGATCGCCTCGGCCTGGCACATCCAGCAGTAACTGATCTGGTAAGCGTTACCAGAAAGCTGCTCGCCCAGATCGATGGCGCGCGCCAGCAAAGGCGCGGCGCGGCCGTACTGCCCCACCTGCTGCAACGCATCACCCAACAGGCGCAGCGCCTCGGCCTCGCCGCTCTTGTAGCCCAGGCGCTCTGCCAGTTCCAGGCTGCGCTCGTAATATTCCAGCCCGCGGTCCAGCGCACCGATGGTACAGTACAGCGCTCCCAGGTTCGAAAGCAGCAGCGCCTCGCCAGATTTATGTTGGTGGGCTTGCATGGCCGCATACGAGTCCAGCCATAATTGCTCGGCCTGGGCATAATCTTCTTCGTCGTATACCACCCAGCCCAATATCTGCTCGGCGCGCGCCTTTTGCCGCCAGGTGGCACCATCTGCTTCTGCGATGACCTGGCGCAGCATCTGCTTGGCGGTTTCGTAATCGCCCGAGCCGAAATACGTGGCTCCCAGCATATACAGCGCCTTGAGCAAGCCATCCTTGTTGTTGTGCTGGCGCGCCAGGGCGATCGCTTCCTCAAAGAAAGGCCGGGGGTTCACGTCACTGCTGATCTCCTGGTGGGCCTGGCCCAGGCAGGTCAGCGCGGTCACCTGGCGAACAGGGTCGAGGCTGGGCGCCAGTGCCTGCATCGCCAGGGCATCCTGCATGGCCTGATCGTGCTCGCCCAGGAGGATAGCCACATCAAACCGCTCCGCAACCAGGTCGAACAGCTCTTCCGGCGAAGCCAGGGGATGCGCCTGGTGCAAGTCGATCGCCCGGGTGAAGAACTGGAACCCCAGGCGGTAAGAACCCTGGCGGTGCGCCTGTCGGGCTGCCAGCACGGTGTAGCGGTACTCGCCCTCGAACTGCTCCGCCCGCCCATAGTGGAAGCTCAGGATGCCGTACCAGGCATCGATATTGGCGGCGTAAGCATGAGAGATATACTCGCCCACGCGCTCGTGCAGCATGCGCCGGTTGGCAAATGAGAGCATGCCGTAGGCCACCTCGTGCAGGATGGCATGGCGGAACAGATATTCCAGCTCGGGCGAGGGCCGTTCTACAAAGAAGATGCCCTGGGCATTCACATTTTGCAGATCGCGCTGCAGCAGCTCGGCGCGCAGTTCGCCGGGATAAATGGCATACAGCCACTGGCTGCGGAAGAGCTGACCGATCACGCTGGCCACCTGAACGGTCATCTTCTCGCTCTCAGCCAGCTGGTCCAGGCGGGTGATCAGCAGCGACTGGATCGAATCGGGCACCTGCACAGCCTGCAAGGCCTGAGCATCCTCCAGGTTCACCCCGCGGGACTGGATCAGGTTGATGAACTCGTCGATGAAAAAGGGATTGCCGCTGGATAATTGCTCAATCTTTTCCAGCAAAGCCGCGGGCAGCGCCGAGCGGCCCAATTTCAACTCGATCAGTTGGCGCATCTCCTGGGCAGAGAAAGCACTCAGGCGCACTTCGTTGAAGTGCAGCGGCGGCGCATCCCAGATGGCCGGTTCGCTCTCACTGAGCTTTGGGCGGTACACGGTCAGGAATAAGACCGGGCTGCTGCGGATAGCGGCTGCCACGGCCTGCGCCAGCCGCCGCGAAAGCTCATCCAGCCAGTGAGCATCTTCCAGCACCAGCAGCAGCGGCGCGCAGGCGGCGCGCTGGCGCACCAGGTCGGTCACCAATCCGATCAGGCTCTCCTGGCGCTGGCGGGCATCCAGGGAGGCGGTCAGCGGCGTATCGGGGAAGGCCGCCCCCAGCACATCGCCCAGCAGGGGCAGGCGCTCTACCAACGCCGGGTCCACCTGACGCAGGCGCGTTTCAATTTGACTTTGCTGCGCCAGGGGCGAAAGCTCATCATCCAACTCCAACAGGCCGCGCAGGATCGGACGCCAGGCCAGATAAGCGGTGGTCATGCCGTGGCTCAGACCGTTGCCGCGCAGCCCCTGGAAGCCCAACTGCAGGGCGCGGTGGATCACCTCCGCGGCCAGGCGCGTCTTGCCCAGCCCGGCCTCTGCAGTGATGCCCACCACCGCCCCGGAACCCTGGCGTTGCACGCGCTCCGCCAGCACTTCCAGCCGCCGGAGCTCATCCGCGCGTCCCACCATCGGCAGGGTGTAGGGATCTTCCAGCAGCACCTGCGCCCGGCGGTGCAAACGCCCGTTGAGCGCGAAAACGGGCACGGGCTGGCTTTTGCCCTTCACCGTGATCGGATCGAGCACCTCCCAGGCAAAGAACTGCCCGGCGGCGCGGTAGGTTGGCTCATCCACCAGGATGCGCTGCGGCGCAGCCGCCTGCATCAAGCGCGCCGAGAGGTTGACCACATCGCCCATCACGGCATATTCCTGACGGTTGGGCGCGCCCAGGTTGCCCACAAAGGCCTTGCCGGTGGTCACGCCGATGCACTGCGCAGTAATGACCGGATTGCTGGCTACCAACTGCTTCAATTCCAGGGCGCAGAGCAGGGCGCGCTCTTCATCGTTCTCGTGCCCGGCAGGCGCGCCAAATTGAACGATCACCTTGCTGCCCTTATCGCCCATCTCCACCTGGCGGATATACCCGCCGAAACGCTCCACCACGGAAAAGAAATCGTGCAGATACGCACCTAACAGGGCCGGGGCATTCTCATCCCGATAGTTGATGCCCTCGAAATTGACAAACAGCACGCTCACCTGGCGATGCTCGTTGACAAAGCCCGCCGTACCCATGCGGATGCGCTCGTAAGCCTGGCGCGGCAGGAAAGGCCGCAGCACCTGCACCGCCTGCGCCGGGTCTGCGGGGAGCGGCAGGGGCGGCCGCACCTGCTCTGCCGCCTGCCCGTGCAGGGCAGTCAGGCGGGCAAAGCCATCCTCCAGAGGCTCCAGTTCCGCCCAGCCAGGGGGAAGTTCTGCCAGAGCGGAGGCATCCAGGATGATCTCGCCGGGCGTGGCATGGTGCTCGGCTTGCGCCGCGGCGTCCAGGGGTTTCCCGGCAAAGATGAACTCCTGCCGGGTCTCATCCCCGGCCACAAATTGGAGCACCTCACCGTAGCCCAGGCCCAGTTTCATGCGCAGCTCAAATTCGCCTGCCAGCGTCTGCACCCGGGCCATCTCTGCCCCGCATTGCAGCAACCCTTGGGCGCAGGCTGTGGCGCGCCGCACCGCCTGCTCGCCGGGGAAGAGGATCGTCATCGCATCCCCGGCGAACTTGCCCACCACGCCGCCCCAGCGCTCCACTTCGGCGATCTGCCCGGTGAAATAGCGGTTCAGCAGCAGCGTCAGTTCCTCCGCGCCCGCCGTGCCCACCCGGCAAAGCGCCTCGGTGAGGGGGGTGAATTTCGCCAGGTCGGCAAACAGCACCGCCGCCGGGTAGCGCTCCGCCCGGCCCAGCAGGGTCTGCTGCGGGTCGCGCAGCAAGCGCTCAGCCAGCAAACCTGGCAAATAACTGATCAACAGGTCTAGCACTGAAGCATCATCCCCGTTTGCCATCTTCCACTCGCTTTCCTCGGTGAACAAACCACAAGGGTTTGGCTTCCGGTGAGGTTTGCGCTTAGCTGCCTTCTTTATGCTCTTGCCGGAATTTATCGCGGGCTTCTTTCAGCCGCTTGAAGAGGTCGGAGTTCTTCAGCGTTTCCACTTCCTGCTTGCGCAGCGCCTCGTCGATCTGAATGGTCAGCTCCTGCACCTGGCGTTTCAGTTCTTCTTCACGCTGCTTCACCCCTTCCACCATGCGGAAGAATGAGGACAGAAACTCGCCCACGCGGGCCTCGTCCGAGCGCGAGCGGGTGACCACCGCCGGGTGTTCGGCGTTGATCTGGTCCATGGCGAAATGGTAATCGCCTTTGGCAACGTGCTGGCTCCAGTCGATGGCCTTCTCGATATAGGTGGTGGAGAGGCGGATCTTGGAGGCCAGCCCCTGCATCACGCCCAGCGCCAGGCCGGGGTGATGGTTGAGCACCTCCATGAAATCTTGGCGGCGCAGCACCAGCGCCTTGAGCGGCATCAGCGTCACCACACCTGCCGAGCGCGGCTCGCCGTCGATCAAGGCCACCTCACCCACCGCCTCGCCTGGGCCGCAGTGGTTCAACATCAGCTCTTCCCCCTCGGTGTTTCCCGTGACCACTTTCACCCAGCCGCTGACGATCAGGTACAGAGCATCTCCGGCGTCGCCCTTGTTGAACAGGACGGCTCCGGACTCGAATTCCACCAGGGTCACCCGTTCCGCCAGGTCAGCCAGGATCTCATCCGGCATGCCGCGGAAGAAATCAACCGTTCTCAATCGCTTGACGATATCAGTGAGTTCTTGATTCATCAGGCCCGCTCCCTTTGTATATTTCCAATTCTAGCACAAAGATGTGATCGCGAAACGAGATTCGTTTCGCGCATTTCCCCTTATAATTAGGGCGTGAAGCTCCCATCCCGCCTCAACGCACTGCTTGGCCCGTTCCGCTCCCTGCTGGAGAAGGGTTTCCTGTACCTGCTCTCGGCCAATTTCCTGGCCCAGTTCCTCAGCTTTCTCACCTCGCTGGTGATCACCCGCTTTCTCAGCCCCGAGCGGCTGGGAGAAGTGAAGATCCTGCAGTCGTACATCATCTTCTTCCTGGTCTTTGCCGGGTATGGGTTCAGCTCGGCGGTGCTGAAATACGGCGCTGAGAAGCGTACCGCCGATGATAAGGCTTTCTTGCTGCGCGCCACGCTGCGGCGCGCCATGATTTTCACCGCCATCATCGTGGCAGTGGTAGCGCTGCTCACCCTGAGCGGGATCGTTACCCGCACGGCGTACCTGTCGCGTTGGCTGATCATCTTCCTGGCCGCGGTGCCCTTCATCGTCATCTACGATATCCTCATCGCCTATTTACAGGGCAACAAGCGGATCAAAGAGATGTCGCGCATGCAGGCCATCTACAAAACGATCACCTTCTTCCTGGTGGCCCTGGGTACATGGCGCTGGGGGTTGGAAGGCTTTGTGATCGGTACGATCGCCGCCAGCCTCATCGGACTGCTGCCGCTGCTCAAGCCGGTGGGGCTGGATTTCCTGCGCAGGCGGCTGGGCAGCCTGCCTGCCGGGTATAACCGCATGGTGCTTTTCTCCATGCTGGCTTACAGCATCACCATCCTGGGCCAATATGGCGATATCTTCATCCTGGACCACTTCGTCTTAGACCGGCAGTCCATCGGGCACTATTCGCTGGCAACGTATTTCGTGCTGGCTGCCACCCAGGCCACCCTGGCCATCCAGGCCATCCTGATCCCCTACTTCAGCGAGCACGGCCGGGATAAGGCCTGGCTCGACCGCAACCTGCGCCAGTACCAGCTGCTCACCAGCGGTCTGAGCCTGTTCATCGCCGTGGGCATCAATATTGTGGCCTGGGGGTTGGTGCGCTACGTGTACAAAGCCGCATACGAACCCTCCCTGGGCTACCTGCTCGTGCTCAGCCTGCGCTACATCCTGTTTTCTTCTTATGCGATCATCTCCGCCGCGCTGATCGGCATCGAGATGGTGCGCTATCATTTCTTCGCCGTGGGCGTTGCCGTGCCCATCGGGCTGGTCTTATCCTACTTCCTGCAGCAGCCCTACGGGGCCATGGGTGTGGCCTGGGCGCAGGTGATCGCCGCGGCCCTGACGCTGGCGCTGGAATTGTTTTGGCTGCAGCGCGCCCGAAAAATGTTACAATCAACGGCGAGTTGAGACCCATCGCCATGCACACTCCTCTAAAGAAAAGGCTGCTCGATGTTTCTGGCTGGCTGTTGATGGCCGGTTGGCTGCTGCTGCCATACACCCATCTGCGCTGGCTGCCCAACCTGGGCACCACCCGCCCGCTCAGCGCCCTGCCCTTTGCCCTGGCAGCCGGGCTGATCTACCTGGCGCAGGTGCCCTGGCAAACGCTGCGCCTGAGCCAGCCCCGCAGTTGGGTGGGCCTGCTGCAGCCCTTCCGCGACCTGCCCGAATGGCGCTTCCTGCGCTGGTGGCTGGTGCTGATCGTCCTGGGGGCGCTCTCCGCCCTGATCACGCCGCTGTACGGATCGTTCCCGCAGGCGCTCAACCGCCTGTTTGGCTATGCGATCATCTTCACTTTTCTCTTCGCTGGGCTGATCTCGCTCAAAAACCACGGCTTGAGGCGCATCGCCACCTGGGTGCACCTGGGCTACCTGCCCGTGCTGCTCTATGCCTTCATAGAAGCCGCCGCCATCCTGGGCAGCGCCGGGGCGATGAGCGTGGTGGTTTTCATGCGCACGCAGGTCATCGTGGAGTATAAGTGGCTGATGCGCATGTGCCTTTTCACCACCGAGCCCTCCTTCCTGGGCTTCCAGGTGCTGCTCCTGATCGCCACCTTCCCTTCCCTGAAAAGCCGGTTGCTGCGCCTGAGCACCTCCCTGCTGATCCTGCTCATCCTGGTCTTCAGTTCCAGTATGATGGTGCTGATGATGATCGCCATCTACGCCTGCCTGCGCATCCTTCTGGCCATCCCCCGCCGGGCGCTGGTGCGCGGCGCCCTGGCTGCGCTGGCACTGCTGCTGATCTTCATCATCATCTACGCCGCTCTGCCCCAGATGCAAGACAGCGCCCAAACCCTGCTGGGCCAGGCGCTGGAGAACAGGCGCATCTACAACCTGTTCGCTTCCTCCGCCATCCGCTCCTCCTTCACCCGCAACCTGATCTACACCCTCATCGAGACGCGCGGCCTGGGGCTGGGCATTGGCCAATACGGCATGTTCTGGAAAGACATCTACCTGCGTCACATCGATTACCAGGCCATCGACGTGGGCGGCGAGATCACCGAAAAACTGAACTCGAGCGAGTATATGCGCCCCTGGTCAGTAGTGCTGGGCCTGGGGGTTGACCTGGGGCTGGTGGGGATTGGCCTCTTCATCGCCTTTTACTACGGCGTCTTGCGCAGCCTGCGCAGCCAACACGCCTTTGCCATCGCCGCAGCGGGCTTTGCCGCCCTGATGGGCGCTTACCCCATCGTCACCCCGCACGTCTGGCTGGCCCTGGCCATCCTGGCGGTGGAAAACCTCCCCCCTTCCCGCCCCGGGAAGGGGGAGGTGTTGGCGCAGCCAACACCAGGGGTTAGGTCAGAGAGAGGCGCCCCATGATTGAGCCAGGCCAATACCAGGATCTGAGCCGCTTCGGCCTGCCGCCGGGTTTCCGCGGCCGCTCGGGCGTGATCGTGCAGTTGTGGTTCCTGGTGCAAACCTTCTTGTTTCGCCCCTCGCCCCAGGCGCTGTACGGCTGGCGGCGTTTCCTGCTGCGCCTGTTTGGGGCGCAGGTGGGGCAGGGTGTGCTCGTGCGCCCCACTGCCGCCATCACCTATCCCTGGAAAGTCACTCTGGGCGACCACTGCTGGATTGGCGACGAGGCCGTGCTGTATTCCCTGGGCGAGATCACGGTTGGGGCGCATGCCGTGGTATCGCAGCGGGCCTACCTGTGCACCGGCGCGCATGACTACGCCACCCCCACCTTTGATATCTACGCCCGCCCGATCACCATCGGCGAGCAGGCCTGGGTAGCCACGGATGTTTTCGTGGCCCCGGGCGTGCAGATCGGCGCAGGCAGCGTGGTGGGGGCGCGCAGCACTGTGCTGCACGACCTGCCCCCCGGCATGATCTGCTACGGCAGTCCCGCCCAGCCCATCCGCCCCCGCCCAACCCAGCGCAAGCAGCAGGGAGGATCGTGAAAATCCTGCTCTACGGGCTGAACTACGCCCCCGAGCCTACCGGCATCGGTAAATACACCGGCGAGATGGCCGCCTTCCTGGCTGCCCGCGGCCACCAGGTGCGCGCCGTCACCGCGCCGCCCTATTACCCGCACTGGCGCGTGACCGCAGGCTATTCGGCCTGGGCCTACCGCCGGGAAGAGTGCCAGGGCGTGAGGGTCTACCGCTGCCCGTTGTGGGTGCCTGCGCACCCCTCCGGGCTGACGCGCCTGCTGCACCTGAGCAGTTTCGCGCTCTCCAGCCTGCCGGTGATTCTGGGGCAAGCCTTCTGGAGGCCGGACCTGCTGCTGTGCATTGCCCCGGCCATCGCCAGCGCCCCGGCTGGCTGGCTGGCTGCCCGGCTGGGTGGCAGCCGCGCCTGGCTGCACATTCAAGATTTCGAGTTGGATGCCGCTCTGCGCCTGGGTATGCTGCCTGCCCTGCTGCGCCCGCTGGAGCGCCTGCTGCTGGCTGCCGAGCGCATCCTGCTGAAGCGCTTCGAGCGCATCTCGACCATCTCCCAGCGCATGCTCGAGCACCTGTGGCAAAAGGGCATCCCGCCCGAGCGCACCGCCTCCCTGCCCAACTGGGTGGACACGAGCCTCATCACCCCCCTGCCCGGCCCCAGCCCGCTGCGCTCCGCCTGGGGCATCCCCGAAAACCAGACCGTGGTGCTCTATTCCGGCAACTTCGGCCACAAGCAGGGATTGGAAACCCTGGTGCAGGCCGCCCGCCTGCTGCAAGATGAGCCGGGCATCCTCTTCCTGCTCTGCGGCGAGGGCGCCGCCCGCCCGCTGATCGAGCAGCACGCCCAGGGCCTGAGCAACCTGCGCATCCAGCCGCTGCAGCCCGCCGAGCACCTGAACGACCTGCTGAACCTGGCCGACATCCACGCCCTGCCACAGCGCGGCGATACCGCTGACCTGGTGATGCCCTCCAAGCTGGGCGGCATGCTGGCCAGCGGGCGGCCCGTGATCGCCGCGGCCGCCCCCGGCAGCGAGCTGGCTGGCGTGGTCGGGCCGCTGGGCGTAATCGTTCCGCCCGAAGACCCGGCTGCACTGGCCGAGGCCATCCGCAGCCTGCGCCAGCAGCCAGATGTTCGCCTGGCGCTGGGCCAGCGCGGGCGCCAGTTCGTGCTGGAGCATTGGGACAACCAGATTGTACTGAGCAAGTTCTGCCAGGAAATCGAGGCCTTATGAGCCAATCCACACCCACCCCCACCCAGACCAGCCCCCTCCCGCCGCCGATCTATGCCCCGCGTGGGCGCGGCCTGCTGGTGATCTTGATCCTGGTGCTGGGCGACCTGCTCAGCTTTGGGCTGGCCTTTGGCCTGGCGCTGGCCCTGCGCAGCGGCGCTATCCCCATGCTGGGCGGGGTGATCCATTGGCAGGTGATCCTGCCTACGCTGCAGATCAGCCTGCTGGCTTTCCTCATCACCTACACCCTCACCGGCCTGTACCCCGGCTTTGGCTGGACGGCGGTAGAAGAGATGCGCCAGATCTTCGCCTCGCTGACGCTGGGCTTTGGCGTGGTGGGCCTGGCCATTTACCTGGGGCGCACCGGGCCCTTGTTCTCGCGTTCCATCTTCCTGATGAGCTGGGCTTTTGCCTGCCTGTTCAACATCATCATCCGCCTGGCCATCCGCAACCGCGCCTCGCTCTTGCCCTGGTGGGGCGCGCCGGTGATCGTCTTCGGCCCGGCTGCGGCGGTGGTGGATGTGGTCGGCCGCCTGCTGCGCAGCCGCCGCCTGGGTCTGCGCCCGGTGCTGATCCTGGATGAGGCCGCCCCACCCGAGCAGGAACGCATCCTGCGCGTCCCGCTCATCCGCTCAGCCGAGCTGCTGGAGCAGGTGGTGCAGGCGCACAAGATCCAGTATGCCGTGTACGTGGAGGGATCCGAGGCTGCCCCGCAAACGCGCCAGAAGCTGGCCTGGCTGAGCAAGCGCTTCCCCACCATCCTGGTCGTGCTGGCCGATTCGCCGCTGGGCTCGCTGTGGGTGCGCACCATGGACCTGGAAGGACGCCTGACCCTGCGCGCCCAGTACCACCTGCTGGACCGCAAGGCCACCCTCTTCAAACGCCTGTTTGACCTGGCCCTGGGCGGGCTGGCCGCGCTGCTGACGCTGCCGCTGCTGGGCCTGCTGATGATCTTGATCCGCCTGGACAGCCGCGGCCCGGTGTTCCACACCCAAGAGCGCCTGGGCCTGGGCGGGCGGCGCATCAAATTCTACAAGCTGCGCACCATGCACCTGGATGCCGAGCAGCGCCTGGAAGGGCTGCTGCAAGCCGACCCCCAGGCGCGCCAGGAATACCAGACCTATCACAAAATCCGGCGCGACCCGCGCGTCACCCGCATGGGGCGCATCCTGCGCCAGTTCAGCCTGGACGAGCTGCCCCAGTTCTGGCACGTGCTCTCCGGCAAGATGAGCCTGGTGGGCCCGCGCGCCTACATGGTCAGCGAGCTGCCCGAGATGGGCGACCGTGCCAGCCTGATCCTGCAGATCCGCCCCGGGCTGACCGGCTGGTGGCAGGTGATGGGCAGGCATACCACCACCTTCCAGCATCGGTTACAATTAGACGAATATTACCTTAGCAACTGGTCGCTGTGGCTGGATATCTACATCCTGATCAAGACAGTGTGGGTATTTCTCAGCGGCCAGGGCGTATGAGGCAACCCGTGGAGCAAAAAACACCCATGCCCGATGAATTCCTTCCCCTGGAGCATTTCCGCCGCCTGTTCAACCGTTGGTGGGTGATTGCGCTGTGCATTATCCTCGGCTGTGCGCTGGGACTGGCCCTGGTGCAGCTGCAAACCCCCGTTTACGAGGCGAAAGCCTCCTTCTTCGTCACCGTCGACCTGAACCTCTTCCCCATCCCCGAAACGCCCCTGGACCGCTTCCAATACAACGAAGATATGGCCCTGGCAGCCGTGGATGGTGTGCTGCGTTCCAACGAGGTCATTATGATGGTCGTGGAACAGGCCCAGGCGCAAGGCTTGCCCATCACCATCGATAATATGCTCTTTGATACCTCGGTCACCCGGCGGCACGCCATCTGGGAGGCTGCCTACCGCAGCGCAGACCCCGCCCTGGCGCAGGCTGCCGTTGAACTGTGGGCTGAGATCGGCTACCAGGTGATGCTGGAATGGCAGCAGCGGGGTACCATCGTCAACTACGTCATCTTCACCCCGCCCACGCCCGCCGGCCTGCCCCAAGAGCCTATCCAGGCGGGGCGCGGCCAATTCCTCACCGGCGGCAGCCTGGCCGGTTTTGCCGTGGGCGTGATCCTGGCGAACCTGCTGGCTCGCCCGGGCCGCGGCCAGCGCCCCAAGACGGAGCCGGATTGACCCCTGTGAACGCTGCACGCCTGTCGCGCATCGGGCGCAGCCTGGCAGAGATTGCCTGGGCCGCCGCACTGATCACGCTGCCCATCACCAGCTTCGCGCCTTTCGCCAACACCCTGGGCTCCACGGTCGCACCGCTGGCGGCGCTGCCGATCTTCCTTCTGCTCATCGGCTGGCTGCTGCCGCATCTGCTGCGCAGCGCGGCCCTGCCCCGCGAAACATTCCTGGTCTTTATCTTCATCCTGGCAGCCCTGCTTTCCAGCGGGGCCGGATTCCTGCTCTCCTCTGGAGATTTCGAGGGCCAGTCCATCCTGGGGCGCGAGCTGCGCGCCTTCTTCACCCTGGGCATCGGCCTGGCCTTTTACCTGCTCTTTGCTGCATGGAATAACGACACGCCGCGCCTGCAAGCCACCTGGCGCTGGCTCAGCATCGGCGGCATGCTGGCCCTGGGCTGGGCCTTGCTGCAGGCTTATTTCATTGTGGTCGAAAAACGCCTCTATCCCCCCTGGCTGGAGAACCTGCAAGACCTGTTCCTGCTCAAGATCCCCCATGCCAGTTCGCGCGGGCTGCGCATCGATGGGCTGGCTTACGAGCCCTCCTGGTTTGCGCACCAGATGGTGATGCTGTACCTGCCGCTGTGGCTGGCAGCTACTTACCTGAAAACTTCAGCTTTCAAGTTCCGCCTGTGGCGCTTCTCCATCGAGAACCTGCTTCTGCTGCCCAGCGTGTTCGTTTTCTTCCTGGCCCAGCCGCGCGTGAGCATGCTCTCTTTGCTGCTGATTCTGGTCTTCTTGTTCGTGAAGATCAACCTGGCAATCTACCGCTGGCTGGTGCGCCGCATCCTGGGCACGGCCCGGTTCTCGCGCTCGGGCGCGCAGGTGGCCACGGTGCGGCGGCTGACCGCCGCGGCCACGTTGCTGGGCATGCTCACCATCTACCTCGCCACCCTCGTCGGGGCGGTGTACTTGGCCAGCCGCCTGGACTGGCGCGTGCAGCTGCTGCTGGATTACCCGCCCAGCCTGCTCGAAATCTGGGCCCTGCTGACGCTGAACGAAACCGCCTTGCTGAACTTTAGCTTTCGCCTCGCTTTCATGGAGCGCGTGGTATACTGGGTTACCGGCTGGCATATTTTCCAGCAATACCCCTGGTTGGGCGTCGGCCTGGGCAACGCAGGCTTCCACTTCCTGGAAAACATCCCCTCCATTGGATACAGCTCCTGGGAGGTGCGCGGCCTGCTCTACCACCTGCCTTACCTGCCCAACATCAAAAGTCTGTGGGTGCGCCTGCTGGCTGAGACCGGCGTGGTGGGTTTCTCTGTCTTCCTCACCTGGTTCTATCTGCAAATCCATTCCGCCTGGGTCTCCCTGCGCAATCTTCAGCCTGCGCTGAAGACGCTGGCCATGGCCAGCCTTTTGGGCCTGATCGCTTTCATTGCCGAGGGTTTTAGCCTCGACTCGTTTGCCATGCCTTATTTATGGGTTTGCGCTGGACTGGCTTCTGCCGTTGGCATGATCTACCGGCGCCAATGGCGGCAAAAGCTGCGTGAAGAGGAAGACCATGAGCCTACCTCCGGATGACGAGACGCCTCCCGGCGGTGAACAGCCCCCTGCTCGCCGCCGCACGCCGCGCCCTCTGCCCGACCTCTCCGCCCTCTACGGCGATAGCCAGCCCGCCCCCGCAGAGCAGCCCAATCCGCCTGCCGAGGAACCTGCCGCGGCCGAGTCCTCTGAATCCCGCCGGCGCACGCCGCGCTCCCTGCCCGACCTCTCTGCTCTCTACGGCGATAGCAAGCCCGCCCCCGCAGAACAGCCCAAGCAGCCTGCTGAGGAACCTGCGGCGGCCGAACCCTCCGAGTCCCGCCGCCGCACGCCGCGCTCCCTGCCCGACATCTCTGCTCTCTATGGCGATAGCCAGCCCGCCCCCGCAGAACAGCCCAAGCCGCCTGCTGAGCAGCCTGCCGCGGCCACGCCATCCGAATCCCGCCGCCGCACACCGCGCCCCATGGCTGATCTTTCGTTCCTCTACAAAAAAGAGGCACCCTCTCGCCCCACCGAGACCAAAACCGCTCCGCCCACCGATCAGCCCGCCCCCGCCGAGGCAACTGTCTTCCCGCCTGAGCTGCAGCGCTATCTGCCGCCCGACCTGTGGCGCAAGCTGACCAACGAGAATCCCCCCCGGCGCGGCGTACTGATCAACGCCCTGGAGCGCCTGCGTTCCATCCTCTACCTGCTTTCCACCTACCTGCCGCAGCACCTGGTGCAGGCCAAGATGCGCAAGCCCTCGCGCGGCCTGGTATCCGGCGAGGTGCTCAAAGGCAGCCTGCTCTTTGCCGATGTCAGCGGCTTCACCGCCCTCTCCGAGCGGCTGGCTTATGTGCCCCCCGAAGCCGCTGAGCGGGAGATCGAGCTGCGCAACCAGGGCGCCGAGCAGCTCACCACCATCATGAATCAATATTTTGATATCATGTGGGGCATCCTCTCCTGGTCGGGCGGCATTTTGATCAAATTCGCCGGGGATGCCGCCCTGGTGTATTTCCCCTTCCAGGAGAGCGGCAACCACGCTCTCTCAGCGGTAAACGCCGGCCTGCGCATGCTGCGCGCCATGAGCCAGTTTGCCAACCTCCCCACCCCCTCCGAGCCGGTCACGCTGAAGATGAAAATCGGCGTCGCCAGCGGAGATTTCCTCTCCGCCAGCATAGGCTCGTCCTCGCGCATTGAGTACGCCATCCTGGGCCCCGCCATCACCCGCACCATGGGCGCAGAGGGCGCCACCACCGGCCCCGGCCAATTGGTGGCAGACGAGGAAACGGTCAAACTGCTGGGCAGCCAGGTGATCGCCAGCCCACAGGCGCCCGGCTATTTCTCCCTGCAGCTGCCCCCCGAAAAAGTGTTGGACCAATTTGAGATCAAGGCCAAAGCCCGCCGCGCCCGCGGCGCCATCCCCTGGGACGCCAACCCGCAGATGATCCAGGGGCAGATGCGCGTGGCGCTGGCGCAGATCCAGGCGCTGGAGCCTTACCTGGCGCAAGAACTGACTGAGCGCATCATCATCCGCGCCAGCGAGCGCGGCATCCTCAGTGAATTTCGCCTGACCACGGTGCTGTTCTGCAACTTCACCGGTTTCGAGGCCCTGTACGACCACTGGGGAGCAGCCGGCACCCACCGCCTGACCAGCATGCTCAGTGCCTACTTCGCCGGTATGAGCAATATCATCTCACGCTACGGCGGCATCGTCAGCCGCATCGACCCGTACAGTAAGGGCGTGAAACTGCTGGCATTGTTTGGCGCGCCGGTCAGCCACGAGGATGACCCCCAGCGCGCCGTCAGCGCGGCCCTGGCAATGAACGGCGAGTTGGACGCCCTGAACGAGCAGTGGCGGCAGCGCTTTGGCCGCCACCTGCCCCCCGACCTGGACGGCCCCGCCATTCAGCATCGCATCGGCATCACCCAGGGCGAGACCTTCGCCGGGCTGGTGGGCTCGCACACCCGCCGGGAATACACTGTAATGGGGGATGACGTCAACCTGTCGGCCCGCCTGATGAGCGCCGCCCGCCCCGGGCAGATCCTGATCAGTTTGCGCGTCCACCAGGCGGTCAACGCTTTCTTCATCACCACCCAACTGCCTGCCATCCGGGTCAAAGGCAAGAGCAAGCCCATCCCGCTGCACCAGGTGGATGGTCCCCGCGAAGACACCCTCTCCCACCGCATCCAGAGCCGCGGCCCCCTGATTGGCCGCGGAGATGAGCTGGCCAAAGCCAAAGCCGCCTTCCATCGCTGCCTGCAAGGCCATTCGCAGGCGCTCACCCTCCTGGGCCCGGCGGGCATTGGCAAAAGCCACCTGGCAGATGCGATCATCCAATTTGCCCAGGCGCAAGGCGCACACACCCTGCTGCACCAATGCCGCGCCTACCGCCAAAACACCTCCTACGCCGCCTGGAGCGCCCCGCTGCGCAGCCTGATGCACATCACCGTCACCGACCTGCCCCGCACGCAAAGCGAAAAACTGCGCCAGACGCTGCAGCAGTGGGACATCTCGCTGAAGGAAGTTCCGCCGCTGGAAACTATTCTGGGCATTCACCTGGCGCGCCAGGAACGCTCCCGGCAGGTGGCCCCCGCCGAAAAACTCGAAAGCACGGAGGATATCCTGTCTGCCATTGCCCATGGCGGGCGCACCGGGCGCAAAGGCGGGCGCTTGGATGTGCTGGGCCAGGTCGTGGACCAGAGCATCCTGGAAGGCCAGACCTGGCTGCAGGTCACCCATTTGCGCAGCGACCAGCGCCAGGCCTTGCTGAATGCCGTCTACCTGGTGCTGGATCACCTGCTGGATGAAGCGCCCCTGGTGGTCTTCTTTGAGGATGCCCAATGGCTGGACCTGGCCTCTTACCAACTGCTGTTAGAGCAGCAAGAACGCTTGCGCGACCGGCCGTTTTTCATTCTCCTTGCCCAGCGCGAAGAGACTTCCGAGCGCTCTGCCATCGGCCAGGTGATCAAGCTCAAACCCTTCCAGGTGGATGAAACCAACGCACTGATCACGCACATTTTGGTGGATGATCTGATCGAGCTGATCCACCAGCAGGGCAAAGGCATTCCCTTATACATTGATGAAATCTCGCGCTGGATCAAGCGCACACGCCAGATTGGCGCTGAAGATCTGCGCGGCGTGCTGCAAACCTCCGATATCTTGCAGAAACTGGTGCTCAGCGGCCTGGAAGAGCTGAACGAAAGCCAGCGTGAGGTTGCCCGCGTGGCCTCCGTCATCGGCGAAGATTTCCGTTTTGGCCAGGTGCAGGAACTACTCTCTGCCACCATCACCATGGACTCGATCACGTTGAACAGCCATCTGCACGCCCTGGCAGAAGCCCGCCTGATCGTGCCGCGCGAGGCCGGGGTGGACGCCCGTTATGCCTTCCAGCAATCCCTGGTGCGCGAGGTGCTCTACAACAGCCTGCCCTTCTCCCGCCGCCGCGCCCTGCATAAGCAGATCGCCACTTACCTGAGCGCCCCGCGCGACCGCCGCAGCGAGGTGCAATCGCGCCTGGCGAGCCTGCTGTCTTCCAGCACAGGCAGCGACCCCGCCCAGGTAGCCGAAGTGATTGCCTATCATTTCGAGCAGGCTGAGGAATGGCTGGAGGCCACCCAAAACCTGCTCAAGGCAGCCAGCCTGGCCCGCGGGCAGCAAGCTTATGCCCGCGCCGAAGCCCTGCTGCAGCGCGCCTTGCAGGCGCTCGCGCGCCTGCCCGCCCAAGCCGAAGACGCCTCACTCAACGCCCTGACCTATCAGGTCAACCTGGCCCTGGGAGATGCCTGCATGCTCCAGAACCAGTTTGCTGCTGCCATCCCCGCCTATGAGGCCGCCCGCCAGGAGGGGCCCCCCGCTGACGACAGCGCCGCGGCCTGCCGCCTGGCAGGCAAATACGCCCTGGCGCTGGCTACGCAAAACCAGGCCGCCCCGGCGCAAACCGCCCTCCAAGCTGCCCTCGAAGAGGCCTCCGGCGACCTGGGGCTGGCCCTGCTGGCCTGCGCCGCCTGGGTGCATTGGCGCTCAGCCAGCCCAGAGGCCGGCAGCCATATCCAGCGCTGCCAGGCCGCCCTGCACCAGCAGCAAAAAGAATGGGCCACAGACCTGGAAATCTTGATGAACGACCTGGCTGGAGAATGGGCCGCTGTCAAAGCCGCCTACCAGATGCACAACTTCCCCGAAAGCGCCGCCCTGGCTGCCATCCGCCTGGGCGATCAGTTCCTGCAGAAAGATGACCTGCGCGGCGCCCTGGGCCAATACGAGCACGCCGCCAAGCTGTGGCACACCACCCCGCAGGAGGAATGCGGCCTGGCGCTGGTGCGCTACCGCCAGGCCGAAGCCGCCTGGAAGAAGCGGGAGGCTGAGGCTGCCCTGACCGCCCTGCAAGAGGCGCAGGCGCGGCTGGCCAACTGCTCCAGCCCCGTTCAGGTTGAAGGGCGCGACCTGGTGCGCCAGGCGATCAAGATCGTCAAAACCCAAAAAGCGGCTGCCTGGCCCGCCTGGCGCTGGCAAGCCGTGGACGATGCCCTGCGCATTGCCATCCTGCTCAAACCACTCCTCTGATGAATAGGTGAAAAAAATGGAAAACTCAACTGGTTTGGATCAACTCCTTCGCAATACCGATCTCTTCCGCCCCTTGCCCGATGATATCCTGGTCATCGTTGCCAAGGCGCTCACCCCCCGAACCCTGGCAGCCAAAGAGGTGCTCTTCCAGCAGGGCCAGCCCGGGGAAGAGCTGATCCTGGTGCAAACGGGCAGCGTGGCCATCTATACCCCCCAGGCCGACGACCCGGCTGCCGGGCAGGCCATCCGCATCTTCCAGCCGGGACAGGTGCTGGGCGAAATGGCCCTAATCGACCAGAAACCGCGCTCGCTCAGCGCCCGCGCCGAAGAACCTTCCACCATCCTGGCCTTGGGCGGTAAAGTGTTCCGCAGCCTGATCCAGGAACACCCCGAAATGGCCATCGCCGTGATGTCGGGGCTGAACGAGCGCATCCGCTACACCACCGATTTCCTGGGCGAAGTGAGCGTCTGGGTGCAGCGCGTGGCTGGCGGCAGCTACCAGACGGACGAGATCATCGGCCAGAGCAATCAACTCAAAGACGCCACCCTGGCAAATCTGGCGGCTGAGTTCGCCCAGATGGCCTCCAAGGTGCAAAAGCGCGAAGAAGAACTGAAGAAACAGGTGGCTGAGCTGCGCATCGAGGTGGACCAGGCCAAGCGTGACCAGGAAGTGAAGCAGATCACCTCCTCCGATAGCTTCCAAAGCATCCGCGAGAAAGCCAGATTAATGCGCCAACAGAAAGAAGCAAACGATAAGGAATAAGCACCTAGCACCCACTTTCTGGATAGATTCTAAACCTGCTTGCCAGCCCGGCTGAGATGGGCTAAAATCACTGATAAGGTGTACAAGGAGAACGCAATGTCAAAGATCATCTCAATCCATTCCTTTCGCGGCGGAACCGGAAAATCCAACACCACTGCCAACCTGGCGACCCTGGCAGCCATGCAGGGCCTGCGCGTGGGCATCGTAGATACAGATATCCAATCTCCGGGGATCCATGTGCTCTTCGGTCTGGAAACAGACGACATTGGCAATTCGTTGAACGATTACCTGTGGGGGAAATGCACCATCAAAGAGGCTGCCCACGACGTCACCAGCCGGGTCAGCCCAGGCATCCCAGGGAAAATCTACCTGATCCCTTCCAGCATCAAGGCGGGCGAGATCGCCCGGGTGATCCATGAAGGCTATGATGCCGGCCTGCTCAACGAAGGCTTTTCGGACCTGCTGGAAGAGTTGAAACTCGATCTCCTGCTGATCGACACCCACCCAGGCATCAACGAGGAAACTCTGCTTTCTCTGGCCATCTCCGACATTTTGCTCGTCATCATGCGCCCAGATAAACAAGATTTCCAGGGTACCAGCGTCACCGTAGATGTGGCCCTCAAGTTGGGCGTTCCCAGCTTGATGATGCTGGTGAACAAGATCCCTCTGCAATTAGATCTGAACAACCTCAAGCAAGAGATCGAAAGAACCTTTAATGCCGAGGTGGTGGCGATGATCCCTCACTGCGACGAGTTGATGTCACTGGCAAGCGAGGATATCTTTGCGGTGCGCTACCCCGACCATGCCGTTACGGCTGAACTGAAGAAAGTCATCCAAAAGATGCTCGCCTGACCCAACACCCGTGGAACCCATGCCCAAGATCATCGCTTTTCACTCCTTCCGCCGCAGCACAGGCAAATCCAGCCTGGCGGCCAATACCGCGGTCATCTGCGCCCAACAGGGCATGCGGGTGGGCCTGGTGGATTTGAACCTGGAATCTCCCAGCCTGGCATACACCTTTCAATTGGAAGGCCAATCGATTCCGTACCGCATCAACGATTTCCTCTGGCAAAACTGCACCATCGACCAGGCTGCTTACGACATTACCAAACACCTGGAAACAATCTGGCACACCAACATCTCCGGCCGCCTGACCCTGGTGCCCGCCAACACCCAGTACAGCGACAACTCCCATACCCTCAAAGATGCGTACGATATCAAGACCCTCAACGAGGGTCTGCTGGATCTGAGCCTGGCTATCCAGCCAGACCTGCTGATCCTGGATACGCACGCCGGCATAAACGATGACGCCGTCTTTGCCCTGGCAGTCTCCGATGTGCTGCTGATCCTCCTGCGCCCCGACCGGCAAGATTACCAGGGTACCGCAGTGATTGTGGATATCGCCCGCGGCCTGGAAGTGCCGCAGGTGGGACTGATTGTCAATGATGTGCCCAACAGGTTCGACCCTGCGGATGTGCAGAGGGAGGTGGAAGCGGGCTTTGGCTGTAACGTAGCCGCGGTAATCCCCTTCTCCACCGACATGGTCGGCATGGAGCACCCGCGCGTCCTGGCTCTGGAAGATCCCCAGCACCCCATCATCAACACCTTAAGAGAGATGATTTCTCCCTACATCAGCCTATGACCCCGGCAACCCTTTTACCCTCGCAAGTACGACTAAGTAAGTGAGCCAACCACCCGTTATGGCCGCATCAAGTTCTCCTAGCGATGAAGAACTGATCCTGCTGATCCAGCAGGGGAAGGTGGAGGCCTTTAATGTTCTGTACGAGCGCCACCTGCCAGCCGTATACGGGCGCGTGCGCTATACCGTACCAGAAGCAGACATTGAAGATGTAACCCAGGAAGTCTTCATCGCCGTGATGCGTTCGTTGAAGAACTTCCGAGGCGAATCCCGGTTCAGCACCTGGCTGCGCACCCTGACCAACCGCCAGATTGCTGATTACTACCGCAGGCGCAAACCAGATGAAAGCCCGCTAGACCCAGGAGAATCTGGCTTGATAGGATCATCCAACCCGGGCGCAAACCACCCCACCGCCGCATCGGGCGCCACCCTGGAGGAAATACTGATGCTCCGACAAGCATTGCGACAACTACCAGAAAATCACCGGGAAGTGATCTTGTTGCGTTTTGCAGAGGGACTTCAATTCAATGAGATCGCTGCCGTCCAGGGCCAATCTCTTGAGGCGGTCAAATCTTCATTCCGTCGGGCGATCATGGGATTGCAGAAACAAATGGGATATGAAAATGAGTGAGCATCCAGATCAAACCCGGGCATACCTGGACGAGCCCCTGGCAGCCTTTACCGATCTCTTATTGAGCAAACCGGCTGCCTCTGGCAGCGCGGCTATCCCCGCCGAAGACGAAGACCTGCGCCGCTTGCAGCACACGGTGGAACGCCTGCAGACCGCCTTTGGCTCCAACCAGCCAGACCCGGCGATGTCTGGGCGCATCTTGCGCAACTTGCACGCCGCATGGCAAGAAAGCCAGCCCGCCGCCAGGCAGTTATCGCTGTTGGAGCGCCTGCGCGGCTTTTTTGTTCCAGAGCGCAAAGGCTGGCGTTCCAGCCAGCATTCCCAGCGCACCCAGGTATTCCGTTACGCCCTGGCTGCGGTGGCGGTTGTGGTGCTGCTGCTGCTGGTCGTCCCCGGCACCGGCATCGGCACCGCGCTCACCGGCACAGCCATGGGAGAGGGCGAATGGCTGCCCTTTGCCTTCCTGGGCATCCTGTTCGTGGCGGTAGGTATCTGGATCTGGCGCAATCGATCCAAATAAGAACAATCCCCTGTCCTCTCGGCCCCCTACAAAGGTAGCTGACAATTATGCAGATACTCGCCCTGGTCATTGCAACGATTGTTCCCCTGATCTTCCTCTACATCATCCGCACCCTGGATCTCTATAAAACCGGCAACTTCCGTTATGTGCTGATGTGCTTTGTTTGGGGCGCCATCGCCTATTTTATTGCCGCGCAAGCCAATGGTGCACTGTGCACATCTTTTTACCCGGCCTGCGGCGATATGACCCCCTACGCGCAGATGGCGCGCGACGACACCGCCCGCTACATTGCCCCGGTGACGGAAGAGATCCTCAAGGCTCTGTTCTTGATCTACCTGGTGCGCAAGCGCGATTTTACTTATTTCGTAGATGGCGCCATCTACGGCTTTGCCATCGGCATTGGCTTTGCCGTGTTTGAAAACTATGAGTACATCGGCGCACACGTAGACGCCGGGCTGGGCATCGCCATTGGGCGCGTGCTTTCGGCTAACTTGATGCACGCCACCACCAGCGCCCTGGTGGGGGTGGGGTTGGGCATGTCGCGCTTCCGCCACTCCTTCTGGCCGATCGTTTACCTGGTCGGCGGGTTGGTGCTGGGCATGGGCATCCACAGCGGCTTCAATCACCTCAGCACCGACATGGGCATCTCGGAGGGGCTGCGGCTGATCTTCTCTGCGGTACTGGGCTTCGCCGGCGCCGGGCTGGTGGCCTTTGTGATCCAGCGCGGCCTGGCGGAAGAAAAGCAGTGGATCGAGGAAAAACTGGGCATGGCAGACCGGGTCACCGGGCAGGAAGCTGCCGTGGTGCACCACCTGAACGACCTGCAAGATATCCTGGCCCCACTGGCAGAAAAATTTGGCGACGAAAAAGCCTCGCAGATCGAAAATTTCCTCACCATGCAGGCCCGCCTGGGCATCTTGCGCAAAACGCTGGATAAGCTCAACGACGACAAGATGAAAGCGGCGGTCGGAAAGCAGATGGATGATCTGCGCGGCCAGATGGATGTGGCCCGGCGCGAGGTAGGCAGTTACTGTATGCTTTACCTGCGCAACATCTTCCCGCCCGATTCCAGCCCGCTGTGGGGCGTGTTGGAGAACCGCATCCAGGAGAAGATCGCCACTCGCACCAGCAGCAGTATGAACCTGTTTGCCAACCTGGGTCAAAAGGTGGCCAAACCCGCAGAACCCGAAGAACCTGGTGGAACAGAAAACCAATAGGTGTGTATAATTAGAGATACAGGCGCAGCCTATCTCACTCAGGGAGAAAAATACTTATGGCTTACATTGTCTCAATCCACTCTTTCCGCGGCGGCACCGGTAAGTCGAACATCACCGCCAACCTGGCGGCTCAGGCGGCCATGGCTGGGAAACGCGTCGGCATCATCGATACCGACATCAATTCGCCGGGCATCCATGTGCTCTTTGGCCTGAATGATGAAAAAATGGGCCACACCCTCAACGAGTATTTGCGCGGCGACTGCACCATTCAGCAGGCAGCCTTTTCGGTTGGCGAGTTCGGCGGCGATTCGGAGGGGCGCAAAAAACTGGCCGGCAAGGCGCTCTGGCTGGTGCCCTCCAGCATCAACAGTTCCGAGATCGGCGCTGTGCTGCGTAACGGCTACGATGTTAACCGCCTCAACGAGGGCATGCAGCAACTGATCAAAGCGATGAAACTGGATTATCTCTTCATCGACACCCACCCCGGCCTGAACGAAGAAACCTTGCTCTCGATTGCCATTTCGGATATCCTCATCATCATCCTGCGCCCCGACCAGCAAGATTTCCAGGGCACCGCTGTCACCGTGGATATCGCCCGCGGCCTGGATGTGCCAAATTTGTTCCTGGTGATCAACAAAGCCCTCTCCAAATACGATCCCAACCAGGTGCGCACCCAGGTCGAAACCTTTTACAATGCCACGGTAGCCGGTGTGCTGCCGCTTTCCGAAGACATGGTGGATATGGGCAGCGCGGATCTTTTCACGCTGTGTTATCCAGAGCATACCTGGTCCAAAAACCTGCGCGAGGTCGCGCAGGCAATCATGCAGACGAAGTAAGCATCCGGTCTAATTAAGGAGGCCAGTTATGCTCTGTTGGGAATGTGATCAACCGGCACGTGCCGTATGCGCCTTTTGCGGGCGGGCGGTCTGCAAAGACCACGCCAAGACAATGCCAACCTTCTTGTGCATGTTCCTCGGCTCAAACGATACCCCCAAAGGTCTCGCCGCCGCTAATGTGATTTGGTGCGGCATCTGCGAGCCACAACCAGAACCGATTGCCATGCCCGAGCTCTGGTAACGGAGGCAGACATGAGCAGTGTTTTTGACCGACTCCAACATCAGCTCGAAGTACAAAAGCGCGAGCACGGCATTAGCGCGCTGGATATTGCGGACCTGCCGCCGAACCTGCGCAAGATCATGCGTCTGATGCTGCGCGCCGTAGCCATGAAGTACACCGAGATCTGCAAGGCCATCGAGGCCATGCCTGCCGCGCAGCAGCTCACTCACCAGGATTTAGACCAGGCCCTGACCATGCTGGTGGAACAAAACTGGCTGGTGCGCGCCGGCAGCGGCGAAATGCTCACCTATCGCGTCAACCTGCGCCGCAAAGCCGGCAGCAGCCTGGATAAAGATATCTGGGCCTCGCTGGATACCAAGATCGCCCCGGTCAAGCCTGCTGGCGGGGGAGAGCCCCCCACCCCTGCCGGGGAATAGCAAAAATCTCTGGTTAAAAAGTGAGCAGCGGGGCATTAGCTCCGCTGCTCACTTTTTAACGGAGAACGGATCACTCGCCATAACGGGCAATGATCTGCCCGGCATAATCGGCCACAGCCAGGCGCAGCGGGCGCGGCGCCAACACCTCGGCGGCCCGCCCCCAGGATAAAAAGCGCCCCAAGGCGCCCTCAAAACTATCAAAGGCCAGCTCCAGCGTCACCCACCCCTGCGCATCGGCGGCGGCCTGCTCGATCTGAACGCGCATCTCCGCGCCAAACTGACGCGGCAGGCCGGGCAACAAAGCAGGCTCCAGCCGGGCGATCACCCGGTATTGCGGGCGCTCTGCCTGGCTGGCCGCCACCCACCCCTGCCAGAATGCAGCCAGATCGAACTCTGGCGGGCGGGCGAATGTTTCGGGGAGCACCTCGGCCTCCAACACCCGCGAGACGCCCACCACCCGCAAGTGCCCCTGGCAGGCGCACACCAGGTACCACACCGACGCCTTGGCCACCAGGCCGTAAGGCTCAGTCAGCGTTTCGATGCGCGTCCCAAAGGGAGCCTGGTAAACCAGGCGCAAGCGTTGATCCTGCCATACCGCCTGCTGGATCAGGTGCAGGTAAGGCACCGACTGCGCCGTTCGCTCCCAGGGTGAGGCGTCCAGGTGAATGCGCTGGCGCGCCTGCGTTTCGACGCCGCGCCGCCCCTCTGGCAGCGCCGCGGTCAGCTTCAGCAGGGCGGCCTTTAATTCCTGCCCCACGCCCAACTCTTCCAGCGGCGCGGGAATGCTCAGCATGAACAGCGCTCGCAACTCGTTGGCGGTCAGGCCAGTGAGCGTGGTACGGTAATCCTCCAGCAGCGAAATCCCCCCGCCAGGGCCGCGGTCGGTGTAGACTGGCACCCCTGCTGCGCTGAGGGCCACCACATCCCGGTAGATGGTGCGCTCAGAGACTTCCAGTTTCTGTGCAGCCTGCCGAGCGGTGATCCGCCCGCGGGCTTGCAGCAGCATTAAAATCGAGAGTAATCGGTCGGCGCGCATGTTCCTAATTGTACCAAAAATTCCTGACATAAGATGTCAGTTATGGGGTGCTATGATATGCGCACACGCTCCGGAACGTGATCTCGTCATCTCATTCATGTAAGAGGAGGCACAAATGGAAGAAATTCAGGTTCGCATCGTTACGCTGGAACCCCTGCATGTGATCGCAGCGCACGCGTACAGCGCCAGCCCAGAAGCCGAAGCATGGCAGAAGCTCGTCGAGTGGGCAAAGCCGAAAGGGCTGCTCGACCCGGCAGGCGCGCCGCGCATCTTCGGCTTCAACAACCCGGACCCCTCGCACGGCAGCCCGAACTACGGCTATGAATTCTGGCTGGCCGTTGACCCGCAGGTCACTGGCGAGGGCGAGTTCGAGCGCAAAGAGTTTGCCGGTGGCTTATACGGCGTGACCCGCTGCCAGGGGGTCGAAAACATCGGCCCCACCTGGCAGCGCCTGGTGGCCTGGCGCGAAAACAGCCCGTACCGCGTGGCCTGCCACCAGTGGCTGGAAGAGCACATCGGCACTCTGACGGCGCCGCAACAACCCGAGGATCTGATCCTGGATCTGTACATCCCGATCGCTAAGTAATACACAAATGCAAGAAATAGACGATGGCGGGGCAAATCCCCGCCATCATCTATTGATCGGATGACAGATAGCGCTCCCAGATGCGATCGTACAGCGCCTGCCCCTCCACGCTCAGCGGTAGGAGGATCTCAGCATTCGCCAGGTCTGCATTCGGCGGGAAAATTGCCGGGTCGCTGAAGATCTCCGCGGCGATGAACGGGTAGGCAGCTTCGTTGGGCGTGGCGTAGTAGTTGAAGTCGGCGATCATGGCGGCAATCTCGGGGCGCAGCAAAAAGTTCAGGAACACTTCCGCCGTATGTTGGGATGCGGTGTTGGATGAAATAACAAACACATCACCCCACAACATGGCTCCTTCCTCAGGCAGCACATAAGCGATATTCTCGTTCAATTCCAGCCCAAGGGCCAGGTCACCAGCCCAACCCATGGCCATCGCCAGGTCACCGTTCGCCAGCGGATCGGCGCAGGTCTCGCTGTCGAACTCCTCCAGCGCGTGCATACGCGGTTTCAACTCCAACAAGGCCTCCAGGGCAGCTTCCAGTTCGGCGGGGTTCTCGGAATTCGCCGAATACCCCAGGGAGCGCAGGGTCAGGCCCAGGGTTTCGCGGGGCTGTGAATCCCACAACCCCACCATGCCGGAATAGCGTTCATCCCAGAGATCAGCCCAGCGGGTCACTGGCTCTTCTACCAGATCGGTACGGTAGAGGATGCCGTTCGTGCCCCAGTTGAACGGGATGGTGTACTGGTTGCCGGGGTCATAGGCCAGGTCGCGGAAATTAGCCGAGATGTTCTTGAAATTGGGAATATTGGTCAGCTGGATCTGCGCCAGCAGCCCTTCGCGGGTCAGCAACGGCACAAAACGGCTTTCCATCACCACCACATCGAACGCCTGCCCGGCGCGCATCTCATCAATGGCTGCTTCTTGAGTCTCATAGGTCAGGTAGGTCACCTTGACCCCATACTCCTGCTCGAAAGCATCGAAAACTTCTTGCGGCACGTCTTCGGCCCAATCATAAAAGGTCAGCGTTTCTGCCAGAGTTGGCTCTGTTGTCGAGTTGCCGCCGCATGCGGATAAAATAAAGGCCCCCAAGAATAGTATCCATGCCAGTGGACTGAAAAGGCGTTTCATCGGTAAGGCCTCCTAAAAGAAAAGGAGCAACGGGATATTAACCCGTTGCTCCCCCAGATTTGGGAATCTAGCCGCCCCCGTTTGGGGGCAGGATTGGTTGTTTGGTTACCCCAGGCTGCCGACCTCTTTCTCAACCGCTTCCAGGATCTCGCCCGACTGCACCAGGGCCTTCATCGTGTTGTGATCGGCGTAGAGTGGGCGATCGATATCCAGGTGGGTAACGTGCTTGCGGATCACCTGGTGAGCGGCTTGTACGCCCTTACCGGGGGTGAATTCGCGGAAATCCAGCGCCTGGGCGGCAGCCATGAACTCGATGCCCAGGATGCCGAAGGCGTTGTCCAGGATCTGCCCGTTCTTGAGGGCCGTGTTCATGCCCATCGAAACGAAATCTTCCTGATCGGCCGCGGCCGGGATGGATTGGATGCTGGCAGGAGCAGAGAGGATGCGCTGCTCAACGATCATCATATCGGCAGTGTACTGAGAGAGCATCATGCCAGAGAACATGCCCGCGCCCTTGGTGAGGAAAGAGGGCAGGCCCACGCTCAAAGCCGGGTTGGTCAGGCGGTTCAGCCGCCGCTCGGAGAGCACGCACACCATGGTGATCGCCGCCCCAGCCATATCCATGGGCAGCGCCACCGGCGAGCCCTGGAAATTGGCCCCGGTGAGGGTCAGGCGGGCATCCGGCAGGAAGATGGGGTTATCGCCCACACCGTTCAATTCGATCTCCACCTGGCTGCGGGCGTAGGCAATGGCATCATGCGCCGCGCCGATCACCTGCGGCGAGGAGCGCATCGAGTAGGCATCCTGCACCTTGGTCTTCATCTTGCCGGTGGTCAGGTCGCTGCCCGTAATGCATTTCATGATCGCCTGGGTGCAGCGCACCGCTCCGGCAAAGCCGCGCAGCTGGTGCAGACGCACGTCATAGGGCTTCATGTTGGCCAACAGCGCCTCGAGGCTCATGGAGCAGGCAATAGTGGCCTGTTTGAGCCAGCGATCCATATCGTAGAGGTGGATGGCGCTCATCGCTGTGAGCAGGTTCGAGCCGTTGATAGCTGCCAGGCCATCGCGCGCTTGCAGACCCGGGATGGCAATGCCCGCCCGTTCCATCGCCTCGCGACCGGGCAGGCGCTTGCCCTTGTAATAGGCTTCGCCCTCGCCCATCAGCAGCAGGGCGATCTGCGACATGGGCGCAAGATCGCCGCAGGCGCCCACAGAACCCTTCTGGCAGACCACCGGCGTGACGCCTTTGTTGAGCATCTCGATATAGGTCAGGGTGATCTCAGGGCGGCAGCCAGAGTTGCCGTGCGCATGCACATTGATGCGCCCAGCCATAGCGCCGCGCACCTGCTCCACAGGGACGGGGTCGCCGATGCCGGCGGCGTGGTTGTAGATCAGGTAGCGCTGGAACTGGGATACCTGCTCGTCATTCAACACCACCTCAGAAAATTCGCCGATCCCGGTATTGACGCCGTACATGATCTCGTGCGCGGCGATCTTCTCTTCCAGCATTGCCCGGCAGACTTTTATGCGCTCTAACGCATCGGGGTGCAGTTTAACCTTCTCCCCGTGGCGCGCAATGCGCACTAATTTCTCAATAGTGAGATGAGAGCCATCCAAAACTATGGTCATTGAATTCTCCTTCAGGTGTGGTTTTTATTCGTGTCTCAATTATTCCACTATCCGCGCAAGCGGGCAAGTGGATTTAATCATATGAGAGATAGCACTTCTGGCAGTAAAGTTTGCGTGGTAGCCATGGCTTCCCTGGCGTGGATGGTGACATTGCCCTGCCAATCGCCAAAATAGCCGCCTGCCTCCAGGAAGATGGGCGGGAAGGGGCCACAATCCCAATCGCTCATGATCGGGTCGAGCATCAGCTCGGCGCGGCCGGTGGCGACCAGGCAGTAACCATAGGCATCGCCCCAGCCGGTGCGGTACCAGGCGGCCTGCTGGATGCGCTCCCAGGCAGCCTGGCGCCCATGGCGGGCAAACTTCGCCACATCCGTGCAGGTGACCACTCCCTGAGACAGGCTGGGCACCGCCGAAACATGCGCCCGCCGCCCGTTCCACCAGCAGCCCAGGCCGGTCGCCGCCACCAGCATCTCATCCATTGCCGGCAGGTAGCAAGCCCCCACCTGCACCTGCCCTTCAATCTCCAGCCCGATCAGCACCGCGTAGAGCGGCACGCCGCGGATGAAGGATTTGGTGCCGTCAATGGGGTCAATATACCAGCAGTGACTGGCCGATGGGCTTTCTTTGACGCCAAATTCCTCCCCCAGGATGGCGTGGGCCGGGTAGCGCTTCTCGATCCGGCCGCGGATCAGCTCCTCCGCCAGCCGGTCCGCCACCGTGACCGGGGATTGGTCAGCCTTGAGGTCCGGGCGGATGCCGGTCTGGAAGTAGCCCAGGGTCAGCCGCCCAGCCAGGTAAGCGGTTTCGGTGATGAAATCCAGGTAGTCTTGCAGCGCTTCGGCCATGTGATTCTCCCCTCCTTATTATACGCCAGGATAAAGTAGAACTAAATTTTCCCCCTTCCCGCCCCGGGAAGGGGGGCAGGGGGGTTAGGTCGCCCGGGGGCTAACTGCGCCAGCAGGATGGCCACCAGGATCAGCCCGCAGCCGGCGATCTGCAGCAGGGTCAGCGTCTCGCCCAGCAAGAGGAAGCCGAACACCGCCGCGAACACCGACTCGGTGCTGAGGATCACCGCCGCATCTGGCGCGGGAGCAACCTGCTGCCCGTAGGCCTGCAAGAAAAAGCCTAAGCCCAGCGAGAACAACCCCGTATACAGCACTGCCCACCAAACCTGCGCCAGCCCGGGTAGGGTGGAGAGGTCGAGCCACACAGCCAGGGATAGGTTGAGCAGCCCGGCCACCAGCATCATGCCGGCCGTCAGCGCCAGCGCCGAAACGAAGCGCACCGCCCGCCCCACCACAATCACGTGCAGCGCCCAGAAAACCGCCCCCGCCAGCACCAACAGATCTCCCTGTACCAGGCTCAGCGCCCCGCCCGTGCTGAGCAGCAGGCTGCCGATCACCGCCAGCCCCGCCGCAATCCATACCGCCCCGCGCGCCCGCTCTCGCCAGAACAGGCCCAGCAAGATGGGCACCAACACCACATACAGCGAGGTGACGAACCCGGCGTTCCCGGCAGTGGTCCAGGCAATGCCGATTTGCTGCAAGGCCCCCGCCCCAAACAGCACCAACCCCGCCAGCAAGGTGTAGCCCAGGCCGCGGCGGCGCTCTGGCACAGCCTGTGCCTTGCGTCCCCACCCACTCGCCAACCCGATCACAGCCAGCACACCCGCGCCAGCCAGCAGGCGCAGCCCGTTAAACAAAAAAGGCCCCAGGTGATCAGCCGCCACCCGCTGGGCCGCAAACGAACTGCCCCAGATCAGGGCCACCAGCAACAAGAGCAAATCTGCTTTAAGGCGCATCTTTGTATTTTAGCACACCCACACGCGTCCACAACTTCCGATATAATGGCCGCATGAAATTTTCATCTTTCTTTCGCAAACACTATGCCTTGCCTGCTGAGCATGGCGCCTGGGTGTTCCTGTTCAGCCCCTTGCTCATCGGGCTGTTTGCTGCCCGGCAGTTCACCTCCGCCTCCATCCTGCTCGTAATTGCCGCCCTGGCGGTCTTCCTCATCCGCCAACCCGTCACCCTCGCTGTGAAAGCCCTCAGCGGGCGGCGCCCGCGCAGCGACTTGCCGCCCGCCGCGTTCTGGATGCTGATCTATGCCGGCGTGGGCGCGCTGGCGTTGGCTGGTCTGCTGCAGCAGGGCTTTGGCTACATCACCTACCTGGCGCTGCCCGGCCTGCCCGTGTTTGCCTGGCACCTGTGGCTGGTCAGCCGGCGAGCCGAGCGCCGCAAAGCCGGGGTGGAGATCGTGGGCAGCGGCGTGCTGGCCCTGGCTGCGCCTGCGGCGCTGTGGGTGGGCGAAGGTCAGTATAACCCCAACGGCTGGTGGCTGTTCGCCCTGGTCTGGCTGCAATCGGCTGCCTCCATTGTGTACGCCTACCTGCGCTTAGAACAGCGCGATCTGCCTGCCATCCCATCGCGGCCGGTTTTGCTGCGCATGGCGCGCCGCGCCCTGCTGTACACCAGCTTCAACCTGGCAGCCACACTGGCGCTGTGTCTGGCGGGCCTGCTGCCCGGTGGGTTGTTCCTGGCCTATCTGCTGCAGTGGGCCGAGAGCCTGTACGGTGCGTTGCTGCGCCCGGCGGTAGGATTCAAGGCCACCCGCATCGGCCTGCGGCAGTTATTGGTCAGCACACTGTTCACCGTCTTATTCATCGTTTTCTGGCAGATCGGCTGATTCACTCAAATCTTATCAGAATGATGCCAAAATAACTTGCACAGAATCCCGCATTTGTTGTACAATGGTTTCAATACATGCCCTGATCTAGGGCCGTGATTAATCCTATTACTCGATACGGAGGAACAAAATGACTGAAGCACCTGTAGCACCTGTAAACACCGATATCACCCAGGACGACAAGCTTTGGGCAGCCCTGAGCTACGCCATCCCAGTGATCATCCCCATCATCATCCTGCTCATGGAAGATAAGAAGAACCGGCCTTTCCTCAAGGCCCATGCTGTGCAGGCCCTGATCCTGGGCATTCTGGTTTACGTGTTCTCCGCCATCCTGTGCGGTGTTGTTCTCTGGTTTGTGATGCTCTTCTGGGCTTACAAAGCCTACCAGGGCGAGTACGTCAACGTCCCGGTCATCACTGACCTGGTCAAGAAGCAGAACTGGGCCTAGCCCCCAACGATGTGTTCAAAACCCCGTCTTGCCGTTAACAAGACGGGGTTCTTCTTGTTTTTTTCGTCAGGAGTCATACCATGACCACCCCTCCTCAACCCCCACAGTATGTTCCTCCACAGTATGTCCCCCCACAGCCGCTCTCGCCCTCTGATGAGCGCACCTATGCCATGCTGGCGCACCTGAGCGTGCTGGCCAACCTTATCACCGGCTTTCTGGGACCTGTGGCAGCCATGATCATCTACCTGATGTACAAGGACCGCTCTCGCTACGTGGCCTACCATGCCATGCAATCCTTTGTCTTTCAACTCATCTGGTGGATCGGCGGCGGTTTCCTGGCAACCGTGCTGTGGGCCATCAGCGGCGCACTGGCCGCGGTGCTGATCGGCTGCCTGCTCATGCCGCTGGCGCTGGTATTCACCCTCCTGCCCTTGGGCGCGCTGATCTACGGCATCGTCGGCGGCGTCCAGTGCAACCAGGGCCAGGATTTCAAGTACTGGCTGATCGGCGATTGGGTGCGCGGTACCCTCACCGGGCAGTAAACTCGGAGAACATCGAACATGGCTTATCCTCCGCCTCCCCCCCCACGCATGTATCCATACTACGTGCCGCGCCCTGGCTCGAACAGCATGGCGACGATCAGTTTCCTGAACGGCCTGGTTGGCTGGATCATCACCTTGCTGACCATCTGCGCCAATGTGCTGGTGGGTGTGCTGGCGGTTGCCACGGCTGGCCTTGCCGGCACCCTGGGCGTGTGCACCAGCGTCATCGCCTGCGTCTCCCCCATCACCTGGCTCCTCGCCATCATCACCGGGCATATCGCCAAAAGCCAGATCAGCCGCACCGGCGAGGCCGGCGGCGGCTCGGCCACCTGGGGCCTGCTGATGGGCTACCTGGGCCTGGGCTTGATGCTGATCAGCATCTGCGTCATCGCCATCCTGATGGCAACCGGCATGCTGGTCTCCATCCCCTTCCTCAGCGACCCGTCTTACTGGGAATATTAACCACCAATTGCCCCAAAAAGGGTGTGAGGCGGGTTGCAACCCGTCTCACACCCTTTTTTTGTGTTAAAATTCACTGCAGACACATCCCCGCCGGAGCGCCCCCTGGCAACCCGGTGGGCCTTGCGCGAAAACCATTTGCGATCTCATCTTGCTCAGGAGGCTAATGATGAACGTCCCCACCAATTTGAAATATACCGAAAGTAACGAATGGATCAAAGTGGAAGGCAACACCGGCACCATCGGCATCACCGATTTTGCCCAAAACTCACTCTCCGATATCGTCTTCGCTGAGGTAGTGGTTGGCGAAGGCGACACAGTAGGAAAAGGCGCCTCCATCGCCACCATCGAATCGGTCAAGGCCGCCGCCGACGTCTACACCCCGATCAGCGGTAAAGTCATTGCCATCAACGAAGATCTGGGCAGCGCGCCTGAAGTGATCAACAGCGATCCCTACGGCGCAGCCTGGCTCGTCAAGATCGAATTGATTGACCCGGCCGAACTGGATGGGCTGATGGACGCAGCCGCCTACGAGGCGCAGGTTCAGGAGTAAAACACCCCATGTTCATACCCCATACAGATGCCGACCGGGAGGCGATGCTGCGCACCATCGGCGTGGAGAAGCTGGAGGACCTGTTCCAGGTTGTTCCGGCTGAACACCGCTTCCCCTCTCTTCGCCTTCCGCCCGCCATGGCGGAGATGGAAATTGCCGCGGAAATGCAAGATATGGCCTGGGCTAACGAATCTGCCCGCGACCTGTCCTGCTTCCTGGGCGCGGGGGCTTATAACCACTACACCCCCGCCGCCGTGGATGCCATCATCCGCCGCGGTGAGTTCCTCACTGCATATACCCCCTACCAACCCGAAGTCTCTCAGGGCACACTGCAGGCCATCTTTGAATACCAAAGCCTGGTCTCCTCCCTCACCGGCATGGAAGTGTGCAATGCCTCGCACTATGATGGCGCCACCGCCGTGGCCGAAGCCGTCAACATGGCCTACGCCAATTTCCGCGGCAAGCGCAATAAAGTGGTACTCTCGCCCGCACTGCACCCGCAGTACCGCCAGGTGGTGCGCTCGTATACCGTCAGCGCGCCGATCCGTCTGGTGGGCGATGAGCCCGAAGCCAACCTCAAGGCTGGCCCCGAGGCGCTGCTGCCCCTCATCGATATGGACACCGCCCTGGTGGTCGTGCAGTACCCCGATTTCTTCGGGCGCGTGTATGATTACACCGCCCTGGCCGAGGCCGCCCATGCCGCCGGCGCGCTGTTCTGCGTTTCCGTCAACCCGGTGGCCCTGGGCCTGCTCAAGACCCCCGGCGAGATGGGTGCGGATATCGTCACCGGCGAAGGCCAGCCCCTGGGCATCCCGCTTTCATTCGGCGGGCCGTACCTGGGCCTGTTCGCCACCCGCAAAGAGTACGTGCGCAAGATGGCCGGCCGCCTGGCCGGTGAGACGGTGGACAACCGCGGCCAGCGCGCCTATGTGCTCACACTGACCGCCCGCGAGCAGCACATCCGCCGCGAAAAAGCCACCTCCAACATTTGCAGCAACCAGGGCCTCATCGCCCTGGCCTCCGCCGTGTACATGAGCCTGCTGGGCAAGCACGGCCTGCGCCAGGTGGCTGAGCTCAATTTCCACAAAGCCCACTATGCCGCCCTGCGCCTGGCCAAGCTGCCCGGGTATAACCTGTGGTCTGGCACGCCCTTCTTCAACGAGTTTGTCATCTCTTGCCCGACCCCGGTCAGCGAGATCAACGACCAGCTGCTGGACAACAACATCCTGGGCGGTTACGATCTGAGCCAGGATTACCCCAGCCTGGACAAGCACATGCTGCTGGCGGTAACCGAAATGAACTCGCGCGAAGAGATCGATTTATTGGTGGAAGTCTTGTCGGAGGTGTCTCATGGGTGAACCGCAGTTGTGTGAACTTTCTGTACCTGGCCGTCATGGGCTGCGCTACCCCGCGCCCGATGTGCCGCTGTCTCCGCTGCCCGAAGCGCTGCTGCGTGAAGACCTGCCCATGCCCGAACTGTCCGAGCTGGATGTGGTGCGCCATTACACGCGCCTTTCGCAGCTCAACCACAGCATTGATACCGGCTTCTACCCCTTGGGCTCTTGCACAATGAAGTACAACCCCAAGATCAACGAGGAAACCGCCCGCCTGCCGGGCTTTGCCGCCCTGCACCCCTTGCAGCCGGTGGAGACGGCTCAGGGCGCGCTGGTGTTGATGTACAACCTGCAGGAATGGCTCAAAGAGATCGGCGGCTTTGCCGCGGTGACCTTGCAGCCGGCTGCGGGCGCTCACGGCGAGCTGACCGGCGTACTGATCATGCGCGCCTACCACCACTCGCGCGGCGACAGCCAGCGCGATAAGATCCTCATCCCCGATTCGGCCCACGGCACCAACCCGGCCACCTCTGCCATGAGCGGCATGCGCGTGGTGGAGCTCAAATCGGACGCGCGCGGCAACGTGGACCTGGAAGCCCTGCGCCTCGAATGCGACCATACCCTGGCCGGGCTGATGTTGACCAACCCGAACACGCTGGGGCTGTTCGATGAGAACGTGCTGGAAGTGATCCGCCTGGTGCACGAGGCCGGCGGGCTGGTGTATGGCGATGGCGCCAACATGAACGCCCTGCTGGGCGTAGTCCGCCCCGGCGACCTGGGCATCGACGTGCTGCACTACAACCTACACAAAACCTTCTCCACCCCGCACGGCGGCGGCGGACCTGGCTCCGGCCCGGTTGGCGTAGCCGCCCACCTGGCAGATTTCCTGCCCGCCCCGCTCGTGACCATTCTTGACCCTGGCGACGAGGACCTGCCCCCCTTGTATGGGCTGGTCAACCCGCCCAAGAGCATCGGCCGGGTAAAATCCTTCCACGGCCACTTTGGCATGGCCGTGCGCGCCTATACCTACATCGCCATGCACGGCGCAGAGGGCCTGCGCCGCATCGCTGAGCATGCTGTGCTGAACGCCAATTACCTCAAGGCGCGCCTGCAGGATGTGTATCATGTGCCCTATAACCGGGTCTGCATGCACGAGTTCGTCGCCGAGGGCCGCTGGGAGGATGCTCCCGAGGTGCATGCCCTGGATATCGCCAAGCGGCTGATGGATTACAAGTTCCACCCGCCCACCAACTACTTCCCGCTCATCGTCCACGAGGCGCTGATGATCGAGCCGACCGAATCGGAGAGCAAGGAAACGTTGGATGCCTTCGTGGATGCCATGCTGAAGATCGCCGAAGAAGCCCACACCCAGCCCGAGCTGCTCAAAGAGGCCCCGCACCACACCCCCATCGGGCGCGTGGACGAGGTCAAAGCGGCCAAAGAACTGGTGCTGTGCTGCGGCGTCAGCGCCAACGATTAATATCAACTTCTGGTTGCAATGACGGAAACCACGGAAAACCAGGAATTCCTGTTTGTAAACCCCCGCCCTACGGTAGAAGTACACCTGCCGGATGGGCGGGTTTTATCTGGGCCGCGCGGCGCAAGCGCAGAAGCGTTTCTGCGCCCCATCAGCGACCCCGCCGCGCCCATTGTCGGTGCGGTGATCAACGGTCAGCTGCGCGAACTGACCCTGCCGATCAAGATGGATGCGCAAGTGCGACCGGTCACCATGGGCGAGCCAGACGGTATGCACATCTACCGCCGCTCGCTCACCTTCCTGCTGGATGCCGCCTTCGAGGAGCTCTTCCCCGATGCCGATCTGACTATCGATCACTCTGTTTCCTCGGGCGGCTACTACTGTGAGGTGAAAGGCCGCCCGTCGCTGCAAGACGGTGAGTTGGAAGACCTGCAAGCGCACATGCGCGCCATGGTGGAAGCGAACCTGCCCATCAGCCGGCGCACCGTATCCCTGCCAGAGGCAACCGCCTATTTCCAGGCCAAGGGCTACGACGACAAAGTGCGCCTGATGGCCCACCGCCAGAAAGATTACCTGACCCTGTACCGCATCCTGGACCACCAGGATTATCACCACGGCTACATGGTGCCCTCCACCGGCTACCTGCGCTGGTTCAGCCTGCTGCCCATTGACGGCGGCTTCACCCTGCGCTTCCCGCGCCGCCACAAGCCCACCGAACTGCTGCCCATGCCCGACTATCCCAAGCTGCTGGTCACTTTCCGCCAGTATGGCAATTGGCTGGACCGCCTGGGCATTGCCAGCGTTGGGCAGTTGGACGACGCCATCCAGGCCGGGCGCGCCGCGGAGGTGATCCTCGTCTCTGAGGCGCTGCACGAACAGAACGTTGCCGATATCGCCGAAATGATCACCTCTCGGCTAGACGAAGTGCGCATCATCCTCATCGCCGGGCCATCTTCTTCTGGCAAAACCACCCTCTCCCGGCGCCTGACCATTCAACTGCTCTCCCAGGGCATCTCGCCTTACCCGCTGGAAATGGACAACTACTTTGTCGACCGCGAGAAAACCCCCCTGGACGAGGATGGCAAGCCCGATTACGAAACTCTGGCTGCCATGGACACACACCAGATGGCCAGCGACTTACGGCGCATGATCAGCGGCGAAAAGGTGCGCATGCCTCACTTTGATTTCAAAGCGGGCAAGCAAATCCCCGGCGAGGAAGTACAGCTTCGCCCTGGGCAGGTGCTCATCCTGGAGGGTATCCACGGCCTGAACCCCGACCTGCTGCCGGATTTCCCTGTTCAGCACACCTTCCGCATCTACGCCTCTTGCCTCACCCAGTTGAACCTGGACCGGCACAACCGCATCTCCACCACCGATACCCGGCTGGTGCGGCGCATCGTGCGGGACGCGCGCGAGCGCGGCTACACCGCCCAGCAGACCATCCAGCGCTGGGAGTCGGTGCGGCGCGGCGAAAAGCGTTACATCTTCCCCTACCAGGAGAATGCCGATGTGATGTTCAACTCGGCCCTGGCCTACGAACTCTCTGCCCTAAAGCCGCTGGCCGAGCCGCTGCTGCGCCAGGTGCCCTTCGGCACCCCTGAGCATATCGAAGCCAAGCGCATGCTGGCCCTGTTGGAATGGTTCCAGCCTCTCTCCACCGACCTGGTGCCCGATAACTCGATCATGCGCGAGTTTATCGGCGGTTCGATCCTCAAAGAGCTCAAGCTCTGGCGAAACGGGTAACCCAAGGCCTCATCGGTTTTTAAGATCGGTGAGGCCTTGATCATCTGCTCATTACAGCGCTTGGGTACAGGAGCAAAGCACTTGGAAACCCAGGAAAAATTCATGCGCACCGTGCGCGTGCGCAACGCCACCCGTCTGGGCACACTGGGCAGGCTGCTGACGGCAGTTGCCGAGACCGGGGGCGATATTGGCGAGATGCGCCTGATCCAGGAGACCTCGCGCTACACCACCCGCGATGTGACCATCAACACGGATGATGAAGCCCACATGGAGCAGGTCTTGCAGGCCATGGCCAACAACCCTGGCACGCAGGTCCTGGCTGTGCGCGATGAGGTGCTGGAAGTGCACCAAAAAGGCAAGATCGCCATGCGCAGCCGCTTCCCGGTAGACAGCCTGGCCATCCTGCGCCGGGTTTACACCCCAGGCGTGGCGGAGGTGTGCCTGAAGATCGCTAAAGACCCCTCTCTGGCGCGGCAGTACACCGCCATCAGCAACCTGGTCGCCATCGTCACCGATGGCAGCGCCATCCTCGGCCTGGGTGATATCGGTTCGGTGGCGGGCATGCCGGTCATGGAAGGCAAGTCCATGCTCCTGGAGACCCTGGTGGGGCTATCAGGCGTGCCCATCCTGCTCGACACCCAAGACCCAGAACGCATCATTGAAACCGTGGCCACCATCGCCCCCACCTTCTCGGCCATCCAGTTAGAGGATATCTCTGCCCCGCGCTGCTTTGAGATTGAAGAGCGCCTGCAAGCCCGCCTGGACATCCCCGTGATGCACGACGATCAGCACGGCACCGCCGTGGTTGCCACCGCCGCGCTGATGAACGCCAGCCGCCTGGCCAAACTGGACCTGGGCAAAGCGGTCATCGGTCAGATTGGCCTGGGCGCGGCTGGCAACGCCGTTGGGCGCATGCTCATGCGCCTGACCGGCAACCCGGTTTTAGGCGCGGACCTCTCTGAGGAGGCCGTCAGCCGCTTCGTGCAGGCTGGCGGGCGGGCCTCCACCCTGGCTGAGATAATGGCAGAGGCCGATGTGGTCATCGCTACCACCGGCGTGCCCGGGCTGATCCGCCCGGAGATGGTGCGCAAAGGGCAGGTGATCCTGGCCCTATCCAACCCCAACCCCGAGATCCTGCCCGAAGTGGCCCTGAAAGCCGGGGCGGCCTTTGCCGCGGATGGTAAATCGGTCAACAACGTGCTGGGCTTTCCGGGCATCCTGCGCGGCGCGGTGGATACCCACGCCAGGCGCATCAGCCCAGAGATGTACCAGGCTGCGGCCCAGACCATTGCCGACCAGACGCCCCCCGACGAGCTGGTGCCCAACCCTATGGATAAGAAAGTACACTGCGCAGTGGCGCAGGCTGTGGCGCGCCAGGCCATTCAGCAGGGCCTGGCCCGCAGCGAAGATGTACCCTATGTGGAAGACTAATCCGTCACCCCATCTATCGAATATACACATCAACACCCCGGAGGAGTAATTCAATGAGAAAGTTTCGTCGTATCGTGTTCACCGCTCTACTGCTCGGCGTCTTCGGGCTGCTCAGCGGCTACTTGTTCAGCAGCAGCACGGCAGTTGCATCCACACCAGGGGGAGATTTCAACCTGATCACCGATCGGGCAGCAGACCAGAATATCGTTGTGCGCGTCTATTTTGACAGCCGCGCCGGGCTGGATGCCGTTTCGGGCGAGCTGGACATCTGGGAAGTGCATCACGACCAGGGCTATTTCGTTGCCATGATGTCTCCTGCGCAGCATGACTGGCTGGTGGCCCTGGATTACCGTGTGGAGATCGATCTGGAAAAGACTGCCGGCCTCATGGCCCCGCTGGATGCGCGCTATCATTACTTCGACAGCAACTACAGCAACCCCAATGGCAATTATATGATCAACACCCTGCAGTGGGTCAATATGATGAACGATAACACCACCGAGTTGATTGACATTGGCAACGCCTGGCAGGCCGATCACGGCGGCTACCACCGCGATATCTGGGTGCTGCGCATCACCAACGAAGACCCCGCTTACGGGGCGATCGAGGATAAGCCGCCTTTCTTTATGCTGGCCAATATTCACGCTCGCGAGGTGACCACGCCCGAAATGGCCATCCGCTATATTATGTACCTCACCTCCGGTTACAACGTGGATCCCGACGTGACCTGGCTGGTGGACCACAATGTGGTCTACATCCTGGTTTCGGCCAACCCCGATGGGCACCGCATCAACGAGGCCGATACCGGCCTGAACCGGCGCAAGAACATGGACAGCGATGACGGCTGCACTACTTCGGGCAGTTGGGGCGTGGATCTGAACCGCAACTCTTCCTTCAAATGGGGCTGCTGCGGTGGTTCCAGCAGCAGCGCCTGCTCCGACACCTACCGCGGCCCTGCCCGCGCCTCCGAACCGGAGACGATGGCCTTCCAGAGCTTTTTCGCCAGCATCTTTACGGATTACAACGGTGCCAACGGCGACGATGAAGTGCCCCCCGCCGCACCTGAAAATGCCATGGGTATTTTCATCAGCCTGCACACCTACAGCGATCTGGTGCTGTGGCCCTGGGGATTCACCTCTTCTGCCAGCCCCAACGGCAGCCAGTTGACCACCATCGGGCGCAAGTTTACCTACTTTAACGGTTACACCCCGCAGCAAGCCAATCAGTTGTACACTGTGGATGGCTCCTCAGACGAGTGGACCTACGGCAAGTTTGGCATTGCCTCTTTCACCTTCGAGATAGGCCCCAGCAGCGGCACCTGCGGCGGTTTCTTCCCCGCCTTCGGCTGCCAGGACGGCATCGATGGGCAATCGCAGAACTTCTGGGCCGAGAACCGCCCCGCCTTTATCTATGCGCACAAGATCGCCCGCACGCCTTACATCACCGCCTATGGGCCGGATACGCAAACCCTGGTGGTCAACCCTGCCAGCGTGCCTGCGGGCAATTCCTTCACCCTCACCGCCAACGTCATGGATCACCGCCGCAGCGGCGATACGATCTACCCGGTTAACGCGGCTGAGTACTTCATCGATGCCCCCGGCGCGGATGGCAGCGGCACCGCCATGACCCCCGTAGATGGCAGTTGGGGCGGCACCAGCGAGAATGTACAGGCCAGCGTGCCGACCAATTTCTGCGACACGATGGGGCAGCACTACGTTCTGGTGCATGGACGCAACAACCAGGGCAAGTGGGGGCCTTTCACCGCCATCTTCTTCCAGGTAACCAACCCACCTGACGGTGCCTGTCTGATCACCCCAGAATCTGTCGGCAATGCAGCCCCAGGCCAAATCGTCACTCACACGCTGCAGATCAATAATATCGGATTGAACCCCGATACATACAGCATCCAGTTCGACAGCTCCTGGGCCATCACCACCACAGCATCCACCATTGGCCCGGTCGCCGGCGGCAATCTAGCTATTTTTGAACTGCTGGTGACCGTGCCCATCACCGCTCACAACGGCGAAAGCAGCGCCGGACTGATTACTATCACTTCCCAATCGCTTCCATCCATCCTTTTCACTGGTGGGCTGGAATCCCACGCAAATATCTACCAGCCCCAGGCCAATCCTGCCAGCCAGGATGGCGCGGCTCACCCCGGCGAGCAGGTGGTCTACACCGTGCAGATCAGCAACCTGGGCAGCGCCCCCGACACCTTCGACATCCAGGGCTCGGCCCTGTGGCCGGTGGCGCTCTCCGCCGCCGATACAGGCCTGCTGCCGGTGGGCGGCGCTGCAGACCTGACCATCACCGTTACCATCCCACTCACGGCTACCGCCGGCGAGAGCGATGTCGCCACCCTCACCATCACCTCTCAGAGTGACCCGGTGAAACAAACCACCGCCGCGCTGGCCACCTACGTTGGGCCGCGCGGCCCGGACCTGCTCGCCGAGACGGCCGCCCTTTCCGGCGACCCCGGTGCGGCGGTAGTGTACTGGTTAGCCGTTACCAACATCGGTGACGCAGCCGATACCTTTAGCCTGGCTGTTTCGGGGGCTGCCTGGACGGTGCAGGCGCCCGCCGATACCGGCCTGGTGGAGGCAGGTGCAACCATCACCGTGCCGGTCACCGTCAGCGTGCCGCTGGATGCAGCCGCTGGGGCCAGCGACCTGGCACAGATCACCTTCACCTCGCCGCTGCCCGGCGCCCAGCAAGATGCCATCTCACTGCAAACCACCGCCAACACTGTCTACGACCTGGCCGCGGCAGCTACACCCAACGCCCAAACAGGCCTCGCCTGGGGTGTTCCAGTAACCTATACCCTCTCCCTGACCAACACCGGGAATACCACGGACACCTTTGATATCAGCGTCGTTTCCGGTTGGCAGGTTGACTTCGAGCCCCTGGCCGGGCCATTGGGCCAGGGCGAGGAAATGCTGCTCACCATCGTGGTCTATGTGCCCTTGGGCATCTCCAGCGGGCAAATAGACACGGCCGTGGTAACCATCACTTCACAGGGCAATACCAGCCACCAGGTGCAGATGACCCTCACCACCACCACCCAGTGGCACTGCATCTACCTGCCCATGTCGATCCGCCAGTAAAGGCCAGTCACTGAGTGTGCTGCGGGCGAAAATCCCGCAGCACGCCCATCATCTTGTGCGTAAGGAGTGCTCATGTTCAAAAAATACCCCCTCATCTGGAGCGGCATCTTGTTGGCCGCGCTGGGCCTGCTGGGCGGCTTCTTGCTCAGCGGCGATACCGCCGTCTCTGCCTCCGATTACCCCCTGGATATCAAGCCTCAGGCCGATAAATCTGCCGGCGAATGGCTGGTGGTGCGCATCTATTACAACAGCCGGGCTGAGTTGGACGCGGTGGCGGGCCAGTTGGATATCTGGCACGTAGACCAGGAAGCCGGTTACGCCCTGGCAATGATGCCCCCCGCCCAGTACGACTGGCTGGAGGTGCTTGGCTACAAGCTTGTGATCGACGAGAAACGCACCGCCGAGGCAGGCATCCAGGCTCCCCTGGACTCGCGCTTCTATTACTATGATGAAGATTACCCCAACCCCAACGGCCTCTACATCACCGACTTCTTAGCCGAGGTCAACGCCAGCTACCCCAACCTCACCGAACTGATCGATATCGGGGATGCCTGGCAGGGGCTGAACGGCCTGTATGCCCGCGACATCTGGGTGCTGCGCATTACCAATGAAGACCCCGCTTATGGAGCGGTCGAGGACAAGCCGCCCTTCTTCCTCTTTGGCGGCATCCATGCGCGCGAAGTTGCCATCCCCGAATTAGCCATCCGCTACATCCAGTATCTCACCAGCGGCTACAACGGCGAGGGCGGCTACCGCCTCGACCCGGACGTGACCTGGCTGGTGAACCACAACGTGGTTTACATCCTGGTGACGCAGAACCCCGACGGGCACCGCGTAGACGAACAAGATATCGATGCCTACCGCCGCAAGAACATGGACAGCGACGATGGCTGCAACGACTATAACACCTGGGGTGTGGACTTGAACCGCAACTCCTCCTTCTACTGGGGCTGCTGCGGCGGCTCCAGCAGCAATGCCTGCTCCGAAACCTACCGCGGCCCATCGGCTGGCTCAGAGCCAGAAACGCAGGCCTTCCAAACCTTCTTCGCCAGCGTGATGCCCGACCACAATGGCAACAACGGCAACTACGAGATCGGCCCCGCCACCCCGCTGGACGCCCCAGGCATCTTCCTCAGCCTGCACTCGTACAGCGACCTGGTGCTGTGGCCCTGGAGTATCACCGACGGCGACCCGCCCAACCTGGCGCAATTGACCTTCCTGGGCCAACAGCTCGGCCTGCTCACCGGCTACGGAGCCTCTGGCGATATCGGCTATGCCGTGGATGGCGCCACCGACGACTGGACCTACGGCAAACTGGGCATCGCCTCCTTTACATTTGAGATCGGCTCAGACAATTACTCCAACCCCTGCGGCAATTTCTTTCCCAACTACGGCTGTATCGATGGCACTGACGGCATGGTGCGCAGCTTTTGGGACGAAAACCGCCCCGCCTTCCTATACCTGCACAAGATCGCCAGCATGCCCTTCACCACCGTTTACGGCCCCGATGCGGAGAACGTGATCGTTTCCTCACCGCAGATCCAATACGGCGAGCCGGTCACCCTCACCGCGCTGATCGCCGAGCACCGCTACACCGGCACCCTGACGCCTGTGGCAGGGGCTGAGTTCTTCATCGATGCGCCCGGCGAAGACGGCACAGGCACCGCCATGGACCCGCTGGATGGCAGTTGGGGCGAAACCAGCGAAGAAGCGATCATGGCTGTGGATACCACCGGCCTGAGCCAGGGTATGCACTACATCCTCGTCCACGGGATGAGCAACCAGGGCAAATGGGGACCATTTACTGCTGTCTTTTTGCTGGTGATTGACCCGGCAATTGCACCCACACTGCAAGGCCAGGTGCGCGACGCCGGTAACTGGCTGCCCCTGCCTGCCGAGTTGACGGCCGGGCTGTTCGCCACCGTATCGGATCCCAGCACCGGCCTGTACAGCATGCAGGTGCTCAGCGGCACCTACGCCATCACCGCCGACTCGGGCGGGTACGTTCCCCAGACCTTCCATAACGTGGCCGCGCTTGACCACCAGACTGTGACCCAAAATTTTGATATGGTGCGCATCTGCGAAACCTACAACAACGATGTAGAGACCGGTGCCCTGGGCTGGAGCGCACAAAGCCCCTGGGGCATCACCACCCTCGCCTCGCACAGCCCCACCCACGCCTGGACCGACAGCCCCAGCGGCAGTTATGCCAATAATCTGAACATCTCCCTGACCTCTCCGGCGCTGGATATGAGCGATCACACCGGTGTGAGCCTGACCTTCTGGCATAAGTACCAGACCGAGCCCGGCTATGATTACGGCTATGTGGAGTACTCCATCGACGGAGGCGCTCATTGGTCAACCGCAGGGGCCTACAATGGCTACCAAACAACCTGGACGCAAGCCAGCGTGCCCCTGCCTGCACTGGATGGGCAGTCGAACGTGCGCCTGCGCTTCCGCTTCACCTCCGATGGCAGCCAGGTGTATGACGGCTGGTACATTGACGATATCGCCCTGCAAGGCGCTTCCATTTCCTGCTCGCTGCCCATGGCGCCCGTGGCTGATTTCAACAGCCCGGCTGAGGTGACCGCCGGGGATGTGTTAACCTTCACCAACCTCACCATCGGCACGCAAGATGGCATGACCTACGCCTGGGACTTTGGCGACAACCTGGGCACATCCACCCAGGAACATCCTGTGTATGTCTACGCGCAAGCGGGCACCTATACCGCCACACTGACGGCGAGCAACGGCCTGGGCAGCGATACCGCTGTCCAGCAGATCACGATTCAACCGGGGGCCTGCCTGCCGCTGGAGGGCATCTCGCTGACGGTGGTGACTACCGGCACACTCCTCACCGATGCACCGGTGGCCTTCAGCGCGGACCTCAGCCCCGACGAAGCCTGCAAGCCCTACACCTATACTGTTGCCTTTGGCGATGGCGTGGTGTTCACCCAAACCCTGGCCCTGGACGACCCGCTGCCCCTGGAACACACCTACACGTTCGCCGGCACCTATACCGTGACGATCGCGGCCTGGAACGCCGAGATGTCTGCCCCGGTCAGCACCACGGTGTTGGTTGTGATCACCGAGCCCACCCCGCTCATCCACACCTACCTGCCCCAGATCGTGCGCGGTGGTATAATGCCCAAGGGGTTCACCTCCACCAGTCTCTCACACGAGGAGTGACAAGGAATGAAATTACACGAGTACCAATCCAAGCTCATTTTTTCCCGCTATGGCGTGCCCATCCCCAAGGGGCGCGTTGCGACCACTGCCGCGGAGGCGCGCGCCATCGCCAACGAGTTGGGCGGCCGCGTGGTGATCAAATCGCAGGTGCTGGTGGGTGGGCGCGGCAAAGCAGGGGGCATCCGCCTGGCGAAAGACCCCCACGAGGCCGAGGAAATAGCCACGCAGATCCTGGGTATGGAGATCAAAGGCCTGCCCGTGCGCAAGGTGCTGGTCGACGAAGCCGCCAGCATCTCGCAGGAGATCTACCTGGGCATCACCAATGACCGCGCCGCCCGCAAGCCGGTGATGATGGTCTCTGCGGAGGGCGGCGTGGAGATCGAGGAAGTGGCGCGCAAGAGCCCAGAGAAGATCATCAGAGTTCACATCGACCCACTCTTGGGGCTGCGCGACTACCAGGCCCGCGATATCGCCGTGATGATCGACCTGCCGCGCGAACACTGGAAAACGTTCAACCAGGTAGCCCACGGCTTATGGCGGGCTTACCTGGAATGCGACGCCACCCTGGCGGAGATCAATCCTCTGGTGATCACCACCGATAACCGCATGCTGGCTCTGGATGGCAAGATGCTGCTGGACGATAACGCCCTGTTCCGCCATGCTGATCTGGCTGAACTGCGCGACCTGGATATCGAAGCCCCCGCCGAGATCGAAGCCCGCAAATACGGTCTCTCCTTCATTAAATTGGATGGCAATATCGGCTGCATGGTCAACGGCGCAGGATTGGCCATGACCACGATGGATATCATCAAGCTGTTTGGCGGCGAACCAGCCAATTTCCTGGATATTGGCGGCGGGGCCGGTGCGGAGAAGGTTGCCGCAGCCCTGCGCCTGATCCTTTCGGACCCCAACGTCAAGGCGGTTCTGTTCAACGTCTTCGGCGGCATCACCCGCTGCGACGAAGTGGCCCGCGGCATCCTGGTCGCCATGCAAGATGTCAAGCCCAACGTGCCCATGGTGATCCGCCTGGTGGGCACCAATGCCCAAGAAGGCCGGCAGCTGCTGGCCAACGCCAATATGATTACCGCAGAGACCCTGGCTGACGCCGCCCAAAAGGCTGTGGCCGCGGCGAAGGGAGCCTAACCCATGAGTATCCTGATCAACAAGCAGACCCGCCTGGTGGTGCAAGGCATCACTGGCAATGAAGGAATATTCCACACCCAGCAAATGGTGGCCTACGGCACCAACGTGGTGGCTGGCGTCACTCCCGGCAAGGGCGGCGAGTGGGTGGTGGAGGAAAAGATCCCCGTGTTCGACTCGGTCAAAATGGCTGTAGAAGCCACTGGCGCCAACACCAGCGTGATCTTCGTCCCGGCGCGCTTCTCTGCCGATGCGATCTATGAGGCTGCCGATGCTGGCATATCCCTCATCGTATGCATCACCGAGGGCGTGCCCGTGCTGGATATGATGCGTGTGCGCAACTACCTGGATCAGAAAAAGGTGCGCCTGCTGGGGCCCAACTGCCCTGGCTTGATCACCCCCGGCGAGTGCAAAGTGGGCATCATCCCTGGCAACATCGCCATCCCTGGCAGCGTGGGCGTGGTCTCTCGTTCAGGCACGCTCACCTACGAAGTGGTCTACGCCCTCAAACTGCTGAATAAGGGTGTCTCCACCTGCGTGGGCATTGGCGGCGACCCGATCAACGGCACCAACTTCATCGACTGCCTGAGCATGTTCGAGGCCGACCCGAGCACCGAAAAAGTGGTCATGATCGGCGAGATCGGCGGCTCGGACGAGGAAAAGGCCGCCGAGTACATCGGCAAGCACATGACCAAGCCGGTGGTTTCCTTCATCGCCGGGCAGACCGCCCCTCCGGGCAAGCGCATGGGGCATGCCGGGGCAATCATCGAGGGCGGCTCTGGCCTGGCTGCCGACAAGGTGAAGGCGCTGGAAGCCGTGGGCGTGCGCGTGGCGGCCCACCCCGAGCAAATTCCCAGCCTGTTGGGTTGATTTACCCCATTCCCTCAGACCCTCTCCCTGGCCCTCCCCCATCCAAAACCAGGATGGGGGAGGGGAAATAGTCAAAAATGGGTCATTTGTGGGCGCAGAGCGCCCGCAAATGACCCATTTTTGACAAAATCGGATGGGAGAGCGCCTCAGCAAAAAAGGCCAGGCTCAAGGGAAGATTAAAAAGCAAACCGTGAACGGGGTTTGACCCGCTCACGGTTTGCTATTGGGTTGGTCAAAAAAAGGTATTGACTACTTCTTGTGAGAATCGAGGAAGGTAACGGCGTCGCCCACCGTCTTGATGTTCTGGGCATCCTCGTCGGAGATCTCGCCCTCGAACTCATCCTCGAATTTCATGATCAACTCCACCAGGTCAAGCGAGTCGGCTTCCAGGTCCTCACGGAAGCGCGCATCCAGGGTCACCTTTTCGGCGTCCGCACCTAGCAGATCGATAATGATTTCTTTTACTTTTTCAAAAGTGTCGCTCATTGAGAAAATCCTCCTTGCAGTTTATTCGCCAGATAAGGGCAATTGTAACCCCGCTTTCCAATCTGTCAAGTGTGTGAGTGCGAGATATAGATGGCTTTCACTGGTTGACAGGCTGAATCGCGGCTGGTAAGATTGCTCAGAGTATAGGAACACAATACGATGCCTAAAGTTACGCCCATCGGCGCGCGCAAAGCGGATCATATCCGCATCAACCTGGAAGAGGATGTTCAATCGGGGCTGACCACCGGCCTGGAGCGCTATCATTTCATCCACCGGGCTGTGCCTGAGCTCAACCTGGAGGACATCTCCCTGGCGCAAACGCTGTTTGGCAAGCCGCTCAAGGCCCCACTGCTCATTTCCTCGATGACCGGCGGCACCCAGCAGGCTGCGGCGCTCAACCGCACCCTGGCGGCTGCGGCTCAGGCGGCGGGCATTGCTATGGGAGTTGGCTCGCAGCGCGCCGCCATCGATCATCCCGAGCTGGCCTCCACTTTCCAGGTGCGCTCCGTCGCCCCAGATATCCTGCTCTTCGCCAACCTGGGCGCCATCCAGCTCAATTACGGTTACGGCGTGGAGCAGTGCCAGCGGGCAGTGGAGATGATCGAGGCCGATGCGCTGATCCTGCACTTCAACCCCCTGCAGGAGGCCGTGCAGCCCGAAGGGGATACCCGCTTTGCCGGTTTGCTGGCGCGTCTGGAGCAGGTCTGCCGCCGCCTGAGCGTGCCGGTGATCGCCAAAGAGGTCGGCTGGGGCTTCAGCGCCGCGGACGTGGCCGGGCTGGCCCAGGCTGGCGTGGCTGCCATTGACGTGGCAGGCGCCGGAGGCACCTCCTGGACTCAGGTGGAGATGCACCGGGCGCAGAACGAAAGCCAGCGCCGTTTGGCTGCCGCCTTCAGCGACTGGGGTGTGCCCACCGCCCAGGCCATCCTCAACGTGCGCACCGCCGCGCCGGGGTTGCCCATCCTCGCCTCCGGCGGGCTGCGCACCGGCGTGGAGATTGCCAAGTGCCTGGCGCTGGGCGCCTGCCTGGGCGGGATGGCGGGGCCTTACCTCAAAGCCGCCGCCCAGGGATTAGAAGCCACCCTCCAGGTGGTTGAAGAATTGCGCCGCGAGGTGCAGGTGTGCCTGTTTGCCTGCGGCGCGCCGGATATTGCCGCCCTGCAGCGCATGCAGCCGCTGACCCAAGCGTGAACCCCATGCCCGATGCCACCTTGACCCAATCCATGCTGATCCTCGTAGAAGATGAGCTGCGCCGCGCCGTGGCATTGGCGGGCGACCCTGGCCTGGAGCCGCTGCGAGCCATGCTGGCGTATCACATGGGCTGGGAAGGCGAGGGCGCCGGGCCAGCCGCCCAGGGCAAGCGCATCCGCCCGCTGCTGGTGCTGCTGACCTGCGCCGCCGCCGGCGGGGTCTGGGAGCAGGCGCTCCCGGCAGCCGCGGCGGTGGAGCTGGTGCACAATTTTTCCCTCATCCACGATGATATCGAAGATAACAGCCCACTGCGCCGCGGCCGGCAGACCGTTTGGAAGCGCTGGGGCATCCCCCAGGCTGTCAACGCCGGCGATGCTATGTTCACCCTGGCGCACCTGTGGCTGCTGCGACTGGCCCAGTCCACCTCCGCCGAGACCGCCCTGGCGGCCTGCCAGATCCTGCAAAGCACCTGCCTGCACCTCACCCAGGGCCAGTACCTCGACCTGGCCTACGAGCAGCGCCGCGACCTGCAGCAAGCCGATTACTGGCCCATGGTGGGCGGCAAGACCGCCGCCCTGCTGGCAGCCTGCACCGGGCTGGGGGCGCTGGCGGCAGGCGCGCCGGAAGCGCGCTGCCAGGCCTACCGCCTGTTTGGCGAGCGGCTGGGCTTGGCATTTCAGGTACAGGATGATCTATTGGGCATTTGGGGCAGCGCCGAGATGACCGGCAAATCTGCCGAGAGCGACCTGGCCGCGGGCAAGAAATCCCTGCCGGTGCTGTTTGGGTTAGAGCAAAAAGGCCGCTTTTTCCAGCGCTGGCAGCAGGGGCCGATCTCGCTGGAGCAGGCGCCCGCCGTGGCAAACCTGCTGGAGCAAGAGGGGGCGCACCGCTTCACCCAGGCAGCCGCCGACCGCCTGACCGCCGAGGCGCTGCAAGCGCTGGACGAGGCCCAGCCGCGGGGCGAGGCCGGGCAATTGCTGCGCGATCTGGCCAACCGGCTGCTCCAGCGCCAATCCTGAGGGTTAACTCAACTTGTACCGGTACAACTCAAGATGGTTATGGTGACAAAACTCTATACTTATCCCAAAGATATGCGTGCCGGAAAAATTATTGTAAGCATCTTTACTGGGTTGATGGTCATCCTCGTTTTAATCTCTACATTATGGCTACACCCACCCGATTCGCTAAAGGGTTACGCGTATAATCTCTTTCCAACTATTTTAGTTATGTTGGCGTATGCATACGTCGCGAATGCATGGCCTGCCCTTAAAGTGTGCGAAGATGGCTTATGGGTTGAGTTTTTTTGGCTCGAGATTTTTGTTGAATGGGGCCAAGTTATTTCGATTAGAAGGGTGGTTAGCTTTGGAATGTATAAAACCTGGGTAATAAAAACGCGGGCCCTAACTCCATTTCACCGTCTCTATGGACTTGTCAATGGGCCGACAGTTTCACCTTGTTTTCTAATCCACTCAAGCCTAAAAGATTGCCAGGAGGTTATTCGCCTGATTAATCAAAAAACAACTAATGGGCGGGCAAATTTAATATAAGCAGCAATGAACGCTAAAGATAGAGCAATTCCACTTGGTGAACAGATCACGAATAACAATTACTTGCAAATCTTGTTTTGTGCAGGAACCTTCATCGCGTTTTTTATAAGTATAATCATAGGTTCCTATGCATCAAAACGTTGGTTATGGTTGTCAATCATCTGCGCGTTTCTGACAGGCTTTTTGCTGAGATTTTACCTTGACGGTTTTTGGGCAGGTGTAGCTATTGGCTGTGTATTGTTAATCACCTTGGTACCCTCTACACTATTGACGCGTTTCTATGGAGAAAGAGCGCAGAGGTATTTCAAATCATCAGGTAAAAAGTAGGCGCCAATTTCTATTTGGTGTTTAACAATGGAAAACATTTTATTGGCATTGCTTGTAATGATAGCACTTGTCTTGTTAATGATCAGCATGATTATTGCTTTCTACTTACCACGACGCTGGATTTGGCTGTCAATCACCTGCGCGTTTTTGGCGGGCTTTCTTCCTGGAATTCTGGTTTATCATTTTTGGGCAGGGATAGCCATAGGCTCTTTATTTATTGTAATATTTGTGCCTGGAGCTATGTTGACTCGTTTCTATCGAGAAAGGGCTCAGAAATGGTTCAAAACTCCATAAACAACCCGAGAATTTTGAATTGGAAGGGCAGATGGCGCTCGTTGGTATTGCCAATTATCCTGCTTTTATCAGTTTCTCTGGTAGCAAGATATGTGGTATGTAACCAAGCACCATCGGACCAACTTTATGAAAATCCAGAATCTGGCATTAGCTTGTTAAAACCCCCTAACTGGAATGTGGAATTCTACGAGCGGAATGGTGTTATCTTACTAGAATCCAAAAATGACCAGAATTCCGCTCGCATTGAAATCTACGGAAATGCTTGTTATCCTGGCACTTGGCTCAATAGGCCTGATGAGGCGTTGGTAGCGGATGTCGAAAGAATTCAAAATCGATACAATTTAGCATCGGCTCCTATCATACAAGAGTCAACGAATGTTGAAACAGGCGACAATGATGCAATTAGAGTCATCATTGCAATCCCGACAGCAGCAATGCTAGAAGACACGAGTAGAATCCAGGTTGGAGATCGCGGGCCTGACACCCTACAAACAATAGCTATCTATGCCATTTCAAATCAGGGAATCCCAATCCTCGTATACATTTACGAGGGAGACGACGATGCCTTGAACGATCAAGCGCGAGAAATCGTTGAGAGCATTCAGTTTATCTGCACGCCTGAGCCATAATACGCTCTGCTTGTAATACAACCTGTCCGCGGCCATTAGCCCAGGGGCAGCACCTTACCAACCTAACCCTCGTCAGTGGAAAAGTGGACGGACAACCCACCGCCCACTTTTCCACTGACGCCGCGACGGCGGTATGCCGCTCTCCAAAACCAAGGCCTGCACCGGGATAGCCACAGGCTGCTCCAGCAGGCTGTGCATCTGGCAGAACAGGCCCAGGAAATACCCCTGCCCACACCAGGCGGTCGCCCTCGTCACGCAGGCATTTCGCGCAGGATTTGTTCGATTTGAACGCTCAGTTCTGGGATCTTGTTCTGGACAATGTCCCAGATGATGCTGTCGCTGATGCTGAAATATTGATGGGCTGCAATATCTCGAAACGCACTGATTTTTCGCCACTCGACGAATGTGTACTGCTGGCGAATAGCGTCTGGCACATTCTTAGCGGCTTCCCCAATGACCGCGAGATTCCGTAACACAGCGTCTTAGATCAGCTCATCGCGTTTGAATTGATCCAGCGTCAACTCAAAGGTAAAACGCAGCACCTTAGCGCAGCTTTGCTGGATATCTTCTAGATACAGGCGCGGGTTACGCGACATAGATGGCCTCTTTTTCCACTTCGGCGCGCACCAGGGGCTTCAGGCCATCTTGGGTAACGAGATCCACTTTGCAACCCAGCAGGTCTTCAAGAAACAACTTAGTCTCGATGTATTGGTCGAAGGTGGGGAGAGTGTGAAAGGTAACCAGGATATCAATATCGCTGGCAGGCGTAGCTTCCCCTCTCGCAGTAGACCCGAAGACAGCCAGCGTTTTCACACCGAAACGCTGGAGCTGGGGGAGATTCTCCTGGATGATCTGAAGAGTAGTATCGAGATTTATGGTTGCCTCGAGTTAAATTATAGCAGATAAAGACAGAAAGTCACCACCGCCATCTGCTTGGCCACTGCCGCCGCGGGTGCGTTGGGATACAGCGCCCTGGCAGTGAACCACGCGCTTCAAGTTACGGGAAAGATATTCAGGTTAAATCGAAAAAATCAGGCTTTTTCCAAGCTCACTCAACTGCGCCACAAACTGCTCGGGGTCAGGCGGATCTACCCAGCGTACCGCTTCCCAATCCGCTCGGGTTGCAGAGACGAGCGCCCTTGCCAGGTCCACCGGAAACACGCCAGCCGCCTTACCTTGTGCGCCTGTGATGGCATCGCTCAGTGACAAACCTTTCAGATAGCACAGCCCCCAAATATCCGCCAGGTCTTTTGATGCAGCGCGGTCCAATATTGCAGTGGCTTTATTCGCCAGGATATTCTCGGCGGTATCCACTCGACCCAAGACGGGGTGCAGCCAGGGCTCTCCCACTCGCGAGGGCACATCATTCACCATCTCGATCTTGAGGTTGATATCTGCTTGCGCCAGGCTCAAACGCACATAGCGCTCCTCACGCAGCAGCACTTGTGTACCCCAGTGGGCAGATTGTGCCAAAGCCCCCATGACGCGATCTGCCCACAAGGTAAAGGCATCGTTGTCGTTGACGAAAAGATCGAGATCGTCAGAGTAGCGATGATTGAGATAGCCACGCGAGAGCGCCGTGCCACCGGTCAGGTAGAAACCTGTCTCTACCCGTGATAGGAGGTTCAGTACTTGATCCTGAAAAGGATAAAGATGCTCAAGATAGAATGCTTGATTCATATTAAGTGCGCTCAGGATGGTGAACTGGCAGCCAGGTGGTCAGAAAGTCAAAGCCGCGCCGGCGGCTGTTGGAGCGTATGTGCTCGCGCCATCTTGGCCAACCGGCGATCAAGCGACGAAACCCCAGCAGCCGTACAATTTCCGGGTAAGGGGCATACTCTAGAAGACGCAGCGCCGCCCAATCCGCATCCAACCGCCCGATGGTGATCTTGCCATCCAGCAGATTTTGGAATTGAGCCTCATCAATATCGTAATCCCAAAGATACGCCGGTCTCATGCTTTGATTATAGCACAGGCCGCAATGGATGGCATCGCAGGCAACCCACGGAATCAACCATCCAGCAGGCACGCCTCCAGCGGGGAGTTTGCCTACACCAACCCATAGGGGTTACAATAGGTGCAGATTGACCTGGGAGCCGTGTATCAAGTGAACATCGAAGGTAGCTATGAAGCATTTAATTGAAAACTTGAACATCGTCGATTGGGTTCTTCTATTTGCATTCATAAATGTTTTTTGGATGTCGACGGCAGTATCCATTCGCGAAGTATACAGAAAGGCTATAACTTCGGGCAACCCCAAACAAAGGGCTAGAGAGATACTCAAGACCAGCCCATGGGTATTATTAAGTATGCTGTCTTTGCTAATAATGGTTGGTATACTATCTGGCTTACCAGTAGAGATTGCTTCTTGTTGGCTATTGCTGATACCAGGCATATGCTTTTCTGTACCCTTTGTGATTTTTATGCTTTTGGGTACTTATAGCGAAATGCTCTGGAGAGATACCTTCCTGGAAATAGAAAAGACTCTAAGAAGTAGAACCAAAGGAAAAAATGGCTGAGCTTTGTTGGTAACCACATGGTGTTGATGCCCGTCTGGCTGATGCGGATGGGGGCGTCGGGGTAGAGCGCTTTCGCCGTGAACAGCATTCCGTATATCAGGGTCAGCGGCGGGCATTGGCAAGACAAAGCCCCCTCTCCATGCAGATTGGGGGTTTTGAATAATATTTTAGCCGTGGCTATTCAGAATCTTACAAGCCCTGCAAAATCGCTTCAATCTGTTCTTGCAATTGAGCCAGGTTGACTTGCGCCGCATTCCAGACAATATCCAGGTCTACTTCAAAATACCCGTGCACAAGAATATGGCGCATGCCGATCATCTGCCCCCACGATACTTCCGGGTGCTGTGTGCGAATTTCATCAGACAAGCGACTTGCAGCCTCTCCCATGATTTGAAGATAGTGAACAAACCAAACCTGCAGAAGTTCGTCAGAATCAAAATCTGAACGAGATGCCCCTTTGCGGGGTAATAACTGCAAGAAGATATC
>DIXA01000011.1:173-24992 GCA_002428565.1 Anaerolineales bacterium UBA6092 | reverse complement strand
GCCGGGCCAGGAAAGCCACGCGCTGACCCTCCAGCCTCCCGACGATGATCGGCGCGCTGGGCTTGCCAAAGGGGGTGAGGATGTCTTTTTCTTCGATCTCTTCCAGCCCGGGGATGGCATACAGCCCGGAGCCGCCAATGATAGCCAGGGTTGAATTGGGATCCATGCGAATCTCCTATGAGCCAGGGTTCTCGGCCCGGCGGTGGCTTTGCCGCTGCCGGGCGTGCCGTTGCCTGAATTTTACTAGATAATGGCGAAAACGGGTGATGGGAGGCAGAATGACCCCCTCCCCGGCCCTCCCCCATCCAAAAAATGGATGGGGGAGGGGAATATTTCTGGTTGTGATTTTGCGGGCTTTGCCCGCAAAATCACAACCAGAAAAGATAACCCCCGCCCCTTGAGGGGCGGGNNGGCGGGGGCAGGGGGTGGGGTGAAGTTAGTTTTTGATGGCGAGGGTGATCTTTACGCCCTCGAAATCCTGTTCTTCCGCATAGGCAGCGGGGTCGGGCGCACCGCTGAGCAGGCGCGTGGTGAGCGTTTCGGCCTGGATGTAGGCGGCCCAGGCCTGGAAGACCTCTGCCAGCTCGCCCTCGGCCTGGTACCAGGTGGTGATGCGATCCTCGATCTTGAAATCCGCCGATTTGCGCATGTCCTGGATGCGGCGGGTGATCTCGCGCGCCAGGCCTTCCTGGCGCAGGGCGGGGGTGATGGTCGAATCGATGCCCAGGGTGACGAACTTGTCTGCGGCCACAGCCAGCCCGGGGGCGGGCTCGGTTTGCACCAGGATCTCCGCCGCGGCCAGCTCGAGGCTTTGCCCGGCCATGTCCAGCGTCACCGGCAGGCCGGCGCGCACGCTGGCAGCCACCTTCGCCGGGTTGGCGGTTTGCAGGGCGGCACGCACCTGCGGGAAATTAGCCCCAAAGCGCGGGCCGAGCAGCTTGTTATCGGGCAGCACCTTGTAGCGCACCAGCGCGCCTTCCTCGCTGACGAACTCAATGGCCTTGACGTTCAGCTCGTCAGTGACGATCTCGGCCAGTTCGGGGCGCAAATCGGCCTGGCCGGAGGCGCCGGTGTAAACCAGCACGCGCCCCAGCGGTTGGCGCACCTTGAGGTTGGCATTCTTGCGGGCGCTGAGGCCCAGGCTGGCCACGCGGCGCGCCAGGGCCATCTGCTCGAGCAGGTCATGGTCGATGATGGCCGTATCTGCGGCAGGCCAGGCAGTGTGGTGCACGCTCTCATACGCGCCAGGCTGAGCACCGCGCACCAGGTTCTGGTACATCACCTCGCTGACAAAGGGGGTGAAGGGGGCCAGCAGGCGGGCCAGTTTTACCAGCACGTGGTAGAGCGTGGCGTAAGCGGCCTGTTTGTCGGCGTCGGTTTCCGATTTCCAGAAGCGGCGGCGCGAGCGGCGCACGTGCCAGTTGGTCAGGTCGTCCAGGAAGGCCTCCAGCGGCCAGGTGGCGCCGGGCGGGTCGGAATTCTCCAGCGCCTCAGCCACGATCTGAGTCACCTGGTTCAAGCGGCCCAGGATCCAGCGATCGAGCAGGTTATTGGAGGCCGGGGTGGGGCCTTCGGGGCAGCCGGGGTCGCTTTGCGCATGATCCACCGGTTCCCAGCCATCCAGCCGGGCGTAGGTGACGAAGAAGGAGTACACGTTCCACAGCGGGATGAGGAAGCGTCGCCGGGTGGCGTCGCCGGTGTTATAGCCAAACAGCAGGTCGGTTTCGGGGCGGTGGGTGCAGAACAGCCAGCGCATCACATCCACGCCCATCTTGTCGGCGGCCTCGTTGAACTCGATCATGTTGCCGGAGGATTTGTGCATGGCTTTGCCATCTTCAGCCAGCAGCGTGTTGTAGCCGAAGTTTTGCAGGAACGGCGCCGAGCGATCGATGACGGTGCCCATGGCCAACAGCGAATAGAACCAGTTGCGGAACTGGCCGGGGAACGACTCGCTGATCCATTGGGCGGGGTACCATTTCTGCCAGAAGTCGCGGTCTGTGCGGTAGCCCAGTGTGCTGAACGGCACGACGCCGGCATCCAGCCAGGGGTTGCCCACGTCGGGGATGCGGCTCATCTGCGCGCCGCACTTCGGGCAGGCGATCTTCACCGCGTCGATGTAGGGACGGTGGGGGGTGTGGCCTTCCAGCACCTCCCAGCCCGCCACGGCGCGCTGTTTCAGTTCCTCGTCGTCGCCGATGACCTCGAAATGACCGCAGGCGCATTCCCAGATGGGCAGGGCCAGGCCCCAATAACGCTTCTTGCTGATCATCCAATCGTGCATGTTGCGCAGCCAATCCATCTCGCGGGCGTGGCCAAAATCGGGGATCCAGCGGATCTGATCCACCACGTCCATGATCTGGTAGCGCAGCGAGCGCTCCTTCTCATCCTCGGTGATCTCTGCGCGCGGCTTGTCGTACACCTCGCCCATGCTGATGTACCACTCATCCACCAGGCGGAAAACCAGCTCGGTGTGGCAGCGCCAGCACTCGGGGTAGCGGTGGGTGTAGGGCTCCACGTTGTACAGGCGGCCTTTGCGCTTGAGATCTTCGAAGATCGGTTCGGCAACCTGCGAAACGTGCATGCCAGAGAGCCAGCCGAAGCCTTCGACAAAGTAGCCTTCTTCTTCCAGCGGGGCCACCAGGGGCAGGTGCTGCTCTTTGCCCAGCAGGAAGTCTTCCGCGCCGCATCCCGGGGCGATGTGCACGATGCCCGTGCCTTCCGTCTCGCCCACCTCGTTCCACAAGATGACGCGGTGAGCCTCGGCGGCGCTGGTCTGGATGCCCTGGGTGAGGCTGCTCAGTTGGGTGAAGCCGCCTGGCTGCTGGGCGGCGTGCAGATCGTCGAAGGGGCCGTCGTAGGTCCAGCCTTCCATATCGCTGCCTTTCAGCTCAGAGAGGACCTCGTACGGGCCGCGCAGCATGTGCAGGGTGCCCTTGGAGAGGTAGAAGATCTGCTCCTGGTTGCGCACGCGCATGTAGGTCAGCCCAGGGCCGACGGCCGCGGCCACGTTGCTGGTCAGCGTCCAGGGGGTGGTGGTCCACACTAGCAGCGATTCGTCCTGGCGCCCGCGCAGCGGGAAGCGCACGGTGACGGAGCGGTGGGTCAGTTCCACGTAGCCCTCGGTGACGATCTCGTGCTGGCTGATGCCGGTGGCGCAGCGCGGGCACCAGGGCATCACGTCTGCGCCGCGGTGCATCCAGCCCTTCTGCCAGCACTTCTTGAGGAAGGTCCAGATCATGTAGTTATTTTCGTTGGAGAAGGTGAAGTAAGAGCCGCCTGTTTGGGGCAGGCCCAACTGCGCCACGATCTGCTCCACGCTGCCGGTGAGCGGGCCTTGGGGGCCTTGCACGGTGATCACCTGCGCCGGGTCTTGGAGCAGCTTCTCGCCCAACATGCGCAGCTGCGCGGTGTCGTTCCAATCCATCCAGTAGCCCAGGCGGATGGACTGCTCTGTCTGCACGGCGGCATAGCGCAAGACGCGCTCTTTGCACTGGCGCATGAATCGCTCCAGGCCGTAGTTTTCGATATCTTTCTTAGATTTGAAGCCCAGCTCACGCTCCACGTTCACTTCCACCCACAGTCCCTGGCAGTCGAAGCCGTTTTGGTAGCGCATTTCGTGGCCCTGCATGGTGCGGAAGCGCAGCATCATATCTTTGTAGGTGCGGCCCCAGCCATGGTGGACGCCCATCGGGTTGTTGGCGGTGATGGGACCGTCGATGAAAGACCAGCGCGGCTGCCCTTTGTGCAGGGCGATCATCTTCTCGAAGGCGCGGCTGTCTTTCCAGAAGCGCAGCACTTCCTGCTCCTGGGCGGGAAAATCAACTTTATTGGGGACTTCGCTGAATGGCATGGTGCCTCCTCTATCCGTTTAAAAAAAGAAATCTCGTCCCGGTCAGGGACGAGAGCATTGCAGCATCTCTCGCGGTACCACCCTGGTTCCCGCGGCAAAGCGGGCGCCTCATCGGGAACAGGGCCATGGCCCGATTCCCACGCTCTGGCTAACGGTGAGCGATTCCGGCTTTCTTACAGGCGGGGATCCCGCTTTCAGATCGCGGCTCCGGAAGGATTTTCTGCCGGCTGGTCTGCCCCGGCTCGCACCGCTTCCGGGGTCGCTGTCCGTACAGCGCAGGCATACTCGTTTCCATCATTGCCATTTGGCAAACACGTTGGCACGAATTATGCCACAAGTTCGAGAAATGGTCAAACCTTTCTCTGGCTTGTGAGAAGTCCCTGCCCGTGTTAAAATTCACTGACAACTTGAGCAGAACGCTCAATGGCAGAGCAGTGGCCTTTTTCGCCATTGGTTGAGGGCACCCGCCCTCGCACGCTCACGCAATGGAAACCTGCCACATGGCAGGTCTTTTTATTTCGTCGCAAAGGAGAATCCAATGTCAAACCTGAAGAGTTCTGTCAATAAACCCAAACCATCCACCACTCGACCCGCAGCCACCCGCCCGATTGCCACCACCCGCCCGCCGGTGACGGCGAGCAAGGCCTCCCCTGCCGGCTATGTGCACTTTTCGGACCGGATGACCGGCGCGCTGGAGAACATTGGTAAGGTGATCGATGAAAATAAGAGCACGCTGGACTCGATCCAGGATATGGCGGTGGAACTGACCCGCACCGTGCGCACCCTGCGGGCCGTGGTGATGAAATACGTGGATATGGCCGACAACGTGCTGGAGACGATCGTGCCCATCATGGAGAACCTGCCCATCGTCCCCGCCTCGGTCAAGGAGTTTGCCAAAGATGCCCTGGCGCTGTCCAAGAAGATCAGCGCGGCCAGCGAGCTGGCCGAGAAGGTGCTGCCGGGCGTGGAAGCCAGCCTGACCAAAGCGGATATCAGCGGGCTGCAAACCTCCACCGGTGATGTGGCCAAACTGACCAAGGCTTTGTCAGAAATCCTGCCAGCGGGAAATAAGTAACCTGTGTGGTCCTTAGTGACGACTTTCGTCGTCAAAGGCCTGGCAATTGCGAACAGTAACGACTGAAGTCGTTACTACGAGGAAAGATCGTTTATTTTCAGAGGAGAACATCTATGACCGGCGAAGAAAAGAAACCAGAAGAACAGAAGAAAGCAGAAGAAAAGCCCGTTGCCAAGGATGACCTGGTGCAGACCCAACACAGCATCACTATCCGTGGGCAGGTGATCCCTTACACCGTCACCTGTGGGACGATCGTGCTCAAGGAAGAAACGGAGAAGAAAGGCGAAGACGAGGGCAAATCAGAAGGCGAAAAGCCCAAGGCCTCGCTTTTCTTTGTGGCCTACACGCGGGATGACGTGGAAGATAAGACCACCCGCCCGCTGACCTTTTCCTTCAACGGCGGGCCGGGTTCGTCTTCCGTGTGGCTGCACCTGGGCGTGCTGGGGCCGCGGCGCGTGCTGCTGGATGATGAAGGCTACCCCCTGCCGCCGCCTTACAAGCTGGTGGATAACGAGTATTCGCTGCTCGACCAGACCGACCTGGTGTTCATTGACCCGGTCAGCACGGGGTACAGCCGCGCGGTGACCGGCGAGCGCGCCAAAGAGTTCCACGGCTTCAAGAAGGATATCGAATCCGTAGGCGATTTCATCCGCCTGTTCACCACGCGCTACCAGCGCTGGATCTCGCCCAAGTTCCTCATCGGCGAATCGTACGGCACCACGCGGGCTTCGGGGCTTTCTGGTTACCTGGAGGAGCGCCACGGCATGTACCTGAACGGCATCATGCTCATCTCGACCGCGCTGAACTTCCAGACGCTGGATTTTGTCCATGGCAACGAGCTGCCTTACCTGCTCTTCCTGCCCACTTATACCGCCACGGCCTGGTACCACAAGCGCCTGCCCGCTGACCTGCTCAAGAAGCCCCTGACAGAGGTGCTGGAGGAGGTGGAGAAGTTTGTGCTGGGCGAGTACAACACCGCCCTGATGAAGGGCGCCACCCAAACCGCCGCTGAGCGCAAGCAGACCATCCGCAAGCTGGCCCGTTACACCGGCCTCTCAGAAGATTACATCGACCGCACCGACCTGCGCATCGAGATCTTCCGCTTCACCAAGGAGCTGCTGCGCAGCGAGCGGCGCACGGTGGGCCGCCTGGACACGCGCTTCAAGGGCATCGACCGCGACTCGGCGGGCGAGAATTTTGAGCATGACCCCAGCATGTCTGCCATCACCGGGCCTTACACGGCTGCGCTGTACGATTACGTGCGCGGCGAGCTGAAGTTCGAGAGCGACCTGCCCTACGAAGTGCTGAACCCGCGGGTGTGGCCCTGGTCTTATGCGCAGTTTGAGAACCAGTATCTCAACGTGGCCGAAACCCTGCGCAAGGCCATGTGCATGCACCCGACCCTGAAGGTGTACGTGGGCAACGGCTATCTGGACCTGGCGACGCCTTATTTTGCTACCGAGTATGTCTTCAACCACCTGAGCCTGGACCCCGCCCTGCGCGGCAACCTGCGCATGGGCTATTTCGAGGCCGGGCACATGATGTACATTCACATCCCCTCGCTGGCAAAACTAAAAGGGGAGTTGGCCGATTTCATCCATTGGGCGGTAGGCTAGCCCAGCGGGTGAATGCTGCACTGAAGCAGTTGACGCTGTGCTTTCCGCTGCGCGGCCAGCCGGTGCGCCAGGTGTTGATCGGCCACAAAAAGCGCGGCTTTGGGGCGGGTAAGTTCGCCGGGTTTGGCGGTAAAGTGGAACCAGGCGAGATCCCGCCCCAGGCCGCGGCGCGTGAATTGGCGGAGGAGTGCGGCTTGGCGGCTGACCCTGACCACCTGGAATACGCCGCCGCACTGACCTTCCTTTTTCCGGCCAGCCCGGCCTGGGATGAGCAGGTGCACGTTTTCCTGGTGCGGCGCTGGCAAGGCCAGCCCGTGGAGACGGATGAGATGCGCCCGGTGTGGCATGCTCCCGCCGACCTGCCCTATGCGCGCATGTGGCAGGATAACCGCATCTGGCTGCCGCGCCTCTTGGAAGGTGAACACCTGCAGGGCTGCTTTATCTTTGCGCAAGATAACGAAACCGTGGCACAATTTACCCTGGCAGCGCTGGATGACCAGCAGCCAGGCGAGATAGAAAATACCAAAGAATCAATTTCCCGAGGAGGCAATTAGATGTTCGCAACGTTTGACCAGGCAAAACGCTATATGGACGAGAACGAGATCATGATGGTGGATTTCAAATTCGCCGATCTGTATGGGCGCTGGCACCATTTGAGCGTACCGGCGTCTCAGTTCAACGAGGAGCTGATGGAGAACGGCATTGGCTTCGATGGCTCTTCGGTAGGGCTGAAGAGCGTCAAGGCGGGGGATATGGTGCTGGTGCCCGACCTGACCACAGCGATGCGCGACCCCTATTGGGAGGCGCCGACGATCTCCTTCATTTGTATCACCCTGGAGGCCGATACCCACGCCATCTTCACCAACGATCCGCGCAATATCGCCATCCGTGCCGAAGAGTACCTGCGCAGCACGGGCATTGCCGATGAAAGCCGCTGGGGGCCAGAATTTGAGTTCTATGTCTTTGACAGCGTTTCCTATGAGGACGGGGTGAACCGCTCCTCATATCGCATTGACTGCCGGGAGGCGGATTGGAACTCGGCAGAGGGTGGGCATGGTCATTACATCCCCCGGCACGGCGGCTACCACGCCATTCCTCCCAAGGATCAGTTGTTCAACCTGCGCACCGAGATGTGCCTGCGCCTGGAGAGCATGGGTGTGCCGGTGAAATACCATCACCACGAGGTCGGCGGCCCGGGCCAATCGGAGATTGAGACGCCCATGATGGGCCTGGTGCAGGCTGGCGACGCCACCATGATCATCAAGTACGTGACCAAAATGGCCGCCCATGCCCAGGGTCAAACCGTGACCTTTATGCCCAAGCCGCTCTACGGCGAGGCCGGCAGCGGCATGCACTTCCACCAGCACCTGTTCAAGGGCGGCAAGAACGTGTTCTATGATCCCAAGGGTTACGGCTGCATGAGCAAGACCGCCCTCTCGTACATTGGCGGGCTGCTGATGCACGGTCCGGCGCTGCTGGCGCTGACCAACCCCAGCACCAACTCGTTCAGCCGCCTGGTGCCGGGCTACGAGGCCCCGGTGAATGCCTTCTTCTCGCTGGGCAACCGCTCAGCGGCGGTGCGCATCCCCAAGTATGCCAACCAACCCGATACGGCGCGCATGGAGTTCCGCCCGCCTGATGCCACCTGCAACGTGTATATGGCGCTGGCGGCGCAGCTGCTCGCCGGGCTGGACGGCATCCAGAAGCAGGTTGATCCCACCGAGCTCGGCTTTGGCCCGATTGACGATAATGTCTTCAATTGGAGCGCGGAAAAACTTGCCACGATCAAAGCGCTGCCCTCCTCGCTGAACGAGGCTTTGATCGCCCTGGAGGAGGATCACGATTTCCTGCTGGCGGGTGATGTCTTCAGCAAGGATATGCTCTTGCGCTGGGTGGATTACAAGCGCACGCAAGAATATTACCCCGTGCGCAACCGCCCGCATCCGTATGAGATGAAGCTGTACTTCGACGTGTAATGTCTCTGTGGCGGATGCGCGCTCACCTGTGGGTCTGCCTGGCCTGGCTGGCAGGGCTGTGTGCGGCCTGCCAGCCGGCCGCGGCGCAGCCGCTGGAGTTGGCCTCGCAGACGCAGAACGGCGTGCAGGTGACGCTGAGGCTGGTCTATGACGATGAAGGCCAGGCGCTGCTGGAGGCCATCTTCACGCCGGAAGAGGCCGATGCGCACCTGTACAGCAAAGACCTGCCGCTCGAGGGTCTGGACGGCCTCGGGCGGCCTACGCGCCTGGATCTGCCGCAGGCATCTCCCTTGCAGGCCCGCGGCGATCTGCAGGAAAGCGCCGCCGCCGAAAGCCTGGTGGTCTCGCCAGACCTGCCGGCGCTGCCGGTGTACCCCGCCGGCCCGGTGACGCTGCGCCTGCCGCTGACCCTGCCGCCGGAGGGCGTCGAGTCGGCGCAGGTGCTGGTCTCGTACATGGCCTGCACGCCGCGCGGCTGCAATAAGCCGGTGATCAACCAGGCTATTGACCTGGGCGCGCTGTCCGCGCCTTGAGTATTGTATAGGGTTGCACATTCGCGAGACAGCGCATCATCAGCAGATGAAAATCTGCCCCAGTCTTGTAGTAGCGACTTCAGTCGTTACACATAGCGACTGAAGTCGCTACTACGAGAAAAGAACGTTTATTTTCAGAGGAGGTGCTATTGAAACGCAATTTCTTGCTGCTCTCCCTGGTGCTGCTGCTTTCGCTGTCTTGCAGTGCATTGCAGCCACGCATGCCAACCCCGGCGCCGTTCCCTACCCACCCGCCGGTGGTGATGGCCCCGGCAACCGCCACGCATATCCCTACGGATACCGCCGTGCCGCCCACGCTGACTCCTTTTTTCCCGACTCTTACCTTTGCCCCTGCCACCGTCACCCCGCTGCCCACCCTGCCCACCCCAGTGCCGCCCTTTGTCATTGTGGCCCCCGCGCCAGATGGACGCGACATCACCATCGTGCTGGCGGCAGCCGCTCACCAGGCAAAGGCGCTGGGGTTGAAACCTTTCGTTGAGTTCGAAGCGCCATGGTGACCGGCCTGTAAAACGATTGCCGTGAGCATCGACGAAAATAACTCTCTGATGACTGACGCCTTCCAGGGCACCTATATCATCCGCCTGAATGTTGATCTGTGGGGCTGGGGTGACGAACTGGGTGCGAAGGGCTTTGATTTTATGGCCATCCCCATCTGGTACGCGCTGGATGACCAGGGTGTGCCCACGGGCGAGATGATTGACGGGAATGCCTGGGGGCCGAACACGCCCGAAAACATGGCGCCCCCGTTGAAAGAATTTTTCCAGAACAGCGGCAACTGACCGCAAAGGGATCGAGGTGAAACATGTTGCAAAAATCCTGGAAAGTACTTGTCATGCTGGCAGCCCTGGGCGGGCTGGCGCTAGTCGCCGCCATTTGGCGGCAGCCAGCGCAGGCGCTGGAACTGGCGATTGAGAAGACCTACCTGCCGGTGGTGCTGCGCCTGCCGGGCGAGGGCGGCGTTGTGCTCCCGCGGATCGCCAACCACACCACCACCGATATCAGCCAGATCCCCGAGGCGTGGATCGAGCAGGCCAAGAACCTGGTGGTGCATTACGCCCACACCTCTCACGGCAGCCAGGTCTTGCTGGGGCTGGAATGGCTGGAGAGCGTGGACCCGCGCTATAACGTGGATATCGAGGCCAATGGGCCGGTCACCCTGCCGGATGATGCCACCGCCCTGCGCATCTACGACGGCAACAATTACACCCCCTGGGATACCTACATCACCCCAGAGATGTACTGGGAATCGACCGACGGCATCAACCATACCCGCAGCGTGGCGGATACCGGCTGGTTCGATTTCTCCACCTGGACGTGGTGCGGGCAGGCCTCCTCCTACGGCGAATCGCAGATTCAGGAGTACCTGGATGTGTTGGCGCAGTTGGAAACGGATTACCCGGGTATGCGCTTCATTTACTTTACCGGGCACACCGATGGCAGCGCCCCGGGCAGCACACTGTGGCGCAACAACAACATGATCCGTACCTACGTGGCGGAGAACGACAAGGTGCTGTTCGACTTTGCCGATATCGAATCCTACGACCCGGCGGGTACCTTCTACCCCAACGCGACGGATGCCTGCACCTGGTGTGATGACTGGTGCACCGCCCACCCGGAGGATTGCGTGAGCCTGCCCGAGCACTGCGAGGATTGGGCGCATGCGCATGGGCTGATCTGCAAGCTCAAGGCGCAGGCCTGGTGGTGGTTGATGGCGCGCCTGGCCGGCTGGGACGGCACACCTTAGCCGAAATTGGATAGAAAGCATAGTATTTTCGTGATGGTTGTCAATATCCAGGCTGTGTGCATGTAGGTAAAATACCATTGTGAGCGCACGCCCGCGGTGGGCGTGGCTGATCGATAACCGTGTATGTTACCCTGCCCAGCAGGGACATGGAGGCCGGGGAGAGTCATTCTCCTCGCGCTCTCGCGTTCCCTGGGGCAAGCCATCAGGAGGAAAGGTGAAGGTATGACAGAGACAGGGTCCGCAGAGAACCAGGCCGCCCAGCCGGTTGCGCCTGGAACAGTTTCAGAAACCCCAGCAAAAAAGAAAGGCCCGCGCGGTAAGGTGACCGTATTCGGCACCTGGTGCAAGGGCTGCGGCATCTGCGTGGCATTTTGCCCCACAGGTGTGCTTTCGCTGGATGAGAATGGGCATCCCTACGTGGAATTTGCCGAGAAGTGCTCGGCCTGCCACTGGTGCGATACGCACTGCCCAGACCTGGCGATTATTGTCGAGCCGATTGAGTAACAGGAGGAACAGCATTGGACATTCGATTTATTCAAGGGAACGATGCGATTGCCTGGGGCGCCCTGGCGGCTGGCTGCCGCTTTTTTGGCGGCTACCCCATTACGCCCTCGACCGAAGTGGCCGAGCTGATGGCCCGCGAACTGCCGCGTCACGGCGGCAAGTTCATCCAGATGGAGGATGAGATTGCCAGCCTGGCGGCAGTGATCGGCGCCTCGGTGGGCGGGTTAAAATCCATGACCGCCACCAGCGGCCCGGGCTTTTCGCTGATGCAAGAGCATATCGGCTACGCAGCCATGACGGAAGTGCCGTGTGTGATCGTCAACGTGCAGCGCCTGGGGCCCTCCACCGGGCAGCCCACGGCTGCCTCGCAGGGTGATGTGATGCAGGCTCGCTGGGGCACGCACGGAGATCACCCGATCATTGCGCTGTGCCCGTACACGGTCAAGCAGTGTTTTGACCTGACGGTTGCGGCGTTCAACATGTCGGAAAAATACCGCACGCCGGTCATCCTGCTGACGGATGAGGTGATCGGGCACATGCGCGAGAAGTTCGAGATGCCCGATTTTGCCACGGTGGAGCGGGTGGAGCGCCCCCATATCCCTGTGCCGCACGAGTGGTACCGCCCTTACGGCGATACGCCCAGCGATGTGCCGCCCATGGCCAATTTTGGCGACGGCTACCGCTATCACATCACCGGCTTGTTCCACGATGATAAGGGTTACCCCACCCAGCGCCTGGACGAGGTGGACCCGTGGATTGACCGGGTACACCGCAAGATCGAGCGCAACCTGGAAGACATCCTGCTGTGGGATGAAGATGAGGTCGAGGATGCGAATACGGTGGTGGTGACCTATGGCGCCTCCGTGCGCAGCGCCCGCCATGCGGTGAAACTGGCCCGCGCCCACCGCGCCAAGGTGGGCCTGATAGCAATCAAGACCATCTGGCCTTTCCCCGTGGAGGCAGTGGAGCGCGCCACGGCGCATGCCCGCCGCGTGGTGGTGCCCGAGATGAACCTCGGTCAGCTGGCCTTAGAGGTAGAGCGTGTGGTTGGGCGGCGCAAGGTGACGCGCGTCAACATCGCCAACGGCGAGATGGTCACGCCGCAAATGATCCTGGATGCGATTGAGGGTAAATAACATGGCCCACGAAGAACCGATCAATTATTACGAGTACCTGCGCCCGAACAAGAAATATCCCAACGTGTGGTGTTCGGGCTGTGGCATTGGCGTGGTGATGGGCTCGCTGATCCGCGCCATCGACCGCATCGGCCTGGACAAGAACGATGTGGCGGTGGTGTCGGGGATTGGCTGTACCGGGCGTATGCCGGTCTACATGGATTTCAACACCATGCACACCACGCACGGCCGCGCCCTGGCTTTTGCCACCGGGCTGAAAATTTCTCGCCCCAAGCTGCATGTGATCGTGGTGATGGGCGACGGCGATGCCATGGCCATTGGCGGCAACCATTTCCTGCACGCCTGTCGCCGCAATATCGACATGACCGCCATTGTGGTCAACAACTGGATCTACGGCATGACCGGCGGGCAGTACAGCCCCACCACGCCCCTGAACGCGCGCGCCACCACCGCGCCGTACGGCAATGTGGAACAGGCCATGCCCATATGCGAAGTGGCTGCCGCGGCGGGGGCCTCGTATGTGGCCCGCACCACGGTCTATCACGCCACCGAGATGGATAAATTCCTGGAAGCAGCCATTCGCAAGCACGGCTTCAGCGTGGTTGAGACCGTTTCTTACTGCCACACCACCTTTGGGCGCCTCAACAAGCGCGGCGGCGTGGTGGACATGATGCGCTGGCTCAAAGATAACAGCGTGGGCCAAATTGCCGCACAGAAATTGGACGAAGAAGAAAAGGCCGCCAAGATCGTGCGCGGTGTGGTCTGCGATGTGGAAAAGCCGGAATACCTGGATCTATACCAGCAGGTGATCGACCGGGCAATGGAGGCGAAATGAGCAACAACAAAAGCATCGACCGTACCGAAATCCGCCTGGCTGGCGAAGGCGGCCAGGGGATGATCCTGGCGGGCATTATCCTGGGCGAAGCGGCTGCCATCTATGACAGCAAGAATGCCACCCAGACGCAGTCTTACGGCCCGGAAGCGCGCGGCGGCGCCAGCCGCGCCGAGGTGGTGATCTCGAACGGTGAGATCGATCACCCGGAGGTGATCAATGCGGACGCGCTGGTGGCCCTGAGCCAGGAAGCCTGCGATAAGTATGCCGGCAATGTGCGCCGGGATGGCTGGATCATTGTGGACGACGAGAAGGTCGGCCGCGTGCTGGCCTCGCACGTCAAGATCGTGCGCTTCCCGATCATGCGCATGGCCGTCGAGGCGACCGGCAAGGCCATTACCACCAACGTGGTGGCGCTGGGCGTGCTGGTGGGGCTGACGAATGCGGTCTCGCGCGAGGCGATCGAGAAAGCGGTGGTCAAGCGCGCCCCCAAAGGCACCGAGGAAATGAATATGAAGGCCCTGGCGGCGGGGTTCGAAGCCGCCCAGGATTATATCGGCCGGGGATAGATCGGTTTTCCTCGCCGAAAATCTCACATAGGTGTGCGGCGGGGCAAAACCCCGCCGCACACCTATTTTCTCAAACTTGGTACAATAGGGAATAAACAAGAAAAGGGAAGGTGAACATGAATCCCAAAACACGTATCGAACATGACTTGATCGGGGAGCGCGAGGTGCCCAACGAACGCTATTACGGCGTGCAGACGCTGCGAGCGCTGGAGAACTTCGATATCACCGGCATCCCCATTTCGCATTACCCGCGCCTGGTGCACTCCCTGGCTTATATCAAAAAGGCCGCCGCATTGGCCAATGCCGAGCTGGGACTGCTGGACGCAGCGATTGCCCAGGTCATTGCCCAGGCCTGTGATGACGTTCTGGCGGGCAAGCTGAATGCTGATTTTGTGGTGGATGCCATCCAGGGCGGGGCGGGCACTTCCACCAACATGAATGCCAATGAGGTGATTGCCAACCGCGCTCTGGAGATCATGGGATACCCCAAGGGCCATTACGAGGTGGTTCACCCACTCAACCACGTCAACATGTCCCAATCGACCAACGATGTGTATCCCACGGCGCTGCGCCTCACCTTGAGCCAGAAAATGGACGGGATGATGGTGGAGATGCGCCGCCTGCGCGATGCACTGCGCATCAAAGGCCACGAGTTCAAGGATGTGCTCAAGATGGGCCGCACGCAGTTGCAAGACGCCGTGCCGATGACGCTGGGGCAGGAGTTTGAAGCCTGGGCAGTGATGGTGGAAGAGGATATCCAGCGCGTGGTAGAGGTGCAGGTGCTGATCCGCGAGATCAACATGGGCGCTACCGCCATCGGCACCGGTTTGAACGCACACCCGGAATATGCACCGCTGGTGACGGAAAAACTGCGCCAGGTGAGCGGTGTGCCAGTTCAACTCTCGCATAACCTGGTGGAGGCCACGCAGGATGCCGGGGATTACGTGCAGTTATCGGGCGTGTTGAAGCGCGTGGCGGCCAAAATCTCCAAGATCAGCAATGATCTGCGCCTGCTGTCTTCGGGGCCGCGCGCCGGGTTGGGCGAGATCAACCTGCCGCGCATGGCGCCGGGTTCCTCGATCATGCCGGGCAAGGTCAACCCGATCATCCCAGAGGTGGTCAACCAGGTGGCGTTTGCCGTCATCGGCAACGATTTGACCGTGACCATGGCGGTTGAGGCGGGCCAGTTAGAATTGAATGCCTTTGAGCCGGTGATCGGTTACAGCCTGTTCAATTCGCTGGATATGCTGGGGCGGGCCTGCCGCACGTTGGCTGATCGCTGTGTGAAGGATATAACTGCCAACCGTGAGCACTGCCGCCGCATGGTAGAAAATTCGATTGGGCTGGTGACGGCGCTGGTGCCGATCATCGGCTACGAAAAGTCGACCGAGGTAGCAGACCTGGCGCTGCAAACGGGCGGCTCGGTGTATGAGATCGTGTTGGAGAAGGGCTACATGAGCAAGGCCGATCTGGAGGATATGCTGACGCCTGAGCGGATGACCCAGCCGCGGGCCGTTCATCGCGGCTGATCCAAGCGCTTTAATAGCCCTGCGCATACGTTAGGATGTGGAAGATGAAAAAAGCTTTGGGATTGAGTGGATCCATTTTTCTGGCGGTAGGCATGGCCTCGCTCTTTATCGCTTTTTCGGCGCAGGCCCTGGATGACACCACGCCGCCCGCCCTGCTGGATCTGGATTTCACGCCCAAAATGGTGGATGTGAGTGGTGGCGGCCAGGCCATCTCCTTCACGGCGCAACTGACCGATGACCTGAGCGGCATTTACTATGCTGGGGTTTATCTCGCCAGCCCATCGGGAGTGCAGGGCTATGCACCTTTCTTGTTTGATCTGGTCAGCGGCGATAGGCTGAGCGGCACACTGCAGGGCGGGTTATGGGTGCCGCAGTTTACCGAGAACGGCGATTGGCTCATCAGCGACGTGCATGCGCAGGATGTGGCCGGTAACGTGCATTATTGGGAGCAAAACGAGCTGCGCGCCATGGGCATTCCGGTGACGCTGACGGTGGTTGGCGCTCTACGCGACACTCTCCCGCCCAGCCTGCTGGGTCTAACCTTCACACCCAAGGTGGTGAATGTGAGTGATGGCCCTCAGACGATCACCTTCACGGTGCAACTGACCGACGACCTGAGCGGCATCTATCAGGCCGGTTTTTATTTCGTCAGCCCATTGGCCCAAGTCACCTACATTGACCTGTATGATCTATCCAGCGGGGATGCGTTGAGCGGCACACTGCAGACTGTTTGGGAGATGCCGCAAAATTCCCCAACCGGCTACTGGAACATCACCTTCCTGTATGCCTTTGATCAGGCTGGCAATGTGAAGCAATGGTGGCAGTATGAACTGGACGCCATGGGCATCCAGACCACGCTGCCCGTGGGGGTGGAATACTATTTTTACCTGCCGGTGGTGATCCGGCGGTGATGTTTTGGTTATTTGATGTGCACTCGCAGGATGCCGTGGGTGGAGGTGGAGAAGTACACCACGGCAGGGTCGGCGGGGTCGATGGTGATGGCCTGGACGGAAATGCCTGCCAGCGCAGCCGGCCCGGGTTGCCAGGTTTGCCCGGCATCATAGGAGATGTACGCCCCGCTGGAGGCGCCCGCGTACAGGCGCTGGGGGTCATCGGGGTGCATCACCAGCGCGGTGACGGTTTCGCCCGCCGGCCCCAGCGCGGCCCAGGATAGCCCATCGAAGCGGTAAACGCCGTTGTGCGTGCCGGCATAGATCAGCAGCGGATCTGCGCTGACCACCAGGCTAAAGGCATAGCCCCCGGGCATGCCCAGGCGCTGCCAGGTGTTACCGCCGTTGCTCGTTGCCCACACATCTGCGCTGCCGTCGTCATCGTTGGTGGCGGCGAAGAAGGTCAGCGGGTCGGTGGGGTGGGCCGCCAGCGTCGAGACGGTTTGGGTTTTCATGCTGGTTTCCTGCCAGGTCAGCCCGCCGTTTGTGCTGCGGTAGATGCCCATGCCGCTGGTGCCCAGGTAAGCCACGGAAGGGTCAGCCGGTGAAAAGGCCATCGAGAGCAGCGTTGCAGGGGCATCCGGCTGGTCGGGCATGAACCGGGCGTTTTCTGGGGAGGCAAAGTCGGCGGGCAGCAGGCTGGTCAGTTCGGCCTGGGTGGGCAGCCCGGCGGTGACTGGCTCCCAGCAAGGGCCGGAGGCCAGGTTGCAGCGGAACAGGCCCGCCGAGCGGGAGAGGGCAAAAAATGTGTACGGCTGGGTGGGGTGGGCGATCAAATCTTCCAGGAACAGGTCGCTCAGGCTGTTGTTCATTTGCAGCCAGGTCTCCCCGTGATCTTCCGAGTAGGCGAAGCCGGCGCCGTACTGGGCGGCGTAGAGCAGCCCCGGCGTGAGCGGGTCGATCAGCAGAGCGTTGACATAGGCATTCTCCAGGCCATCCTGGCTGTGCGCCCAGGTCTCGCCGCCATCGTCGCTGCGGTAAAGCCCCCCGCCGTTGGTGCCAGCCAGCAGGCGGTTGCTCTGCTGTGGGTGGATGGCCACCGTGTAAACGAGCGTCTCAGCCAGGCCTTTGACAGCCCAGGTGGTTCCGCCATCGGTGCTTTTGACCACGCCATGCCTGCCGGTAGCCAGGTAGAGCGTGCCAGGCTGAAGGTTATCGTGGGCCATGCCATAGATCGAAACATAATAAAGGCCAAGGTTGAGATGCTGCCACTCTGCGCCGCCATCGATCGTTTTATACACCCCGGCGCCATGCCAAACGCCGATGTAGGCAATGGCGCGGGTGGGATCTGGCTGGACAACAACCGCACGGCCTGACTCGTCCAGGATCATGGTGTCCTCGCCTTCGGGGTCACCATTGATCTCTTGCCAGTATTCTCCGTAATTGGTGCTGCGGTAGGCGCCGTGCTCGTGGGTGGCGGCGTAGATCAGGTTGGGTGAAGTGGGGGAAATGGCCAGCGAGTAGATCCAATCTTGAAAAGGATCATCGGGGTTATTGCCAATATTCTCCAGCTTGGGCCACCACGAAGCCCCGCCATCGTAGGATTTATAGAGGATGCCATTCCAGGGAGCCGCGCCGTTGTTGGAGATGCCGCGCGTAGCGATGTAGAGTATCTGAGAATTGAGCGGGTCGACAGCAATGGCGTAAACGATCGCCTCGGCCTGGATGCCGTTGCTGCTGAGAAACCAGGTCAGCCCGCCATCCACAGATTTGTATAACTTTTCTTTATAGATCCCCGTGTACAGGGTGGTGGGGTGCAGGGGGTCCACCGCCAGGGATTGGATGTACAGGTTGCCCAGGCCCTGGCTGGAGGGCTGCCAGGTCAGGCCGCCATCGCTGCTCTTGAACACGCCCGCCCCCCAGGTGCCAGCGTAGACGATCTGCGGATTGAGCGGGTCATATACCAGGCAGGTGATGCTGCCGCCATGCAGGCCGATCCAGGCGGCAGGGGAGCCGCGCTGCATCATCGGCAGGTAATGGCGCTGCTGCCCTTCTGCCAGGCCGGGCTGCGCCGACCGATGGAAAGCAAAAAAGGCTGCCAGGGCCAGGCAGAGCAAAGCCAGCAGGGAGGTCGGTTTGCGCAGGGCGCTGATCATGGCGTGGGGGTGGGTTCTGTGTCGCTGACGCGGCGGGTGACCAGGAACCAGTTGTTGATCGAGTTGAAACGGTCGGCGGTATCGAACAGTGGCCCAATCAGCACCCCCCGCACCTCTGCTGAAACGGCAAAGGTGTACACCGGGTAGTACAGCGGCAGGGCAGGCAGTTCCTGGCTGAAGCGCACCTGGAAGTTGTTGTACAGGCGCTCGCGTTCGCTTAGGTCGGTGGTGATGCGGGCCTGTTCCAGGTATTCGCTGGCGGCGCGATCGTCCCAGCGGGAGTAGTTTTGGCCGCTGCTGGCCTGGGCCTGGTGCCAGAAGGGGTAGGGGTCAGGGTCGGGCGAGCGGGAGAGGTTGAGATCCACCAGGGCGGCCTGGTACTGGCGCGTATCCAGGTAATCGCTGACCAGCTCGGGGTAAGGCACGGCCTGGAGGTTGGCCTCCACGCCCAGCAGCGCCCAATTCTGCTGGATAGCCTGGGCCAGCGCTTTGTGCGTGGGGGTATCGGGGTAGAGCAGGGTGAAAGAGAGGGACAGGCCGTTTTCGCCCTGGCGCACATTGCTGCCACCCGCGGGGATGGTGTAACCGGCCTGGCGCAGCAGCGCAATGGCCTGGTTGGCATCGTAATCCACACGAGGGATGCCCTCGTAATACGCCCAGGTGCCCGGCAGGATGGGGCCATCGGCAAGGATGGCCTGCCCGCCCAGCAGTTGGTCGATCATTCCCTGGCGGTTGATGCCCATCAGCAGCGCCCGGCGCACATCCGCATCTTGGAAGAAGGAGACGGATTCGTTACCCAGGTTGAGAAAAACCATCGTCATCTGCGGCAGGCGGCCGGTGTACAGGTTCAGGTTTGGCTCAGCCAGCGCCTGTGCGAGGATATCGGCAGTCACCTGGCCAATGCCGGCGATATCGCCGGCCTGGTAAGCGGCCAACACGGAGGCGGAATCGGGGTAGTAGCGGAAAGCCAGTTGCTCAATGAAGGGCGGGGTGTTGTAGTATTCCTGGAAGGCTGACAGCACCACGCCCACCACCTGGCCATCCTCGACAATGAGGTGGTCCATCTGGTAAGGGCCGCTGCCGATGGGGTTCAGGTTGAAGGACGACTCGATGATATCAGCAACGCTCAGTTTGCCCAGCAGGTGCTGCGGTAAGATGCCAAAGGTCAGATAGTCCAGGAAGGGGGCGAAGGGTTCGGGGAGGGCGAACTGGATGCTGCGCTCGTCCAGGCGGGTCACTTCTACCTGCCGCCAGAAGGCGATCAGGTCTGGTGGCAGGGGAGAGTCTTCGGTGCGCATCGTCTCGATGGTGAAGATCACGTCATCGGTGGTGATGGGCTGCCCATCGTGCCAGGTGGTGTTGGGGCGCAGCGAGAAGTTGTAGATGGTGCCGTCGCGCGAGATGCCCCACGAATCGGCCAGGTCGCCCTGGGGGATGCCGCGGTCATCAAAGCGAAGCAGGCCGCTAAAAAGCAGCCTATCTACTTCGCGATCCACCGGATTGTTGTAATCCAGGAGTGGGTTGAGGCGCACCAGCGAGCCAGCCAGACCCTCGGTATAAATCCCGCCGGAGGCAGGCTCTACCACAGGCTCAGCGATGGGCGTGAGCAGAGAGCCCTTTTGGCTGGAGAGCAGCAGCCCAATGGCGACCACTGCCAGGATGGCAATTAACAGCGGCCAGCGTAGTTTTTTCATCGGGGTCACACCAGGCCCGCGCAGGTTTTAGCGGGCAGCCCGCGAGGGAATGGGTATCAGGCTTTGCTGATGACCGAAAGGATTGCCAGGACGAAAAAAATCACGCTGAGGACGATGGTGACGTAAAACAGCGTTTTTTCAACGCCGCGGCGGGCGGTGAAGATGCCGCCGGTATCGGCGCCGGTCAAACCACCCAGCCCCGCGCCCTTGCTCTGCATAATCACACTGGTGATCAGGGCGATTGATACTATAATTAGGGAAAAATCGATCAAAGTTTCCACAAACTGCCTCCAAGATCAGGGTCTCTCCAGAATGGCCGCGGCGGGGGCGGATTGGATGCACGCCAACCGCAGGTGCTCTGAGGGACTAAAAAAATGTGCCGGTTGCGCCTGGATCGCCAAGGGCAATACTGCCGCCCTGGTTTTCCAGGCCCACAGGCTTGCGGATTATACCTTTCCTTTGTAGAATCGTCAAATCATGCATGAGATTGTTCTTAACCTGCATATGCACACCCCTTACTCCGACGGGCACCTGCCGCACGATCAGATCGCCGCGGCGGCGCTGCGCACCGGCGTGGATGTGCTCATCGTCACCGATCATAACGTGTGGGTGAACGGCCCGGAGGATTATTACACCGAGGGCGACCGGCGGGTGCTGCTGCTGGTGGGGGAGGAGATCCACGATCAGGCGCGCGACCCGCAGAAGAACCACATGCTGGTGTTTGGGGCGCGCCGCGAACTGGCTACCTTTGCCAGCGAGCCGCAGCGCCTGCTGGACGCGGTCAACCAGGCGGGCGGGCTGGCCTTCCTGGCGCATCCCTTCGACCCGGCCGCGCCTGCCGTGGGTGAGACGGATATCTCGTGGGTGAACTGGGAGGTGCAGGGCTTCCACGGCCTCGAGCTGTGGAATGGCTTCTCTGAGTTCAAGGGACGCCTGCGCAGCAAGCTGCATGCCGTGTTCTTCGCCTTCAACCCCACGCTGATCGCCCAGGGGCCGCCCCCAGAGACGCTGCGCAAGTGGGATGAGCTGCTGGCGCAGGGGCGCAAGGTGACGGCGGTGGGCGGCTCGGACGCGCACGCTCTGCCGGCGCGCTTAGGTCCGCTGCGCAAGACGCTGTTCCCCTACGAGTTCCACTTCCGCGGCATCAACAACCACGTCATCCTGCCCCGCCCGTTGGGCAGCAATGTGCGCGAAGATGGGCAGATGGTGCTGGAAGCGCTGCGCCAGGGGAGCAGCTTTGTGGGCTACGATCTGCCCGCCCCCACGCGCGGCTTTCGCTTCACTGCCCAAGGCGCAGAGAAGACCGTGGGCATGGGCGGTGAGCTGCCCGCTAAGGGCGGCGTGACCTTGCAGATCCGCCTGCCCATGCGCACAGAGTGCCGCCTGCTCAAGGATGGCAAGCCGGTCAAGACCTGGACCAAGCGCGATCTGTGCACTTACATCACCACCGAGGCCGGAGTCTACCGGGTGGAGGTGTATGTGGATTACCGCGGCCAGCGCCGCGGCTGGATCTTCAGCAATCCGATCTACATTCGTTAATCCTAAAATTGAATGATTGATGCGGGCGTAGCCCGCATCAATCATTCAATTTTAGATCATTTGTCTGGTAGAATGGGGGAATGCGAGTCATTCACCGTTCTACCAGACAAATGATGATGGCCGTGGTGATGCTGGCCCTGCTGACAGCCTGCACCTCTGCCAGCGAGACTCCCGCGCCTGCCCCCACGCAGACGGAGGCCAGCCTGCCGCCGGTCACGCAGACCGCGCCCGCCTCTGCTACGCTGGCCCCCACGCTCACCGCCACCAGCCTGCCCTCGCCCACCTTCACGCTGACCCCGCTGCCCAGCCTCACGCCCACGCCGGTCACCCTGGCAGAGCGTATCCCCATCATTGAATATCACAACCCCACCTTTGTGCTCAGTGATGAAGTGATGATGACGCCTGAATGGTTCGGCGATCAACTGCGCTGGCTGTCAGAGAACGGCTTCTACACCCTCTCCTCGGCGGAACTGGCCGCCTTCGTGCAGGGGCAGCCCGTGCCGCAGAAATCGGTGGTGCTCAGCTTCGATATCGGCCTGCCGATGCACAGCGAATATACCGAGATCGTCATCCCGGCGCTGCGCCAGTATGGCATGCACGCGGTGATCTTCTTGCTGGTCAGCGAGAACGTCATCGTTGACACCTGTGGGCAGGGCGAGACGTTCTGCTGGGAGGATCTGCGCGGCTGGGCCGAAGAGGGCCTGATCTCGGTCGAGTCGCACGGCATGTGGCACGTGGATTATGCTGTGATGAGCGCGGAGAACCAACGCTGGGATGCAGGCCAATCGAAAGCCATCATCGAAGAGAAGATCGGTCAGCCGGTGGATGGGTTCGCCTATCCATTTGATTCTTACACGCCTGAGGCGCAGCGTATCGTGGCTTCTCTGGGTTATCGGTACGCCGCTGCCGGCTTCAGCCGCCCCGACCGCAGTGTCTACCTGGCGGACCCAAGCCCCTATGCGCTGCCGCGCGTCTATCCTTACTCCAGCCTGAGCCTGTACCCGGTGCTGAGCAGCACCAGTGGCCTGACCTTCCCGGAGATGATGTGGAGCCAGGTGGCGCTGGTGGGCTGGCAAACACCCACCCCCGCGGCCACGCTGACCACCCAGCCGACCCTCACCCTCACGCCGGTGGTCAGCACGCCCACCCCGGGCGCAGCTACGCCCACGCCTGCGCCGGTGGAGGGGGCAGAAGCGTTCATGGCGGCCTGCCAGACGATCAACCGTCTGGCGGAGGGGGATGAGCGCAACTATGCCTTCACCCTGCTGAACTTCAACACCGATCTCAGCGCCGAGGCCCAGGCTGCGCTGGCTGGGCCGGTGCAGATCTGGCCCTCCTGCAATGTGCAGGCTGGCAACCAGCCGCGTGCCATCGTGCTGCACGCCACGCGCGGCCCATTGAGCGGCGCACTGAACACCTTCCGCATTCCCAGTTACACCAGCGCCCATTATGTCATTGACCGGGATGGCACGGTGTACCAGGTGGTGCCGGAGACCATTTCGGCCTTCCATGCTTCTTGCACCGGCTACCGCGGCAACTGCCAGGCCTCTTGCACCATCTGCGATGGCCCCGATGGCAGGCTGTGGGAGCCTTACGAGCAGTCCATCGGCATCGAGCTGGTCAACCAGTGCCAGATCCACGTGGATGAATTCGACGGCCCGGTGTATGAGGATTTCTTGCTCTCGTTTGGCTGGCGCTATTGGGAAGATTACACCGAGTCCCAAATCGCCGCCCTGCGCGTCTTGGTGAACGATCTGCGGGCGCGCTGGGATATCCCCTGGGAAATGGTTATGGGCCATTACCAGATCAACGATAAATCGGATCCCGGCCCGGCGCTCAACCTGTTCTGGACGCGCCCCGGCAACCCGCCGCGTGAGCCGATCTTCGATACCTCGCAGCCGTGAGGTGCCTATGCCCCCCTTTAAGCTTGTTTCTCCTTTTCAACCCACCGGCGACCAGCCCGAAGCCATCCAGCAGTTGGTGCAAGGCTTGCAGCAAGGGTATAAGAACCAGGTGCTGCTGGGCGCCACCGCCACCGGCAAGACCTTCACCATTGCCCAACTGATCCAGCAGGTGCAGATGCCTGCCCTGATCATGGCGCACAATAAGACCCTGGCGGCGCAGTTGTACGCCGAGTTCAAAGATTTCTTCCCCGAGAACGCCGTCGAGTACTTCGTCTCTTACTATGATTACTACCAGCCCGAGGCGTACGTGCCGCGGCGTGATCTGTACATCGAAAAAGAGACCGATATTAATGAAGAGATCGAGCGTCTGCGCCTGTCTGCCACCACCTCGCTCATGTCGCGGAAAGATGTCATCATCGTTGCCTCGGTGTCGTGCATCTACGGCCTGGGCAGCCCGGAGGCTTACGGGCGGGTGGTGATCAACCTGGAGACGGGCAAGATCTGGCGGCGTAATGCTCTGCTGCGCCAACTGGTGGAGAGCCAGTACGAGCGCAACGATATCGAGCTGCGCCCCGGCACCTTCCGCGTACGCGGCGATACGCTGGAGATCATGCCGGCTTACCAGGACCGCCTGGGCTACCGCATCACCTTCTTTGGAGATGAGATCGAGCGGGTGATGGAGTTTGACGGCATCACCGGCGAGCTGCGTCGCGAGTTGGAGACGATCGCCATCTACCCCGCCAAGCATTACATTGCCGATGACGAGAAGATCAAAGATGCTATCCGCGATATCGAAGCGGAGCTGAAAGAGCGCATCCAACTGTTCAAATCGCAGGAAAAGTACCTCGAGGCGCAGCGCATCGAGCAGCGCACACTGTACGACCTGGAGATGCTGCGCGAGGTGGGCACCTGCGCCGGCATCGAGAACTACTCTCGCCACCTGGACCAGCGCGCCGAGGGCACGGCGCCCTGGACGCTGGTGGATTACCTGCCGCATGATTACCTGCTGGTGATCGACGAGTCGCATATGACCGTGCCGCAGATCCGCGGCATGTACAACGGCGACCGCTCGCGCAAGGGCACGCTGGTGGAGTACGGTTTCCGCCTGCCCTCCGCCATGGATAACCGCCCGCTGAAGTTCAATGAATTTGAGCAGCGCATGGGCTACACGGTGTACACCACTGCCACCCCCGGTCCATATGAGATGGCGCGCGCCGACCAGGTGGTGGAGCAGATCATCCGCCCCACCGG
>DIXA01000011.1:0-136 GCA_002428565.1 Anaerolineales bacterium UBA6092 | reverse complement strand
TCACCACCCTCACCAAGCGCATGGCTGAGAAATTGGCCGATTACCTGATGGAGGTGGGCTTCAAGGTGCATTACCTGCACTCTGAGGTGGATACGCTGGAGCGCATTGGCATCCTGCGTGACCTGCGCCTGGGCGT
>DIXA01000059.1 GCA_002428565.1 Anaerolineales bacterium UBA6092 | reverse complement strand
TTCTAAGCCAACCTCCTGGTTGTTTTTGTAACTCCACATCGTTTCCCACTTAGTCTAAACTTGGGGACCTTAGCTGATGATCTGGGCTGTTTCCCTTTCGACCACGAAACTCATCTCCCGTAGTCCGACTGCCATGCTCTAGAGTACCGGCATTCCGAGTTTGGTTGAGTTTGGTAAGCTGTAAGCCCCCTAGCTCATCCAGTGCTGTACCTCCGGTACTGAACACATGACGCTAGCCCTAAAGCTATTTCGGGGAGAACAAGCTATCTCCAAGTTCGTTTGGCATATCACCTCTACCCACAGCTCATCCCCTAATTTTGTAACATTAGTAGGTTCGGGCCTCCACGAGCGGTTAGACTCGCTTCACCCTGGCCATGGGTAGCTCACCCGGTTTCGTGTCTAATCCCTGCAACTGAACGCCCTATTCAGACTCGCTTTCGCTACGGCTTCGGGTGTAACTCCCTTAACCTAGCCACAGAGATTAACTCGCAGGCTCATTCTCCAAGAGGCACGCCGTCAGGCGTAGCGGCGCGCATCCGGCTTTCGCCGGCGCACAGACCCGCCATTAGCCCTTCGACTGCTTGTAAGCTTACGGTTTCAGGTTCTTTTCACTCCCCTCACCGGGGTACTTTTCACCTTTCCCTCGCGGTACTTGTTCACTATCGGTCGTCAAGCGTATTTAGCCTTGGAGAGTGGACTCCCCAGATTCCTACCGGATTAGCGTGCCCGGTAGTACTCAGGTACCTGACGGAAGTCGATTTGTTTTCGCATACAGGACTGTTACCTTCTTTGGTAGGCTGTCCCACACCATTCTGCTAACAAACCGATTTGTAACTTCACAATGTCAGGCCCTACAACCCCGATCCGGCAAGCCAGATCGGTTTGGGCTGTTTCCCTTTCGCTCGCCACTACTCGGGAAATGATCTCTTTTCCTCAGGGTACTTAGATGTTTCAGTTCCCCTGGTTCCCTTCTGCCGGTCTATGTGTTCAACCGGGAGACGCTGTTGGATCGCAACAGCGGGTTTCCCCATTCGGAGATCCCCGGATCGGCGCCTGTACACGGCTCCCCGGGGCTTATCGCAGTGTTCCACGTCCTTCATCGGCGCTTGACGCCAAGGCATTCACCGTAAGCTCTTAGTAGCTTCTCCACGTGATGCGGAGAAATCGAAACTTTTCGATTCTTTCTTTCTAGTTTTAGATGCTGATATTCAGTTGGTAAGGTGCAAGACCTTGCGGCCTTTTCAGCGTTGGTCGCTGACAGGTGCTGCTCAAAGAAACTTTGCGCAGCACCCCTCAACTGCCAACCTTGTTTTTAGACGAGTCGACCCGGCGCATCGCCGGGTCGTGAATACCCATTCGATGGCGCTTGCTGTTATCGATGTCAGATGACTTTCTTCGAACCCAAGTACACCTCGTCTTAAGGACGGCTCTGTGGAGATGAGGGGACTCGAACCCCTGGCATCCGCCTTGCAAAGGCGGCGCTCTCCCAACTGAGCTACATCCCCGGACTGCTTTGTAAGGTAGTGGGCCTGACTGGACTCGAACCAGTGACCCCAGTCTTATCAGGACTGTGCTCTAACCAACTGAGCTACAGGCCCATGCTAGGCCGGAGCCTCAACAACTGAGAAGTGATAGGAAAACATACTCGTTTCACCAGACCTCGACACAACGGCGAGGATTTGGGGTTGGAGTAGAACGTTCTGCTCGTGAAAACAGTTCGTTCAGATCTCCATAGAAAGGAGGTGATCCAGGCGCACCTTCCGGTACACCTACCTTGTTACGACTTCGTCCCAGTCACCAGCCCCACCTTAGACAGCTTCCTCCCTTGCGGGTTAGAATACCGGCTTCAGGTGTTGCCAGCTCCCATGACGTGACGGGCGGTGTGTACAATCCCCGGGAACGTATTCAACGCACTAATGCTGACGCGCGTTTACTAGCAACTCCGACTTCATGTAGGCGGGTTGCAGCCTACAATCTGAACTGAGGCCGGCTTTGAGGATTGGCTCCACCTTGCGGCTTTGCGACCCATTGTACCGACCATTGTAGCGTGTGTGTAGCCCCAGATATAAAGGCCATGCTGACTTGACGTCATCCTCACCTTCCTCCGGCTTTATACCAGCGGTCTCGTATGACACATGTAACATACGACGAGGGTTGCGCTCGTTNNACATCTCACGACACGAGCTGACGACAGCCATGCAGCACCTGTATAGGCTCCCCGAAGGGTCGGTCACCTCTCGGCTTCCTACCACCTATATGTCAAACCTGGGTAAGGTTTTTCGCGTAGCAACGAATTAAACCACACGCTCCGCTGCTTGTGCGGGGACCCGTCAATTCCTTTGAGTTTTAACCTTGCGGCCGTAGTCCCCAGGCGGTAGACTTATCGCGTTAGCTACGGCACCGATGGATTTTACCCCACCGACGCCAAGTCTACATCGTTTACAGCTAGGACTACCGGGGTTTCTAATCCCGTTTGCTCCCCTAGCTTTCGCGTCTGAGCGTCAGGAACGGTCCAGGAGGCCGCTTTCGCCACTGGTGTTCCTCCCGATATCTACGCATTTCACTACTACACCGGGAATTCCACCTCCCTCTACCGTCCTCTAGTCTGGTAGTTTTGAACGGCCTCTCCCAGTTGAGCCGGGAGCTTTCACATCCAACTTACCAAACCGCCTACACGCGCTTTACGCCCAGTAAATTCGGATAACGCTCGGATCCTACGTATTACCGCGGCTGCTGGCACGTAGTTAGCCGATCCTTATTCCTGAAGTACCGTCCTTCCTCTTCCTTCAGAAAAACGCTTTACAACCCGAAGGCCTTCATCGCGCACGCGGCGTTGCTGCATCAGGCTTTCGCCCATTGTGCAATATTCCCTACTGCTGCCACCCGTAGGTGTCTGGCCCGTGTTTCAGTGCCAGTGTGGGGGGCCACCCTCTCAGGCCCCCTATCCGTCGTCGCCTTGGTAGGCCATTACCCTACCAACTAGCTGATGGAACGCAGGCCCCTCCCGAAGCGAACCGAAGTCCTTTAGACATACTGTTCTGGTTCGTATGACCACATGCGGTATTAGCTCCAGTTTCCCGGAGTTATTCCCCGCTTCGGGGCAGGTCACCAACGCGTTACTCACCCATTCGCCACTAAGAATTTTCGTATTGCTACAAAAATCCTTCGTCCGACTTGCATGTATTAGGCACGCCGCCAGCGTTTATCCTGAGCCAGGATCAAACTCTCCGCAAAAACTATGTATCTTTCGATACTGAAGTTTGCGTATACTGGTTGACGAGTGCTGATTTCCTATCACTCTTCAGTTGTTAAGGTTCCTTCAACCGAGCGGGCAGGATTTTACCACCGCCCCCGAGGCCTGTCAAGGCCTTTTAGAGACAAAATTACCGATGTCTTTTGGACATCGGTACGTCAGACAAAAAAGTGTTTACTTTCCGTCTCTGACGCAGGGGCGTCTGCTCTCAGTTGTCAACGTTCTGCCTGTTGTTGGGGCGAGAACGATTGTTTATTTCAGCGAGGGGGTATTATAGTTCGATTCCACCCTGTGTCAAGGGTTTTTTGGAAATTGGTGGTACCAATTTCCAAAAAATATGCTCTGCTTTGGATTACCCCATCGGCTGGCGGCCCATCAATGCCCGCAGCAGGGTGCTCTGATCGGCGTATTCCAGGTCGCCGCCCACCGGCAGCCCGCGCGCCAGGCGGGTGACCTGCACTCCCAGCGGAGCCAGCCGCTGCTGCAAGTACATGGCCGTGGCGTCGCCTTCCATGCTGGGGTTGGTCGCCAGGATCACCTCGTCGATGCCGCCGGTGCGGGCGCGCGCCAGCAGCTCGGCAATGCGCAGGTTATCCGGCCCAATCCCCTCGATGGGCGAGAGCGCCCCATGCAGCACGTGATAGCGCCCCTGGTAAGCCCCCATGCGCTCCAGGGCCAGCACATCCAGCGCCTCTTCTACCACACACACCACCCGGGGATCGCGTTCTGAGTTGGCGCAGATCTCGCACTCGCTGCGCCCGGCGGCGGTGATGTTGAAACAGATCGGGCAGTCTACGGTGCCGGCATGCAGGGCATAGAGGGCATCCGCCAGGTCGCGGCTGGCATCCTCCGGCGCGTTCAATAGGTAAAAGGTCAGGCGCGAGGCCGTTTTAGGGCCCACCCCCGGCAGCCGCGAGAAGGCGTTGATCAGGTTGATGATCGGCGCGGGTAAGATCATGCGCTAGAAGGGCATTCCGCCTGCCAGCGGCCCCATACGGTCGGCTTCCAACTGGCGCGAAGCGTCCAATCCGCCGTTGATGGCAGCCAGGATCAGGTCTTGCAGCATCTCCACATCACCTTCCTGCAGCAGCGCCGGGTCAATGGTGATGGCCTGGCAGTGCTGATCGCCAGTCACCACCACCTTCACCGCCCCGCCGCCGGCGGTGTATTCCACCGTCTCTTCGGCTAACTGGGCTTTGGTCTGCTCCAACTGCTCTTGCAGTTTCTGAAGCTGCTGCATCATCCCCATGGGATTCTTCTTGGGCATGTTGTATCCTTTGGCCATAATCTCCTATCTCCTTAGCAGTGTTTGATTAAATATCGCCGCTCGGGCGCAGGCTACTGTACGTCCACCACTTCGCCGCCCAGGTCGCGCACCGCCGCGGCCACCATGCCGTCGCTGTCTACCTCCGGCGGCGGGGCGCTGCGTTTGCCGGTGACGGTTTGGCAGCGTACGGAAACCTCCAGGCCCAGCACCTCACCCAGCACCTCTTCCATCATGCGGACATTCTCGCCCATCTCCATCTTCTGCTGCAAGATGTCGCTGGCAAAGGACAGGCTGAGCACGTTGCCGCGCAGCTGCCTGCCCTTGACGGAGTTGATCAGGGCTGCCAGGGAAGAGTCGCGCTCGCGCAGCGCCGCCAGGATCTTGCGCCAGTTCTCTTCCAGGCGCTGGTTCGCTGAGGCGTCTTCGGGAGCTTCGGCGGTCTCTTCTACTTCTTCCATCGCCTTGGCCGCGGGCATGACTTTCTCGGCGGCGGGGCGGGCTTTGCCGTGGGCGGGGTGTGCCGCGGGGGCGGCGGTTTTTGACTCAGGCGCGGCGGTTTTGATCTCCGCCGCGGGGGCCATGGCTTCCAAAAATGCCATCTCCAGGGGCAGGGCGGGCTGCCAGCCCAGGCGCGCTTCGATTGCCGCCTGGTTGAAGGACTGGATCACCCGCAGCAGGCCCGGCACGCCGAAGGCCTGAGCGTGGCGGGCCATCTGGGCGCGCACCTCGCTGGTGGCATCTACCTGAGAGGCGTTGCCGGTAGCGATCAGCAGCAGGCTGCGCAGGTAATCGACCATCTGGCGCGCAAACTGGCGCGGGTCGCTGCCGGAGTCCAGGCTGCGGTGGATGGCGTCCAGCCCTGCCGCCGATTCATCTGCCAGCAGTGCGTCCACCACCTCCAGCACCGATTGGCTGGCGGCTGTGCCCAGCACATCCTGCGCCATCTCCAGCGTCACCCGTTGCCCCGAAGAGGCCAGTTGGTCCAACAGGGAGATGGCATCCCGCATGGCGCCCGTGGCCTGGCGGGCCACCAGCGTCAGCGCTTCGGGGTCCACCTGGAAGCCCTCGCCCTCCGCCATCGCCTTGAGGTTGGCAACGATCTCGTTCACCGGGATGCGGCGGAACTCGTGGCGCTGGCAGCGCGAGAGCACCGTGGCGGGGATCTTATGCACTTCGGTGGTCGCCAGGATGAAGATGGCATGCGCCGGCGGCTCTTCCAGCGTCTTCAGTAAAGCGTTGAAGGCTGCCGTTGAGAGCATGTGTACTTCATCTACAATATAAACTTTATAATGCCCCTGGTTGGGCGAGAAGTTGATCTTCTCGCGCAGGTCGCGCACGTCTTCTACGCTGGTGTTGGAGGCGGCGTCGATCTCGATCAGATCCAGGAAACGTCCCTGGTTCACCGCCTGGCAGTGCGCGCACTGGTTGCAGGGCTGGTTGGTCTTATCGGCATCCAGGCAATTGACGGCTTTAGCCAGCAGCCGGGCGGTGGTGGTTTTTCCCGTGCCGCGCGGGCCGGCAAACAGGTAGGCGTGGGCAATGCGATCTGCCGCCAGGGCATTGCGCAGCGTCTGGACGATGTGCGCCTGCCCGATCACCTGATCCCAGTGGGCAGGTCTCCATTTGCGGTATAAGGCTTGTGACATGCTTAGAGTGTATCAGAGGCGGGCGTACAGGTCAATAAATAATAATAGAGATTAGCGGCAAAGCTGCTAATCTCTATTTGATAAGGGCGCTGGCATCGGTGATGTACTGCAGGATCTGAGCGGCCTCTTGCGGCCCGGCCAGGTGCACGGTACCATCGCCATCCACATGCGTGGGGATCAGTTCGTAGCCCAGGTACTGCGTGCCCTGGAAACTCACCACCAGGATGACCCCCTGCTGGTGAGCCAGGTCCCAGTCCTGGTCGAAGACGAAGTTGCCCAGGCCGTAGAACACATCCACGCCCTGGATGGTTTGCACGGCCTGCACCACGTGGGTATGGTTGCCCACCACCAGGTCGGCCCCGGCATCCACCGCCACCTGTGCCAGGGCGCGCTGGTTGTAATTGGGCACGTGCGATTCCTCCGGGCCCCAATGCGGCATGGCAATGACCACATCCGAGACCTCTCGAGCGGCTTCGATGGCCTGGCGCAGGCTGTCTTCGGTGAGCACGGCAATGCCGGGGGTGTCTTCTCCGGCAAAGGTGGTGGACTCAATCTCTCCCAGCGAAACAATGCCAAAGCGCACGCCCTGCACCGTCACTACCAGCGGCTGAACGGCCTCTGCCAGGTTCTCCCCGGCGCCCACCGGCAGGATATTAGCCAAACGCAGGTTCTCCAACGTTTCCAAAAAGGCGCGGTCGCCGCAGTTGCTCATGCCGCAGTTCTTGATGTGGTTGGTGGCTACGCTCATGGCATCAAACCCGGCCCGTTCCATGGCGTAGGCGCTGCGCGAGTCGCTGACCAGCAGATAGGTGAACACGCAGCCGGTATGCGCGGGGTAATCGCTGAGGGTGGTGTTGAGCGTGCCAATCGCCAGGTCTGCCCCGGAGATCAATTCGCGCACCTCATCGTAGACATAATCGGCGTCGTTGCGCTCGTCGATGGCAGCCTGCACACAGCGAGCCGGTACGATCACGCCAGTGAACAGCAGGGTGATGATCGGCGGCTGGGTGGGTACGGGGGTCTGCGATGAGATGGGGGTGAGCGTGGGCACCGGCGAGGGGGTATGCGGCGGGGTGAGCGACGGTAAGAGCGGTTGGAAGGGGGTATAGGTAGCGGTTCCGCCGCGCGGCGGATTTAACGCCGCCACCGGCTCCGTTTCGGGCAAAAGCGGCGGATTCTCGGCTTGCGGCTGGCAGCCCGCCAGGCTGATAAGTAAGATCAAGAGAAGAAAGAGGCGTCGAAGAGGCATAGCAGAGATCAGGACTGCGTGGGGGTGGAAGAGCGCTGCGCCAGGGCCTGCTCAATCTCGGCGCGCACGGCAGGGTCTTTCTCGGTGAGGGCCGCTTTTTGCAAAGTTGCGGCGTCGCCCATCTGCCCCAGAGACCAGGCAGCGTGCAGGCGCACCAGCGGATCCTGGTTGTGCTGCAGCGTGTCTGCCAGCGCTGCCTGCGCGGCGGGCGTGGCAGGCAGACTGCCCAGCGCCGCAGCCACATTGCGCAGGTAGCCGCTGCGCTTGGCGCGCTTCACCGGGCTGCCCCTGAACTTGGTCCGGAAGGCTTCAGAGCTGAGGAGCAGTTCAGCGGGCAGGTCGGGTGCGGGCAAGCCGGGGCGCGGCGCAAAAGCCGGGTCGATGGCGGGGGAGGGGCTGTGGTTCCAGGGGCACACCGACTGGCAAATATCACAGCCAAACACCCAGCCTTCCAGCCGTGGACGCAGCTCCGCGGGGATGGCAGCTTTGTTCTCGATGGTCAGGTAGGAGATGCAGCGGGAGGCATCCAGCGTGCGGTCTGGCAGGATACAGCCCGTGGGGCAGGCATCCAGGCAGCGCGTGCAAGAGCCGCAGCGGTCCGCGCTGAAGGGAGGGTCTGGCGGCAGGTCCAGGTCAAGCAGCGCCTCCGCCAGGAACAGGTACGAGCCCAAGAGCGGGTGGATGAGGCAGGTATTCTTGCCGATCCAGCCCAGCCCGGCGCGTTGCGCCAGGTCGCGCTCTAAGAGCGGGCCGGTATCCGCATAGACGCGGTAGGGAAGCAGGCGGCCCACCTCGGCCTGGATCCAGCCGACCAGGGCCTGGCAGCGCTCGGTGAGCACATCATGGTAATCGTCGCCCCAGGCATAGGAGGCCACCCGGCCCGCGCCAGGGACCGGCGCGGCGGTCGCAGGGTAAGCCATGCCCAGCACCAGGATCGAGCGGCATTCAGGCAGCACCCGCCGCGGGTCGGCCCGCCGCGCCACCGATTCCGGCGCGGCGAGGTAGGCCATCTCAGCATGCCGCCCGGCCCGCAGCCAGGCTTCGTATACAGCGAAGTGCGGCGGCGGGTCGGGCGTGGTGAATCCAGCCAGGGCAAAACCCAGCAGTTCAGCCTGCGCTTTGATCGCCTGCTTCAGATTCATCTCTTACTGGCAGGTGAGATTGAAGAATACCTGGTTCGAGCTGATGTCGATCGGCGAGGTGAAGTGCAGCAGCACCCAGCCGCTCCCCGAGGAGCTCATCTCCAATGGGAAAGAAAGCGTGTACGTGCCGGGGGTGTAAGCCGTCGTCTGTGCGCCGGGCAGGTTGAACACAAACCCGGGCGTCGTGGAGCCCGCCTCCAACTGGTAGGTGAGGGTGGTGCTCTGGTTGACCGTGAAGGTGGCGGCAAAGGTCAGCACCTTGGGGCAGGTGCCCGCATACGCGGGATAATCTACTGCCATGCTCAGGCTGGTGACCACGCCGCTGCCAGACGTGGGCGTGACGGTGGGCGTAGGGTTGGGCGTGACGGTCGGCCCGCCGGGGGTAACCGTTGCGCCGGGGGTAACCGTTGCGCCGGGCGTACTCGTTACCGCAACACCCGTGCCAACCACATCAATATCCACGTAGATCTGGTCGCCGAAGGGCGTGCCGGCAGCATTAGCCATGCGCCAATAGCCCTTGTAGTTGCCGGTGGTAGTGGGGGCCACCATCGCCACCGAGATATCCACCGTGGCGCCGGGGGCGACCGAATTGGGCACAGCCACCGAGGCCGCCGCTCCCATCTGCGTGCCGCTGACAAAGGTCAGCTTAAAATCGGTCGACCAGGTGGTGGTGCCGGTGTTCTTGAGGCGCCAGGTTTTGGTGAAGGAAGCGCCCGGGGCATAGTCGCTGCCATCGGGGACGGTCACATCCAGCACAAACTGCGCATTGTCTCCCGTCACTGGCACGATGACCACATTCGTGGCGGAGGGCAGGGGAGCAGCCGGGGTCAGCGAGAGCACCACTGCCTGCGTCAGAGCAGCCTCGGCGGTCTGGTAGACCGCGGTTTGCGAGGGGTCAGGCGTGAGGGTGGGCGGCTCAGGCGTAGCGCTAGGGGTCGACTGGGCCATTTCGGTCAGGCGTGCGTCGGCGGTCTGTGCGGCCGCGGTATACACGGCGTTGGAGTCGGTGGTAGCGGTGGGATCAGCGCCGGATTGTGACTGGCAAGATGCCAGCACCAGTACCAGCGCCAATAAAACGAGCAAGGTTGAGGTGATTTTTCGGTTCATTTTTACTCCTGCATACATCTACTGCGCCCTGGCGTGGGCAGGTTGGCCTACTGCCAGGATGGAAGACAGAACAACAATGGGCGGCAGGCTTGCCGGGTCTCAATCATACCACGGCTCGCCCACCGCCAGGATTGTTTTGGCTAGAAGCCCGCGTTTAGCGCACGATACGCGGGAAAACCCACTGAGCGATATCGTCGTCCCAAACACCCTCGGTCTTGACGATCAGAACAAACTGTACCGTTTTGCCAGCCAGAGCGCTCAGGTCGAGATCGACGTTGATTACATTGTTATCGCAGCTCTCCAGCCAGTCGCCCAGCAAGACATCGTTCGCTCCTTCCAGGTAACGCAGTTGGTAGCGCACCTTGGCCGTGCCGCAGTCTTCGCGTAAGCCCAAGATGGTGCGGAAATGGTCGCCCGCCTGGATGGTATAAGAGGGATAGGTGCCCTGGATGATGCCATCCGTGATGCGCTGCGGGTAGGTGGCGAGGATCTTGCTGTAGGTCTTGCCATCGTCTAGCTTGGAGCTGGCCAGGTCTGCCGCCACGCCCGCCGAATCTTCAGGGGGGTCGCCCCAGGGCAGGGTGGTGGAGCCGTTGCGCCACTGCGCATCGGGGCCGCGGGTCACAAAGTCGAAGGCCAGGAACACGACCGGGGTGGAGGTGGGTGTAACAGTGGGGGTGTTGGGCACCACCACCTTGATCTGCACCCAGAAGGTCTTGTCGGCCAGGTCGCCGATGCCAAAGGTGGCGCCGGCGGCGTTGCGCAGCTTGAACTCAGCGCGGTAGGTGCCGGTCGTGCTGGGCGCCTTGAGCGTCACCGAGATGTCGATCGTCCCACCAGGAGGCACGGTGCCGGTGGTGAGGGTGGATGAGGCCGGGGCGCCCATGGCGTCGCCGTTATCAAAGACAAAGGCGTAACCCGAAGTCCAGGTGCAAGAGCCGTTGTTCTTCAGACGCCAGGTTTTGACAAACGTGGTGCCGGCGGCCACTTCCGTATTATCGGGGAAGGTCACATCCTGAACGAAAGAAGCCCGGTCACAGGGGATGGGCACCGTGGTGGCCGTGGGCGGCAGCAAGGTCGCCGTGGGCGGGGCGGGGGTCGGCGGGATGGGGGTCGGCGGCACAGCCGTGGGCGCGGCGACGGTGTAGGTGGGCCAGCTGGCGGGCAGGGTAGCGCTGGGCACAACCACCAGCGTACCGGCGGCGTTTTGGGTCAGTTGGGCCGCCACCGTCATGGCTGCCTGGGTGTACAGGGCATTCGGGTCGGTGGTAGGGCCGGCGTTTTGGTTTTGCGGCAGGTTGCAGCCAGCCAACGCCAGGATGGTCAGCAGGGTCACAAGGCCTAATAGAATATTTCGTTTTGTATACATAGGATAATCCTCCTTCTTGGCTCACAAAAAATGCAACTTTCTTTTAGACGCCGCAAGCGTGCAGATAGTTCCAATTTCAGGATGACAAGCGCCCCTGCATGGACCAGGGTCCCGCCCAGGTGATCGTCACCGGCAGGCACTGGCCGCGCAGGTCAGCCTCTGCTTCCACAAAGACCAGTTTATTGGTGGGCGTGCGGCCGCGCCAGCGGCCCTTCACCTGCTCTTCAAAGAGCACCTGCACCTGCTGGCCCAGGTAGCGCAGGTTGATCTCTCCTGCCACCTGCTCTTGCAATTGCTCCAAGAGGCGGAAGCGGCGCATCTTCTCCTCAGCGGGCACATCATCGGCCATGCGCCGCGCCGAGACGGTGCCCGGGCGGGGCGAGTAGCGCGCCAGGTGGGCCACATCCAGGCGCAGCTCGGCCAACAGGTCGTAGGTACGCTGGAACTGCGCCTCGCTCTCGCCGGGGAAACCGACGATGATATCCGTGGCAATCGAAACCCCGGGGAAGCCATCTCCCAGCCGGGTGCGGATCTTTTCCACCAGGCGGCGGTAATCTTCGACGGTATAGCCGCGTTTCATATTGGCCAACACATCGTCATCGCCAGCCTGCACGGGCACTTCCAGGTGCGGCACCACCTTGGGCAGCTCAGCCACGGCATCCAGCAAGGAGTCGCTGATCCAGTTGGGGTGAGAGGTGAGGAAGCGGATGCGCTCCAGGCCTGCCACCTCCTGCGCCTGGCGCAGCAGCCCGGCCAGGTCGGGGCCGGCGGGGAGGTCTTTGCCGTAGCGGTCAACGATCTGGCCCAAAAATGTGACCTCGCGCACACCCTGCGCCGCCAGGGAGCGCACCTCCGCCATGATCTGCTCGGCTGGGCGGCTGCGCTCGATGCCGCGGCGGTACGGGATGATGCAGTACGTGCAGGCATGCGAGCAGCCCAGCACCACCGGCACATGCGCCGAAACCAGATGGTTCCGCTCGGCCTCGGGCAGGGCGGTCAGCACCTCGCCCAGGGTGGGCTCTTCATCCATCTGGGTAAAACGCCGCTGGGTCTCCTGCTCTTGCAACGAGCGGCTTTCGCCCTGGGTCAGGTAAGCCAGCAGCGGGCCAGGGTCCGAGGGCGGCGAGAAAACATCCACAAACGGGAAGCGCTGCTGCAGGTGCTCGTAAGAACGCACGCCCACCAGGCAGCCCATCAGGTTGATCACCAGGGCAGGATTCTTGGCCTTCAGCGGGCGCAACGAGTGCAGGTAGCCGTAGGCCTTATCCTCGGCGCTCTGGCGCACCACGCAGGTGTTGACCACGATCACGTCCGCCTCATCCAGGCGCGCGGCAGCCTGCCCACCCAGGCGCTCCAGTGCAGCGGCCACCCGCTGCGAATCGGCCACGTTCATTTGACAGCCTTCGGTCCAAACATGATATTTCATATCCACAATTATAACCGCTCACATGGTACATCTCAATATTTCGGGGGAAGCGGGGGTGTTTTGTGCGTGCTTCGCCCGCACAAAACGCCCCCACCCCAAGTTATTGAGAAGTTACGCGCACATGGTAAAATTCCCCCCATGCGCAAGAAAAATCGCTCCTCTGCTGCACCCAAGATCGCCCTGGCTCTGCTGGGGCTGGCGGTGCTGGCAGTCATCCTGTACCAGGTGCCTGCGGTGCGCCAGGATCTTTCCTGGCGGCTCGACCTGGCGCTGACCCGCCTGCGCGGGCAGATCGACCCGGTGCAGGCCATGCCCACGCCGGTGGGGCAGGCTGCCACGCCCGTGCCCAGCCCATCGCCCACGCTGCCGCCCGACCTGCCTACCCCCACGCCCCTGCCCACGCCCACCCCCCTGCCCCCTCAGGTGTCGCTGCCCGGCCCGGCTTATGAAGTGCAGGGGATGAATAAATGCGGCCCGGCGACGCTGGCGATGTACCTGCGCTACTACGGCTGGCAGGGCAACCAGGACGATATCACCGCGGTAATCAAGCCAGTGGACAAAGACCGCAACGTTAACGTGGAAGAGCTTGCCTACTACGTGCGCAATTACGCCGGCTGGTTGAACGTGCAATACCGCGTGGGCGGCGACCTGGAGATGTTAAAAACGCTGCTGGCCAACGGCTTCCCGGTGATGATCGAGGAAAGCACCCCACTGGACCAATCCTATTGGGAGAACGACGACCGTTGGGCCGGGCATTACCTGCTGCTGACCGGCTACGATGAGGCGCGCAGCCTATTCTTCGTGCTCGACTCGTATAAGCCAAACGTCACCAGCATTTCCTATGCCGAACTCTCGCAGCACTGGCAGGCTTTCAATTACGTGTACATCGTCGTGTACCTGCCCGGACAGGAGGCCAACCTGGCGGCGGCAATGGGCAGCCAGTGGGATGAGGCGACCAACCGCCAGCACGCCCTGGAGTTGGCCCAGGCCGAAACCCAGTCCCAGCCAGAGAATGCCTTTGCCTGGTTCAACCTGGGCACCAACCTGGTCTACTTCGAGCGCTATGGCGAGGCCGCCAGCGCCTACGATACCGCCATCAACCTGGGCCTGCCGCAGCGCATGCTGCTGTACCAATTCGGGCCATGCTTTGCTTACTTCCACACCCTGCGCACGCCCGACCTGCTGGCCATCACCGAGTATGTGATCAACCTGCCCAGCCACCCGGTCTCTGAAGAGCCGCTGCTGTGGCATGGCTGGGCGCTGTACCGCATGGGCGACACCCCCGGCGCCATCGCCGATTGGAACAAGGCGCTGGAGGCCAACCCTAATTATCAGGATGCCATCTACGCCTTGGACTTCGCCAGGGCCAATCCATAATGCTCCAATTCTAAAAACATGCTGCGGGNNCCCGCAGCATGTTTTTAGAATTGGAATATCCGCAAAACTGGTTCAGCGGTTTATGTATGGCAAATACATATAGTTGTAGAATATTTGCCAGAAACCAGCATGGAGAGAATAGCTGGTGCTGGTGGATGTGCCAATGGCATTTTGACCAAGCGTGCTACGCAAAAAATAACTGGTCGAACCCATCACACCACTGGAGTTTGCCATCACATCCCATTTGAGGCGGTAGGAAGCAGAAACCATGTTGGGAGATTGAGCAATCATCTCCTCTTGTGTGGACGGGGGCCCAGCCTGGGCTACAACCGCCTGAACGCCAACCAGGAGGGTGGTCAACACCACGACGAGCGCAACTACCCAGGTGACGACTCGTTTCTGTTTCATTTCCCCTCCGATTGGTCCGTGACTGGCGCAAGGATTTCCATGCGCACACCCTCATAGCCTGACCGGTTGGCAACGATGCGGTAATCGAATTCGACGCTGGCCTTGCCGCCGCCCAGTTCGTGCACCTCGAAGCTGGTGGCGGTTTTATTGCTCACGTACAGGCCGTTGCAATCGCCCAGGGGCGTGACAAAGACATGGTATTCACTCAAGTCGACGGTGGCGGCAAAGAGCGAATCGATGGTTACAGTAGCCGCGCCATCGGCCAGCTTCCCGCTGCCAAAATCTTCGAAGACAACCTCGGTGCTTTCCATGGAGTATGTGACGCGGTTTTCGCCATTCACATCATTTACAGATCCCTTTGCGCCTGTGCAGTACCAGGCACCGTCTTCACCACTAAAACGACAATACTCAGTGGTTGGGTTGCCATACACATAGAATCGTTCATTGCCAGCGTTATTATCATCGTCCAGGTAGAGTAGGATGTTGTTGTCGGAACGTATATGGATGTAGTCGGGGCTGACGATTGACGCAATCGCGCCGTTGACATCCATCAGCTCGAGGGCAGTATTGCCCACCAACTGCAGCGCCGGAAGGGAAGTAGCACCATCCGGTTCGCCATTGACAATCTTTACAACGGCATCCGCCATGGTACCCGGAATGGTGGTATTGAATGTCGATGAAATCACCGCACCCGGCATGAGGGTGAATGCATAGGGAGAGCCCAACAGGCGCTGGCGCGGGGTGAGCGTCTCCGTGCCGATGGTCACTTCCAGCCACAATGGCTGCGCCAAATCTTCAGGCCGCATGCTTGCCAGAATGGTGGTTGGGCCGACGCTGGTGTCGAACAAGCCATTGACAACGGGTATGGTTTGGGTCTCTGTGTAGATCGACGTTCCGGCGGTAGATGCATTGTAAAGGCGGAACGTGAATTGGAAGTTGCCATTGAGAGGTTGCCCCGCGGCATCCGTCAGTCGCCCCTGGTAGCTCATCACGGGGCCGAGGCTGCCGGTACAACCCACCAGAAACGCCATCATTAAAAGAACACCTACTGTGAGCGCCAGTAAGGCATATCGATTACGGGTAAATGTTTGCATGATCATTTTCTCCTTTGGTTTGTTTGGTGATGTGTTTAAGGTTTTGGTAGACGGATTTCAGAAGCCATTTTCACGGATCCCCAAATGGGAAGAGCCTCTTATTTGATTATAGAGACTTTTTAAGAAAATTCAACAGGCAAACTGACAAATACGCAAGTTCGTTACGTCCTCTTGACAATGTGTGTTATTTACACTATACTATAAGTGTAACCTAAACACTTATAGGAGGTCACATGAACTGGCACCCTACCGCCCCACTCGACCAGACCCGCCCCGACCCCGCCGATGTTTTCGCCGCCGGGCTCAAGCTGCACCACCTGGCCAACACGGCTTACCCCATCGGTCACCTGACCACCATGCGCCCCTACCGCCTGCCTAATGCCTCGGTGCAGGCGCAGGCCCCCCTGGCCTGGCAGGGCGTTGAGCGCCTGGGACTGTACGTGCACGTGCCCTTCTGCGAGGCACGCTGCGGCTACTGCGAATACTGCGTGATCGACCCGGCGCTGAACGCCCAGGAGCAAGACGCCTACTTCGACCTGCTGCTGGACGAGTTCGAGCTGTGGCGGCAGGCGGCAGATACCCAGGCCAAGACGCTGGTGGGCTTCGATATCGGCGGGGGCACCCCGGTCCTGCCGCACCCGGCGCAGATCGAGCGCGTGGTGGCCGCGGCGCGGCGCTGCTTCCACCTGCCCGAGAGCGTCACAATCAGCATCGAGACCACGCCCAAGATCGCTGCCCTGCAGCCGGAGAAGCTGAACGCATATTTCGACCTGGGCATCCGGCGCATCAGCATGGGCGTGCAGAGCGTCAGCCCGCGCCTGCTCAACGAGATGGGCCGCAGCGCCACCTCCCTGGCATATAACCGGGCCGCCGCCGAGAATATCCGCACGGCGGGCTTTGAGAAGTTCAATGTGGATATCATGTATGGCTTTGCCGGCCAACCCCTGCAAAGCGTGGAGGCCACCCTGCGGCATGCCATCTCACTCAACCCCGATTACATCACCCTCTACCGCATGCGCTACAAGGGCACGCGCCTGGCAGGGCAGGCCGGGCAGGTGACGCGGGCCGAGGTGCATGCCCAATATGCCCTGGCGAGCGAACTGCTGCACGCCGCGGGGTACGCCGGCACGCCCGGCAAGAACACCTTCAGCCGCCTGCCCGGCGACGTGGGTACCAGCGACTATCTCACCGAGCGGGTGATCCGCGGCACGCCCTACCTGGGCCTGGGGCTGGGGGCGCAGTCACTCTCTGAGGTCACGCTGGCGTACAACGCCGGCGCGGCGGATAAGCGCCTGGAGCATTACCGCCGCATGCTGCAGGAGGGCCGCCTGCCCATCCAGGACCTCTACCACCTCTCACCGGAGGCGGCCGCGGCCAAGATGATCTCGGTGGCTTTCTACTTTGGCGAGATCCACCTGGAGAGTTTCCGGCGCAAGTTTGGCCGCACGCTGGAGCAGATGTTCCCGGCGGAGGTGCAGTTCGTGCTGGAGAACGGGTATATGGAATACGCCGCCCCCGGCGGGCTGCGCCTGACCCCCGCCGGAGAGCCGCTCTATAACGGTGTGATCGCCCTGTTCTATGCCGGGGCGGTGCAGCAGCACCTGCTCAATATCGCCCCCACCCCTGCCCCTCCCCCGTTGGGGGAGGGGAAGCTTCCGAAATTTGGTGATTGCAAGCGGCAAAGCCGCTTGCAATCACCAAATTTCGGAATTCAAGGAGGAAAACTATGACCACTTCTTCCAACCTACTGCCCGAACCTGCCGCCATCTACACCACCATGCGCAACCTCATCCTGGGCCTCCAGCCCCACGAGGCGGGCATCTTCCCCACCCCCACCGCACCGATGGTGTGGGGCGTGCTGATGGAAACCGGCTATGACCAGGGCATCATTACACTGGTCTGCCTGGCCGATGGCACCACCAGCCTGTACTTCAGCAGCGGCGGCGGCATCATTGGCAGCGGCGAGGCGCTGCCCGTGGCGCGCGCCTCCCGCCGCGTGGTGGAGGCCGCCGAGGGGTTCCTCAAGGGCCTGCCCCCTGTTGAAGGTTATCCCCTGCCCCAGACGGGACAGGCGCAGTTCATCCTTCTCACCTTCGGCGGCCCACACATCACCCAGGCAGATGAGCAAGACCTGGGCTACGGGCGGCACGCCCTCTCGCCGCTGTTTTACTGCGCGCAGGAGGTGATCAGCCAGGTACGCCGGCTGCAAGAGAGCCAGCCGGCGCAAACGCCCCCACCCCTGGCCCCTCCCCCGCAAGCGGGGGCCCCGCTTGCGGGGGAGGGGGATTAACCGCAAAACGGGTAGAATGCGTGGCAAAGCCACGCATTCTACCCGTTTTGCGGAAATGAGAAATGGGAGATGACTGATTTCGCCAATATCCTTTTCTCCGGGCGGTGCAACGCCGCCTGCCCGCTGTGCATCGGCAGGCAGGTGGATCCGCGCCGCAACCAGGATAACCTGGATACCTACCCGCCGCGCGGGCTGGACGCGCTGACCCGCCTCATCGCGGAGCAGGGCATCCGCCAGGTGGTTTTCAGCGGCACGGACACCGACCCGCTGCTGTACCGGCACGCCAGCCGCCTGCTGAGGCGCCTGCGCTGGGAGCTGCCGCCCGGCACGAAGTTCTCGCTGCACACCAATGGACGGCTGGCCCTGCGCCAGATGGACTTGCTCAACCAGTTCGACCGGGCCTGCCTCTCGCTGCCATCCTTCGACCCCGCCACTTACCAAGAGATGATGGGCGTGCCCGGCGTGCCCGACCTGGAAGCCATCCTGGGCGGGGCGCGCATCCCGGTCAAGCTCTCCTGCCTGGTGACGGAGGCCAATGCCGGTGAGATGCGCGCGTACCTGGCGCATGCCCGCGCCCTGGGCATCCGCCGGGCCGTGCTGCGCCAGCCCTTCGGCGCCTCCCTGCCCTGGGAGGCGCGCCTGCCGCTGACAGAGTTGGGCTGGCAGCCGCGTCCTGCCTACCGCGGCAACGCGGTATTCGATTTTCGGGGCATGGAGGTTACCCTGTGGGACTTTGAGCAGACTGCCAGCACCAGCCTGAACCTGTTCAGCAGCGGCGAGATCAGCCGAGATTACCTGCTGGTGTGAATCGATATTCCCCCACTCCCTACCCCGCCCCTCAAGGGGCGGGGGTACTTGTCAAAAACGGGTTGTGTGCGGGCACAAAGCGCCCGCACACAACCCGTTTTTGACGAAATTGCCCGCTGCGCATCAATTTTGGAAAATTTCCTCCCCCGGCATGACTCTGGCTTTGAGCGCCAGCAAGGAGCGGATGGTTTTGGCAATGCCCACCAGCAGGAACCAGAAGATGACCAGGATAAAGAGATTAAAGACGCCGGAAACAGGCACCCATAACTTGTACCATGTTTCGGTGTATATTACCCAGGTCGGAAGCGCCGGGTTCAACCACGTATCCACGCTTTCATAGCCCAACATCAAAAGATGCACAACCAACGACAAAACAAAGTACCACGACAACCCGCGCGCCCACTTCTCGATCTTCAACAGCGAACGCTCATTGTGATACATCGTCTACGCCTTCCGTTTGAGCATCGGCGGCCGGCTCATCTTCCAGGAGTGCGGTACGGATATCCATTAACAAATACAGCACTTCTTCGATGCCGCGTAAAACCACATAGACAAACACGGCATAAATAACCGTATCAAACAGGCGAAAAATCATGATCAGGACATTGAATCCGCCCATACTTAAAATCATCGCCAAGTCAAAGCCTTTAAACGTATAAAACAAATCATTGTAGAGCTTCAGGCCAGCATAGGTGGCAATCACAACTAACGCCAGTTTGGCCGTCCAGTTGGCGGCATCGGCCAGCTGGAGCAGTTTCTTATCCTCAGGGAATTCCACTACGCTTTGATCCATTGATCTTGCCTCCTTGATGTACGCTCGATATCGCCCGCCCAACCCACGGGAGTATTTTACCATCAGCACAGGCAGGTAAATCTGGCGAAATGAGATGTTTTCGGGGGCAAAGCCCCCGAAAACATCTCATTTCGCCTCAAACTCCCCGCCCCTTGGGGGGCGGGGCCGGGGGTAGGGGGTATTTACGGGTATAATCAAAGCCTAGCAAAAGGAGGTACTCTCATGAACATTGCCAGTTTTCTGCAAGTAGTGGCCGTATTGGCCTGGTTGCTCTTTTTTGGCTCGGTGGTGCTGCTGGGCATGCGCATCTCGCGCCGGCAAGGCACCAAGGGCATCGTCACCATCGTGTTGATTGCCCTGGCGGCAGCCATCCTGCTTTCGGGCGTGGCGGCGGGGCTGGTCTTCGTGCCGCCAGATCAGCGCGCCGTGGTCATCTCGGCGGTGGCCCCTGATGGCTACCGCACCGAGGCCCTGCAGCCCGGCATGCACTGGATCGTGCCGGCGCTGGAATACGTGGTTTATTACCCCATCTCGCGCCAGACCTACACCATGTCGATCGCTGACTCGGAAGGGCAAAGGGTCGGCGATGACTCGGTGGCTGCCCGCACCTCCGATGGGCAGGAGATCTACGTGGATGCCTCCGTCATCTACGCCATCAACCCCAACTCTGTTGTCACGGTGCACATCGAGTGGCAAAGCCGCTATGCCGACGACCTGGTGCGCCCGCTGGCGCGCGGCATCATCCGCGATGCCGTCTCGCAGTACGGCGTGGAAGAGGTGTACAGCAGCAAGCGCCTTGAAATGACGGATGCTATTAACAGCGCCATGGAAACCAAGTTGAGCGAGAACGGGCTGGTGCTGGTGGAGTTCATCCTGCGCAACATCACCTTCTCCAGCGAATACGCCGCATCGGTGGAACAGAAGCAGATCGCCGAGCAGCAGGCGCAGCAGGCCGTCTTCGTGGTGCAGCAGAAGATCCAAGAGGCCGAACAGGTGCGCCAGACCGCCCAGGGCGCCGCCGATGCGGCCGTGATCGCCGCGGAGGGCCAGGCCCAGGCCGTGGTGATCGCAGCCACCGCCGACGCCGAAGCGCGCGTCATCAACGCCACCGCCGAAGCTGAGGCGCTGGAATTGATCGCAGAGGCCATCAAAGATAACCCCGATCTGCTGCTCTACCAGTACATTGTGCGCCTCTCGCCGGGCATCCAGGTGATGCTCGTGCCCTCGGACAATCCCTTCCTGCTGACCCTGCCCTCGCTGGACAGCGGGGGAAACATCCTCGCACCCGAATAGCTATGGTAGCTACTGGTCTACTTGTCTTTGTCATTGTGGGTTTCGGCTTGCTGATCAGCCTGGGCGGGCTGTTGGCAGCAGCCGTATTGCTGCTGCGTGACAACCACGATCGCGGCATGGCCATTGCCGTGCTGGCCATCTCGAGCCTGTGCTTCCTGGCCACCCTGGCCACAATGGCCGGATTAATCATTTACTCGTTTTTCTAGGTGATTTCCATATGAGCCAGACAGCACCCTCTCCCAGTGGGCGGCAGATCCGCCTGACCACGCTCTCTTCGTGCGCGGGTTGAGCGTCCAAGCTCAACGCGGATACGCTGGCGCAGGTTCTGCGCCCCCTACAAAACATTTTTGACCCCACCGCCTACCCCGACCTGCTGGTGGGCCTGGGCTCGCCGGACGACGCCGCAGTCTGGCGGATCGACGATACGCGCGCCCTGGTGGCAACAACCGACTTCTTCACCCCGGTGGTGGATGATGCCTACGACTACGGCGCTATCGCCGCGGCCAACGCACTCTCAGACGTGTACGCAATGGGCGGCAAGCCCTTCCTGGCGCTCAACGTGGCGGCCCTGCCGCCGCAGCTGCCCACCGAGCTGCTGGGCGAGATCCTGCGCGGCGGCGCAGAAACTGCCCGGCAGGCGGGCGTGGTCATCGCTGGCGGGCACACCATTCAAGACCAGGAGCCTAAGTACGGGCTGGTGGTGCTGGGATTTGTGAACCCCGCTCAAACCATCACCAAAGGCGGGGCGCATCCCGGCGATGTGCTGGTATTGAGCAAACCACTCGGTTTCGGCGTCACCACCACCGCCATCAAGCGCGGCATAGCCACCCCTGAAGAGACCGAAGAAGTAACGGCGTGGATGAAACGCCTGAACAAGGCCGCCTCTGAGCTGGCCCTGGAGGCGGGCGTGCGCGGCGGCACCGACATCACCGGCTTCAGCTTGCTGGGGCACGCCTCCGAGGTGGCCGAAGCCTCGGGCGTGGGGCTGCGCCTTGATTTTGCGCGCATCCCCTTTGTCAGCGGCGCCCGCCGCCTGGCGGAGGATTTCGTTTTTCCAGGCGGCGCATCCGATAACCGCATCATTTTCGAACCGCAGATGCGCTTTGCCCCTGGCATCGATGAACCTTCCATCATGCTGCTCTTCGATCCGCAGACCAGCGGCGGCTTGCTGCTGGCCGTGCCGCCCGAGCGCCTGGAGCGGATGCTCCAGCATGCTGCCGAGATCGAGCAGCCGCTGTGGGTGGTGGGCGAGGTGGTGGAGGGCGCCGGGATCGAGGTGGTGAGCGGATGAGATACCTCAAAGGCTGACCATGAACATCCGCAAAGCCGACCTCAAAGACTGTGCCGGGATCGCCAGGGTGCAGGTGGACAGCTACCGCACGGCCTATGCACCGATCTTTCCCCAGGAATACCTGGATCACTTCACCTACGAAGAGCAGGAGGGCGATTGGCGCCGCCTACTAGCCGCGGACGAGCCGGGTACCGTGCTGTACGTGGCTGTGACCGAAGCGGATGAGGTGATCGGCTATGCCCTGGGCGCCCCATCGCAGGAGATGCCGCCCTATGAAAGCGAACTAATCGCCCTGCATGTGCGCAAGGCGCACCAGGGGCAGAATATTGGCCGCGGGCTGGTGGCTGCGGTGAGCCGCACTCTGGCTGACCAGGGATGCCGTTCGCTTTTCTTGTGGGTTTTGGCAGACAATCCGGCGCGCGCATTTTACGAAACTCTAGGCGGCACGCTGATTGGCACAAAGCCCTGGGAAAACAACGCCGATTTTGGGCGAGACATCCATGAGATGGCCTATGGATGGCCGGATATCCGGGTGCTGACCGGCGAGGCCGCACCCTGAGGAGTTTCCCATTTGCTTGACAGCGCACCATCAGAGGTATGAAAATGCGCCCAAATGTATCGTAGTAACGACTTCAGTTGTCACCCCTGACGACTAAAGTCGTCACTACAGGGGCCAAAAGTTTGTTTTCAGAGGAACACCCTATGCAGCCTGAAACGAGTTTCCAATCCCGCCGATCCTCGGTGTACGCCCGGGGCGGCATGGTAGCAGCCTCGCAGCCGCTGGCAGTATCTGCCGGGCTGGAGATTCTGCGCCAGGGCGGTAATGCCGCCGATGCCGCCGTGGCCTGCGCCGCGGCGCTCAACGTCACCGAGCCGACTTCCACCGGCCTGGGCGGCGACTGCTTTGCGCTGTATTACGAGGCCGCCCGCGGCCAGGTGAGCGCGCTGAACGGCTCGGGACGCGCCCCTGCCGGGCTGACGCTGGCGCGCCTGCGCCGTGAGGGCCTGGATGGCGGCCTGCCCCCCTACCACCCCTACACCATCACTGTGCCCGGCGCCTGCGCCGGCTGGTGCGACCTGATCGAGCGCCACGGGCGGCTGCCGCTGGCCGCGGTGCTGGCCCCGGCAGTGCGCCTGGCGGAAGAAGGCTTCCCGGTGGCCCCAATCACGGCCTATTTCTGGGCGCGCGGCGCCGAGAGGCAGCTCGCCCAGGCTCCCGGCGGGCAAGAGCTGACCATCGGCGGGCGCGCCCCGCAAGCGGGCGAGATCTTCCGCAACCCCGGGTTGGCGCGCACCCTGCGGGCGGTGGCGGAGGGCGGCAAAGCGGCTTACTACCAGGGACCCATCGCCGAGGCCATCGAGCGGGTAGTGCAGCAGGCGGGAGGCTGCCTCTCTGCCGCGGACCTGGCGGCGCACACTTCCACCTGGGAGGCGCCCATCTCAACGCTCTATCGCGGCCTGCGCGTGTGGGAATGCCCGCCCAACGGGCAGGGGTTAGCCGCCCTGCTGGCGCTCAACCTGCTGGAAGGCTACGACCTGGCCTCCCTGCCGCCGCTCTCGGCGGCGCGCCTGCACCTGCTGATCGAGGCCATGCGCCTGGCTTTTGCCGATACGCGCTGGTATGCCGCCGACCCGGTCTTCAGCCCAGCCCCACTGGAGACGCTGCTCTCCAAAGAATATTCCGCCGCGCGGCGGAAATTGATCGACCCGCACAAGGCCACATTGGATCAACGCCGCGGCGCGCCGGTGGCAGGCTCGGACACGGTGTACTTCTGCACCGTAGACGCCGATGGGAATGCGTGCTCCTTCATTAACAGTAACTATATGGGCTTTGGCACGGGCATCGTCCCGGCGGGATGGGGCTTCAGCCTGCAAAACCGCGGCCACAACTTCAGCCTGGACCCCAACCACCCCAACGCCCTGGCACCCGGCAAGCGCCCCTACCACACCATCATCCCCGGCATGATCACCCGCGATGACGGCGAGCGGGCGCAGCTTGTGGCCCCCTTCGGCGTGATGGGCGGATTCATGCAGCCGCAGGGTCACATGCAGGTGGTGGTGGGGCTGGCGGATGACGGGCTGGATCCGCAAGCCGCACTGGACCGACCGCGCTTCTGCATCGAGGATGGCACCGCCGGCGGCAAGGCCGCCCTGGAAGAAGGCATCCCGGCGGAAACGCTGGCGCAGTTAGCCGAGATGGGCCACTCCGTGCAGATGGTGGGCGGTTACGCCCGGGCGCTCTTCGGCCGCGGCCAGATCATCCGCCGCGACCCCGTCAGCGGGGTGCTGTGCGGCGGCTCCGATCCGCGCGCGGATGGCTGTGCCATGGGAATATAAAAAAAAAGAGCCTGCGTGTGGCTACCCACACGCAGGCTCTTTTTTTAGCCTTCTGATTGGGGAGGCGGCTGCGCCCCTTCCTCCGGCGGCAACTGCGGCGGACCGGCCTCGGGCAGTGGGCCGATGCCAAGATCGACCTTCTCCTCCATGGTGATCTGCCCGCGCAGGAAAGCCCCCTCTTCGGTGGAAAACGAGGCCGCCACCACATTACCCCACACGCGCCCCGAAGCGCGGATCTCCAGCCGCTCAGCGGTGATATCGCCGCGCACCACGCCCGCCACCACCACGGTGTTGGCGCGCAGGTGCTCGCAGGTCACCCGCCCGGTCTCGCCGACCACCAGCAGGCCGCGCAGGCTGATATCGCCCTCGAAGGTGCCTTCCACGCGCACGCCGCCGCTGCCGCCCAGGTGACCCTTCCAGGCAATGCCGGTGCTCAGCACCGAGGTGATGCGCTCGGATGCCGGGGCCGCGCTGGCGGCGGGGGTGATGGCGGTAGGGGTTGCTTCGCTGCGTTTACGGAACATAGCACCTCTCAATCGCAGGGTGGAATCGGGAATCCGAGGATATTGTACCCCGAATCGACGTAAACCACTTCGCCAGTCACCTTTGCAGACAGGTCCGAGCACAGGTAGACTGCCGTACCGCCAATATCCTCAATGGTAACGTTCTGCTGCAGCGGGGCCAGGCGGTGGAAATGACGGTACATATCCTTGAAGCCCGATACACCCGCCGAAGCCAGGGTGCGGATAGGCCCGGCCGAGATGGCGTTAACGCGCACGCCGCGCGGGCCGAGGTCATAAGCCAGGTAACGCACGGAGGCCTCCAATGCAGCCTTGGCTACGCCCATCACATTATAGTTGGGGGCCACTTTCTCGGCGCCGTAGTAGGTCATCGTCAGCAGCGCCCCGCCCGGGCGCAGCAGCGGCTGGAAGGCACGCGCCAAAGCCGTGAACGAGTACACGCTGACATCCATCGCCAGGCGAAAGCCTTCGCGGGTGGTGTTGTAATACGGGCCGTCCAACTCCTCGGCCCGGGCAAAGCCGATCGAATGCACCAGGATGTCGATCTGCCCAAAGGCCTGCGCGGCCCGCTCGGCCACGCGCTGGATGTCCTCATCCTTGCCCACATCGCAGGGCTCGATGAAGGTGCTGCCCAGCGTTTCCGCCAGCGGGCGCACGCGCCGCTCGAGCATCTCGCCGGCATAGCTGAAGCCCAGCGTCGCGCCGTGCTGGTGTAAGGCCTGGGCGATGCCCCAAGCGATGCTGCGCTCGTTGGCCACGCCAAAAACCAAAGCCGTTTTGCCAGATAACAATTCCATCGCATCATCTCCTATCGTTAAAACCTGCAACAGCCTCTACCGCCCATCCCCCTTACCGTTGGGGGAATTTTCGCCAGAAATTGGTTGCGTGGGGGTGCAAAGCACCCCCACGCAACCAATTTCTGGCATTTTCTCCCCGCCCCCTGGGGGGCGGGGCCGGGGGTGGGGGGATAAGATCACGCCAACAACTCCAGCGCGGCGGCATCTGCCGCCAGCAGCGCCTGCCCGGCGCTGTGGATGTGCGGCAGGTATTCCGCCAGGTAAGCCCGCGCCAGGAGGCGCTTGCGCTCATCCAGGCGCGCATCTTGCAGCAGCAGCCAGGCGCACACCAGAGAGGCCGCCATCTGCACCAGGTCCACGGCGTAAAAGTCGATCACCGGGCGCGGCTGCGGCTTGAGCACATCCGTGGCCTGCAAGAAGAGCGCATTGGCCTCGGCCAGCGACTGGCGCAGGGGGGCCAGTTCGGGGCCGTAATCGGCCGCGGCCCAGGCCGCCAGGCGCTCGTCCAGGGCATGCCCCAGCAGCTTGCCGGTGGCAGCCACGATCTGCAGCTGGCTGGTGCCCTCGTAGATATTGGTGACGCGCACATCGCGGAAATGGCGCTCCACGTTGAACTCGCGCATGTAGCCCACCCCGCCGTGGATCTGCATGGCCTGGTAGCAAACCCGGTTGCCCATCTCGGTGGCGTAGAATTTGCTCAACGGGGTGAGCGTTTCCGCCAGGTTAGCGGCCTGCTTTTGGCGCTGCCGCAGAGATGGGTCGGGCATCTCGCTTTCGGCAAGGCGCTGCTCGTAAGCCTTCAGGCTGTCCACCCAATAGCCGGTCTCAGCCAGCAGCGCCCGGGCGGCCTCGATCTCGCCGCGCATGCCAAGCAGGATGCGCCCCACGGCTGGCAGAGCGGCGATGGGCTGCTTGAACTGCACGCGCTGGCTGGCGTAGGTGGCGGCCTCGCGGTAAGCCGCCTCAGCGATGCCCACCGCCTGCGCCCCCACTGCCAGGCGCGCCCCGTTCATCAATGCCATGGCATAGCGCATCAGGCCGTAGCGGCGCTTGCCCACCAGGATGGCAGGGGTATTCGTATACTGCACCTCGCAGGTGGGTGAAGCGTGGATGCCCATCTTGTTCTCGATGCGGCGGATGCGCACCGTCTCATCCCGTTCTACCACAAACATCGACAGGCCGCGGGCGTCGGCGGAGCCTTCCTCGCTGCGCGCCAGCACCAGGTGCACATCCGCACAGCCGTTGGTGATGAAACGCTTGACCCCGCTGAGATGCCATTGACCGCTGGCCTCATCCAGCACGGCCTTGGTCTGCACCGAGCCCAGGTCCGAGCCGGCGTCCGGCTCGGTCAGCACCATCGCCCCGGTAAGCTCGCCGCGGGCAAAGCGCGGCAAGAGGCGGGCTTTGGTGTCTTCGTCGGCAAACTCGTTGATCGCCGAGGAGGTCTCCTGCAAGCCGATGATGGTCATCAGACCGGGCTCGGCGCGCGCCACCAGTTCCATCATCATCTGGTAGATCGTCTCGGGCAGGTTCAGCCCGCCGTACTGCCAGGGCAGCATGGCCCCGGTCAGCCCGGCCTGGCGCAGCGCCCGCAGAGCATCCTGGGTGGCGGCGGCGTGCTCCACCTGGCCATCATGGAACTGCGCCCCCTGCTCATCGGCCTCGGCGGCGCGCGGGGCTACCACCTGGGCGCAGATCTCGCCCAGCACCTCCAGCACCAGGCGGTAATTCTCCATCGCGTCGGCATAGGAGCGCGGCGCGGCGGGGTGCTGGGCGTGGTTGCGGTAGCCCTGCTCTTTGATCTCAACGATCTCGCTCAGGTCCAAGTGCTGCAAGCGGAACTGCAAATCGGGGTTATCTAAAAAGAAGTTTTCAGCCATGCTCTAACCTTCCTCAGCGAGACTTTTCCTTCAAAGCCTGGATCAACAGCGGCAGCACCTTGCCCAGGTCGCCGACGATCTTATAATGCGCCACCTGGAAGATGGGCGCTTCGGGGTCGGTGTTGATGGCGACGATCTTGTTGGATTGGTCCATGCCGGCGCGGTGCTGCACCGCCCCGGAAATGCCCGCCGCCACGTACAGGCGCGGGCGCACAGTGGTGCCCGTCTGCCCCACCTGGTACTCACGCGAGATCAGCCCGGCATCCACAGCGGCGCGCGAAGCGCCCACCTCGCCGCCCAGCAGGTTGGCCAGTTGGCGCACCAGCTCGAACTCCTCGGCGCTGCCCACGCCCGCCCCGCCCGCCACGATCACCGGGGCATCCTTCAAATGCACGCTGGAGGGGCGCACCTGGCGGCTGAGCACGCACAGGGCAAAATCTCCCGGCTCGAAATGCGGCGTGACCGGCTCCACCACGCCGGTGCGCCCCGGGTCGAGCGGCAGCGGCTGCATCACGCCCTCGCGCACGGTGGCCATCTGCGGGCGCGTGTTGGGGTTGACGATGGTGGCGATCAGGTTGCCGCCAAAGGCCGGGCGGATCTGGTAGAGCAGATCCTTGCACAGGCGGTTCTCTTTCTTGATCGTGTAATCGCCGATCTGCAAGTCGGTGCAATCGGCGGTCAGCCCGGCCTGCACCGCCGAGGCGATGCGCGGGGCCAGGTCGCGCCCGTTGGGGCTGGCGCCCAGCAGGAAGATGTACGGCTGGCGCTGGCGCACCAGGTCTGCTGCCACGCGGCAGTAGGGCAGGGTGCGGTACATTTCCAATTCGGGGTGGTCTGCCAGCAGCACCACGTCCGCGCCGTGCTGGATCAGACTCTCTGCCAGGTGCGCCACCTGATGCCCAAAGAGCAGCGCACACACCTGGCTGCCCAGCGTACCAGCCAGCTCACGCGCCTTGCCCAACAACTCCAGGCTGACCTCGGCGATCTGCCCGTCATCCTGCTCAATAAAAACCCAAACATCCCGTTTCTCAGTCATCTCTGCTCCCATGCCCTAAGTATCTATCCGAAGATTATAGGGGTGTGGGTGTTTGGCGGGGCGTAGCCCCGCCAAACACCCACATCTCACCCCAATTTTTGGATAGGTTCTAACCGATCACGTATTCCCGCACCAATTCTTCGATCAGGCCGTGGATGCCCTGCGGCGTGGGCGGAATCTCTTTGCTCTCGGTGGTTTCGAGCACCACGAAGTTGATTTTGTGTACCTGGGTGGGCGAACCGCCCAATCCCAGCAGGCTCTCGTCTACGGTCAGGTCGGCGGCGCCCCACACGGGGATCTTCAGCCCGCGCCGAGCCAGGTCTGCATCCAGCGCCTCGGCGGAGGCGTAGGCGGGATATTTTTGCAGCAGGGCGGGGTATTCGCCGGGTGCGGCGGCCTCTTTGCAGGCAATGCGCTGGCGCACCGATGGCGGGCGCGGCTGGTTGGCACTGGCGGTGACGGTGAGCAGGCAGGGCAGGGTGCACTGCACGATCTCCGTGCCGCGCTCGAAAGCGCGCTGCACCACGATCTCGCCGTCCGCCAGGCTGAGGATTGATTCGGCGTAGGTGATCTGGGGCACGCCCAGCTTCTCCGCCACCTGCGGCCCCACCTGGGCGGTATCGCCGTCGATAGCCTGCCGCCCGCAGAACACCAGGTCGAAGGCGCCCAGCCTGTCAATGGCGCACTTGAGCGTGTAGGAGGTGGCCTGTGTATCGGCCCCGGCGAACTTGCGGTCGCTGACCAGGATGACCTGATCGGCGCCGCGGTAGAGCGCCTGGCGCAGCGTCTCGGTAGCCTGCAAGGGGCCCATGGTCAGCACGGTGACCGTGCCGCCGTACTGCTCCTTCACCTGCAGAGCCATTTCCAGGGCATGCAGATCTTCGGGGTTGAAGATAGCTGGCAGGGCGCTGCGGTTCATCGTGCCGTCGGCGGTCATCACCTCGCCGGTGACGTGACGCGTATCGGGCACCTGCTTGACGAGAACGATCGAACGATAAGTCATGCGGACTCCTTTACCCGAAACCGCCAGGGGATACTCTTCCACGGTTCCGGTACACTGTTTAAACCCACGCGCGGCCCAATGGTCACGCTCGAATCCAAAACTGCCTGCCCGGTCTCCACGAATAGAGCCGCCTGCGGGTCGCACAGATCGGCGCCGTTGAGGGCCTTGTCGATGCCCAGCGCCTGACAGATCTTGCCCGGGCCATCCGTCCACAGTTTGGGCGGGCGCGGGGCACGCCGGGAGGCGATGATCTCCAGCCCTTCGAGCGGCTGGAGGGCGCGGATCAGCACCGCCGCCGGGAAGCCCTCCGCCTGGGTGACGAAGTTCAGCATCCAGTGCATGCCGTAGGTGAAGTAGACGTAGGCATGCCCCGGCGGGCCGAACATGGCCGCGTTGCGGCGGGTGCGCCCGGCGCTGGCGTGGCAGCCCAGGTCATCCTGGCCGATGTAGGCCTCCGTCTCGGTGATGAGGCCGGAGAGGCGCTGCCCATCGTCCAGGCGCACCAGGCGCATCCCCAGCAGGGCGCGCGCCACCTCCAGCGTGGGGCGGTCGAAGAAGGCGCGGGGCAGGCGGGAAGACATTGGGATATTTAACCACAGATTTTCAAAAATGGGATTGCAACACCCCTCCCCCATCCAAACCCGGGATGGGGGAGGTAGAATTCTCAATTATGGCACGCGCGGATCCAGCACCCGGCCCATGAACAGGATGCTGCCCGTGGCCGGGTCGCGGATGAGGAAGATGAAGGGGTGGTCGATATGGATTTCCAACGGCGGTGGTTCGGTTGGACTTATCACAAGCTCCACTATTTGCGTCATAACAATACCCGTGGCTGCCGCAGCCTCGGTGCCATCCTCATCCACGAGCACAAAGGCCTGATGCACCACATTGGAGATCGCCAGGTTGCCAGGAGCGTTGCTCCGGTCGTACATGCCGGAGAAATCCGCATCAAACGGAGCAAAAGCCTCTGGCATGCCCATACCCACCAGGCTGTCGCGCAGCTCAAGGCTGTAACCAAATTCAAACTTGGGCAGGTAGAGCTCGACATCGCCGTAATCCAGCCCGTTCAAGATGCGATCGAGAGCATCCTGAATAAAATCCTGCTCGAACGCCGCAAATGTACCGGGGTCAGGCATCACGATGATCATTTCCGCCCGACCGTGCTGGTAGTACGGCCTGTAGGACAGGACAACCGCCTGGCAGCCATCGCCTATGAAGTAATAGGTGTTAGACCGCCGCGACATCGTTGGCACATCCACCTGTTGCTCATCGAGAAGAGTAAAGGGGTTAGGGCTCGTATCATTAAAAGAGTTCACCCACTCACCTTTGGCATAAATGGCGTTGACCAGAACCAGGCGGGTTCCATCAGTCAGCGTTCCTTTTGCCAGCAAGTTTTTGATGCGCGCGTTAGTTTGCTGGCTGACCCAGGCATTGATCGCCTGGCGCGCCGTCTCGCGGCTATCGTCCGAGGTGAAGTCCACCAGATGGATCCCCGCGCCATAGTTGCGGGCCAGCAGGTCGAGGAAATCGGGCAGGAAGGGGTATTGCTCCTGCCCCCACAATGAGTTGGCGACGGAGAGTTGGAAGTCGTCATCGCCATCTCCCGGGTCGGTCAGGGTCTGGTCCAGCAGGTTGAAGGCCGGGTGGAGCTGCTCTTGCGGCAGCACATAATGCAGCGCCCGGCTCATTTGGGCCTCGGTCTCGCCGCGCGCCCCGGCATAAGCCATCGCCAGGGCGGTGGAGATGCTGTAAGGCGAATAGACCAGGTTGCCGTCCTGCTGGCGCAGGGATTGGTACAGATCAAAGGCAAAATCGTTGTTGGCTGCCACCTGTTGATCGAGCAGATTCGCGTCCACAGATGGTGCTATTTCGCGCGGCGCATCGGCAGCAGCCAGGCGGATCTGCTCCAGCACGCTGGGCTCAGTGGGTTGCAGCGTTGCGGTCGGCACCACCGGCGCCGTCTCTTCGACAGATACACACCCCGTGCCGCCTACCGCCAGGAACACCAGCAGGAAGAAAATCAAGACCCCGTACCTTTTGGCGCACATATCTCCTCCTTATTCCAAATGGGGTCGGCTTAGATCTATCTGATTCTTATACGCCCTATTTGGCAAACCGGTTCAACTAGATTCCACCCCACCCCCTGCCCCCGCCCCTCAAGGGGCGGGGAGATTCTGGCGAAACGAGATGTTTTCGGGGGCAAAGCCCCCGAAAACATCTCGTTTCGCCCATCGCTGGGGGGATGGAGACAATCTATTGACTCACCTGATAATTCGGCGCTTCCTTGGTGATGATGATATCGTGCGGGTGGCTCTCGATCAGCCCGGCGTTGGTGATGCGCACCAGTTTGGCCTGGGTGCGCAGATCCTCCAGCGTGGCGGCCCCGGCATAGCCCATGCCCGAGCGCAGCCCGCCCACCAGTTGATAGACGTATTCGTGCAGCGGGCCTTTGTAGGCCACGCGGCCCTCGATGCCCTCCGGCACCAGCTTGCCGCCGCCCTGACCTGAGCCGTAGCGGTCGCGGCCATAGCCCTGCAAAGCGCCCAGGCTGCCCATGCCGCGGTACTCCTTGAAGCGGCGGCCCTCATACAGCACCACCTCGCCCGGCGATTCGTCCAACCCGGCCAGCAGGCTGCCCAGCATGACCACGTCCGCACCGGCGACGATGGCCTTGACGATGTCGCCGCTGTACTTCACGCCGCCATCGGCGATCAGCGGCAGGCCCAGGCGGCGCGCCGCCCGGGCGCATTCATACACCGCTGAAACCTGCGGCATGCCCGCCCCCGAGATGACGCGTGTGGTGCAGATCGAGCCAGCGCCCACGCCCACCTTGACCGCCTGCGCCCCGGCCTTGGCCAGCGCTTCCACGCCCTCCGCGGTGACCACGTTCCCGGCGATGACCGGCAGGTCGGGCCAATGCTGGTGCACACGCTCCACGGCGCGGATCACCCCCGCTGAGTGGCCGTGGGCGGTATCCACCACCAGCACGTCCACCTCCTCGTCCACCAGCAGTTGGGCGCGCTCTTCCAGGTCGGCGCCCACGCCTACCGCCGCGCCCACCAGCAGGCGGCCCTGCCCATCCTTGGCCGCGTTGGGAAAATCGCGCGCCTTTTGGATATCTTTGACCGTGATCAGGCCTTTAATCACCCCGGCCTCGTTCACCAGGGGCAGCTTCTCGATCTTGTGCTTTTGCAGCAAGCGCTTGGCATCCTCCAGGGTGATGCCCACCGGGGCAGTCACCAGCGGCTGAGGGGTCATGAAGCGGCTGACCGGCAGATCGTAATCCCCGGCCTCCACAAAGCGCACATCCCGGTTGGTGAGGATGCCCAGCAGGCGGCCCGTCTCGTCGGTGATGGGCACGCCGCTGATGTGGTAGGTGGACATGATCTGCTCGGCCTGGCGCAGGGTGGCGTCGGGGTGCAGCGTGATCGGCTCAACGATCATGCCGGACTGCGAGCGCTTCACCTTTTCCACCTCGGCGGCCTGGGCCTGCGGCGGCAGGTTGCGGTGGAGGATGCCGATGCCGCCCTCGCGCGCCAGGGCGATCGCCAGGCGCGCCTCGGTCACGGTATCCATCGCCGCCGACATCAGCGGAATGTTCAGGCGGATGCCCGGCGTCAGTTGGGCGCTGACCTCGGTCTGGCTGGGCAGCACCTCGGTATAGCCCGGCACGATGAGCACGTCGTCGAAGGTCAGGGCTTCAAAGGCATTGAATAATTCTTCGTTCATTTTTCCTCCTCTGAAAAAACATTCTTTCCTCGTAGTAGCGACTTCAGTCGCTATGTGTAACGATTGAAATCGTTACTACAATACGAGCGTGAAGATTATCACCGAATATCCTAATGGTGGAACAGACGCAGGCCGGTGAAGGCCATCAGCATGCCGTACTGATCGCAGGCTTCGATAACAATATCGTCGCGGTTGGAGCCGCCCGGCTGGATCACGGTGCGCACACCGCTGAGGGCGGCCCGGTCGATGGAATCGCGGAAGGGGAAGAAGGCATCCGAGCCCAGCACCACCTCGCTCATGCCATCCAGCCACTGCCGCCTTTCCTGTACGGTGAGCAGCGGCGGCGGCGTCTCGAAGAGCGCGTCCCAGCCCTGGCGCTCAGCCGGGGTGACATCCTCGCGCAGGTACAGGTCAATGGCGTTATCGCGCTCGGGGCGGCGCACCTCGGGCTTGAACTTCAGCCCCAACACCGCCGGATGCTGGCGCAGCCGCCACAGATCAGCTTTGTCGCCGGCCAGGCGGGTGCAGTGGATGCGGGATTGCTGTCCCGCCCCCACGCCGATCACCTGCCCATCCACAGCGTAACACACCGAATTGGATTGGGTGTACTTGAGCGTGATCCAGGCAACGATGCTGTCGCGCACGGCGCTCTCGGGCAGATGCTTGTTCTGGGTGACGATATTGCCGAAATCCTGCGCGCTCACCCGGCGGTCGTTGCGCCGCTGCTCCAGGGTGATGCCGTAAACCTGGCGGCGCTCGGTGGGCTCAGGCTCATAGTCCGGGTCCATCGCCAGCACCACATAGCGGGCATCCTTCTTGCTGCGCAGGATCTCCAGCGCTTCGGGCTCGTAGGATGGGGCGATGACCCCATCCGAGACCTCGCGGCTGAGCAGGCGGGCGGTGCTGGCATCCACCGGATCGCTCAGAGCCACCCAATCGCCAAACGAGCACAGGCGGTCCACGCCGCGGGCGCGGGCGTAAGCCGAGGCCAGCGGCGAAAGCTCCAGGTCGCCGACAAAATAGGCCTGGCGCAGCGTCTCGCTGAGGGGCAATCCTACCGCCGCACCGCTGGGGCTGACGTGCTTGAAGGAGGCCGCCGCGGGCAGGTTCAGCGCCTGGCGCAGCTCTTTGACCAACTGCCAGGAGTTGAGCGCGTCCAGCAGGTTGATATAGCCGGGCGAGCCGTTCAGCACCTGGATGGGCAGGGCACCGCTCTCGATATACACGCGCGCCGGGGTCTGGTGCGGGTTGCAACCGTAGCGCAGAGTCAATTCGTTGTCGGGCATAGCATGTTCTCCTATAAAAATAGTTACTCTTTCCTCGTAGTAGCGACTTTCGTCGCCAGGGGTAACGACTGAAGTCGTTACTACGATACCTGTCCAGCCAGGTAGGCCGAGATGGCCGTGTCGTAATGGGCGGTCTGTTCAAATCCCTTCACCGCCAGGCGCAGGCGCGTGGCGGGGGTCACGCCACCGGCGTGCAGTTCCGCCAGCACGGTTGGGTAATCGGCGGGGTCGCAGGCCAGGGTGACGCGCTCGTGGTTCTTGGCCGCGGCGCGGATCAGGGTCACCCCGCCGATATCGATATTCTCGACGGCGTCAGCCAGGCTCACGCCGGGACGGGCGATGGTCTGCTCGAAGGGGTACAGGTTGACCGCCACCAGGTCGATATAGTCCCAGCCCAGGGCGTGCAGTTCCGCCAGGTGCTCGGGGATGGGGCGGGCGAGCAGGCCGCCGTGAATGGCCGGGTGCAGCGTTTTGACGCGCCCGCCCAGGATCTCGGGCGAGCCGGTGTAATCCGAGACCTCGGTGGCGGGCAGGCCGTTGGCATGCAGCAGTTTGGCGGTGCCGCCCGAGGCGAGCAGCGTCCAGCCCAGGGCGTGCAGGCCGGCGGCGAAATCCAGCAGGCCGGTTTTATCGTACACAGACAGAATAGCTTTGGGCATCTAATCCTCCTTGGGGGTATTTCTTGTAATATATTTTACTTTTTATCCATTTGATTGCATAATATTATAAGTGTTTTCACCAACAGAGCATGCTCCAGCGCATGCACCCGCCCCTCCAGCGTCTCCAGCGCCTCGCCCGCCTCGATCGGCACGGCCTGCTGCGCCAGCACGGGGCCGCTGTCCACGCCTTCGTCCGGCACCAGGTGCACCATCACCCCGGTCTGGGTGATCTCGCCGCGCTGGGATGCCTCCCACGCCCTCTGGATGGCATGCGTGCCAGGGAATGTGCCCGGCAGCGCCGGGTGCAGGTTGACCACCTGCCCGGGGAAGCGCTCCAAAAAGGCAGAACTGAGCAGGCGCATCCAGCCCGCCAGCACCACCCAATCGGGCCGGTAAGCCGCCACCTGCTCAGCCAATTGGGCGTCGTACAGGCGGCGATCCTGTTCCTTGCGCTTGGGCAGTACCAGCGCCGGGACGCCCACCCGCCGGGCGCGCTCCAGGCCGTAGGCCTCGGCTTTGTCCGAGATCACCGCCGCCACCTGCGCCGGCAGGCCCCCCGCGGCGCAGGCATCCAGGATGGCCTGCAGGTTCGAGCCGTTGCCCGAGATCAGCACCACCAGGCGGCAGAGCGGCTCACGGTACGCCATGCAGCACCACCCGCGCCCCGTCATCACTGCGCGCGCTCAGCCAGCCAATCTCCCAGGTTTGCTCGGGGATAGCAGCCCGCACAGCGGCGGCATCCTGGGCGTTTACCACCAGCAGCATACCGATGCCCATGTTGAAGACACGGTACATCTCCTGTGCGTCGATCCCGCCGCGCTGCTGGATCAGGCGGAACAGCGGCGGCACGGGCCAGGCATCCGCGCGGATCTCAGCGCGCAGGCCAGGCGGCAGGACGCGCGGGATGTTCTCGATGAAGCCGCCGCCGGTGAGGTGTGCCAGCGCCTTGACCAGCGGGCGGTCGGGCCCATTCAACAAAGGCCAGAGCGGGCGCAGGTAAGCGCGGTGCGGAGCCAGCAGGGCCTCGCCCAGGGGGATGCCCAATTCGGGGAAGACTGTCTCCAGCGGCACATCGGCAAACACGCGGCGGATGAGCGAATAGCCGTTGGTGTGCGGCCCGGAGGAAGCCAGGCCAATGAGCAGGTCGCCCGCGGCCAGGTCAGAACGGGGCAAGACGCGCTCCCGCTCCACCAGGCCCACAATGGTGCCCGCCACATCAAACTCACCTGCGGCATACACGCCGGGCATTTCGGCGGTCTCGCCGCCGAGCAGGGCGCAGCCGGCATCCCGGCAGGCTGCCGCCATGCCGCCGACGATCTCCGCCACCACTTCGGGCTGCAAACGCGAGGTGGCGAAATAATCCAGGAAGAAGAGCGGCCTGGCCCCCTGCACCAGGATATCGTCCACGCAGTGATTGACGATATCCTGCCCCACCGAGGCGTAGCGCCCGGCCTGGGCGGCCAGTTTCACCTTGGTGCCCACCCCATCGGTGGAGGCCACCAGCACCGGGGCGCGCATGGTTTGCAACTCAGCCGCATCGTACAGCCCGCCAAACGCCCCAATGCCTGCCAGCACCTGCGGCCCATAGGTGGACTGCACCGCCTGGCGCATCAGGTTCACGGCGCGGTTGCCGGCATCGATGGAGACACCCGCCGCCGCGTAGGCTGTGGAGGCAGCCGCAGCCAGCCCGGCCGCGCCGATATCCCTGCGGTACTGCGCCCCCTCAAAATGCACCTGTGTCACCGCGGCGTAAGCCCGGTCGAGCGCCTGGCGCAGGTCGGCCCCCAACCCGGTGACACCCAGCACGCGCCCGCCCGCGCTGAGCACCTGCCCATCCAATAACTTCGTCCCGGCGTGGAAGATCACAGCATCTTCCAGGGGCGCATCCAGGCCAGAGATGGGCACACCCGCGGCGGTTTTGCCCGGGTAGCCCGCCGAGGCCAGCACCACACAGGCCGCCGCCTCGGCCTTCCAGCGCACATCCATCTCTGCCAGCCGCCCATCGATACAGGCATCCATCACGTGCAGCAAGTCTGAATCGAGCAGGGGCAGCACGGCCTGGGTCTCCGGGTCGCCAAAGCGGCAGTTGAACTCCAGCAGGCGCGGCCCCTGCGGGGTGAGCATCATGCCGGCGTAGAGCACACCCACAAAAGGCATGCCCTCCAGGCGCAGGCCGTTCACGGCGGGCTGTAACACCTCCGCCACGATCTGGCGCGCCAGGGCCGGCGGGCAGACCACCTCTGCCGGGGCATAGGCACCCATGCCGCCGGTGTTGGGCCCAGCGTCGCCATCCAGCAGGCGTTTGTGATCCTGGGCGGGGGGCATGGGACGCAGCACATGCCCATCGGTGAAGGCCATCAGCGAGACCTCCGGGCCGCTCAGGCGCTCCTCGATCACCACCTGCGCCCCGGCCGCGCCGAAAGCCCCCTCCAGCAAAATCGCCCGCAGCGCCTGCTCGGCCTGGGCCTGCCGCTCCGGCAGGATCACGCCCTTGCCCGCCGCCAGCCCGGAGGCCTTGATCACTACCGGGTAATCCGCCTGGCGCAGGTGAGCGCAGGCGGCCTGATAATCGTCAAAGAGGGCAAAGCGGGCGGTGGGGATGTTGTGGCGGGCCATAAACTGCTTGGCAAAGGCCTTGGAGGCCTCGATCTGCGCGGCGGCCCCCGAGGGGCCGAAGACGCGCAAGCCCGCGGCGCGCAGCGCATCGGCCAGCCCAGCAGCCAGCGGCGCTTCGGGGCCGATGATGACCAGGTCCACGCCGTTTTGGCGGGCAAAGGCCGCCAGCGCTGGGGCATCCTCGGCGGGCAGGGGCAGGTTCTCGCCCAGGGCGGCGGTGCCGGCATTGCCCGGCGCAATCCACAATTTTTTCAGGCGCGGCGATTGGCGCACCTTCCAGGCCAGGGCATGCTCGCGCCCGCCAGAACCAATGATCAGCACTCTCATCAGACCCTCCCTCAAAAACGTACTTTCTACCCTCGTAGTGGCGACTTCAGTCGCCATGTAACGATTGAATCGTTACTACAATTTACCCAAACGATTTCTCAAATCCCGTTTTGACGCTCTCATGCTGCACCGGCAGGGGGTACTCGCCGGTGAAACAGGCCTGGCAGTACCCCGAGCTGCGGCCAATGGCCTGCATCATGCCTTCCAGCGAGAGGTAGTGCAGCGAATCGCAGCCGATATGCTCCCGGATCTGCTCCACGCTGGCATGATAGGCGATCAAATCCTGATACGTGCCCATGTCCACGCCCATGAAACAGGGGTGGCGGATGGGCGGGCAGGTGATGCGCAGGTGAATTTCGCTGGCCCCGGCATCCCGCAGCAGACGCAGCAGCGGCCCGGAGGTATTGCCGCGCACGATGCTGTCATCCACCACCACCAGGCGCTTGCCGCACACGTTCTCCTCGATGACATTGAACTTGAGCGCCACGCCCTGCTTGCGCAGCGAGTCGGTTGGCTCGATGAAGGTGCGCCCAATGTAGCGGTTTTTGATGAAGCCGTCGTTATAGGGGATGCCCGCCTGGACGGCGTAGCCGATGGCGGCGGGAATGGATGAATCGGGCACAGGGATGACCACGTCGGCGGGGGTGGGCATTTCAAGGGCCAACTGTCGCCCCAGGCGCTGGCGCACCTGGTGCACGTTCAGCCCGTCCCAGAACGAATCGGGGCGGGAGAAATAGATATGCTCAAAGATGCAGCGCGCCAACTGCGGGGCGGGCGGCAGCGCCTGCCA
>DIXA01000077.1 GCA_002428565.1 Anaerolineales bacterium UBA6092 | reverse complement strand
TTTTTAAAGTGTCAGGTAGCTAGATTATAACTGAATGATCGGATTGACGCTGCTTTATAACTGGGTTAAACTCAAGCAGATGCAGCACTAGACTTAACCACACACCATAAATGGCGCCATTGTATTAGCAAATGCAGGAAATGATCACATGCACACACCAGGCTCACAAATCTCCACCCAAACCCCAAAGCAACATAGAGTCAGTTTTTTTGATCTTCTCATCATCCTGTTGACCAGCATCTGGGTGATACTGGTCACAACCGGCCAACTCGGAACGCAGTATCTCATATCTGGAATGTTCACCACCATTCCCAGCGCTGTCTACACCCTCTTCTCCATCATCCAGGGTGCCCTGCTGCTGATTGTGCTCCTGCCCCTGGCTATATTTGTGAAGCAGCCCGTATGCCGGGCCGTTTTTCAAACCTGGCTGCTGGCAGCCACCCTCGGGGTCGGTTTGGCAATAACCCGCCTCACGGATTTCAGCGCCGCACAAACCCATGCTCTCGCCCATATCACCATAGGAGGCATCTACACCGTTCTGCTCCTGGCTGTTGCCAGGGTGCTACAAAAACGCCATCCCCAACAAGTTCAGGCCCCCAAACTTTCCCGGCCATTACCTCAATCCATCCTCCAGGCACTCATCCTATCGGCCCTGTTCGCCTACCCCTGGCTGGCCTGGGGAGCGCTTGGTTCCGTTCTAGAAACGATCTTGCAAACACTGGCCGCGCTGGTTTTGGGTTTGGCAGCAGCACTAACGGTTGACCTTTTTCTCTCGCGCCCTTTGCGCCGCGCCCTTTCAGGAAAATTACTCCTGTTTATCATCGAAGGTTTCTCAATCAGCACAACCCTGATCCTGTTCACTGCTGGCACCGGCTTTCCCTTCGGTGCAATGCAAATGCTCCTCATCTTCTGCATTTCAGCCCTCGGCTGGGCTGCTTCTAGCCTGATCGGCGCTGCCGATCAACAGCACAGATCATCCTGGCAGTCGGTTGCATTACTGATTGGTCTTTCTCTTGCCGCACCCTTCTCCCTGATCGATCCAGATGAGCTATATCTGGTGATCACTGCCTCCGCAGGCGAAACCCTTTCCTGGGCCTTCTATGCTACACTGGCTTCAACAGCGGTTGCCGGGCTGGTAGGAGCTTGCATACTCCTCACCAAGATCTGGGAGGCTTGGCACAATCCACAAGAGACGATGGAGCAAAAACCACGCCCGGCCTCGAGAACAATTCTGTGGGCGGGCATCCTGCTGGCGGTCTGCGCCGGCGGCATCGCTATCTATTTCGTTGCTGGCCAACCCGGCTTATACGGCGAAGGCATGTTCATTGTCTTGAAAGACCAGGCCGACCTAAGCCAGGCGGCCGACATCCAAGATTATTCAGCGCGCCGGCAGTATGTCTACGATACCCTGGTTGCCCACTCCGACGCTACTCAGGCCGACCTGCGCCAGACGTTTGACCGCCTAGGGTTGGATTACACATCCTACTACCTGGTCAATGCCATCCAGGTCAAGGGGAATGTGTTCATCCATCTCTGGCTACTCACCCGCCCAGATGTTGACCGTGTGTTGGACAACCCCTGGCTCCGGCCTCTCCCGGCTATTCCCCCTGAGGGTACCGGGTACGGTGACACACCGGGCGATATCCCCTGGAACCTCACCCTGATCGGCGCAGACCGGGTGTGGCAAGAGTTGGGCATCACCGGGGAAGGCATCGTCGTTGGTCAATCCGATAGCGGCGCGCAGGGCACTCACCCGCAGTTGGTGGATTCTTACCGCGGCCGAGGCGGTCAAAACGATTACAACTGGTTCGATCCCTGGTATCACACCACGCAGCCTACAGACATTGGCGGTCACGGCACACACACCCTGGGAACAATCCTGGGAAAAAACACCGGGGTCGCCCCTGGGGCCACCTGGTATGGTTGTGTAAACCTGGCGCGTAACCTGGGCAATCCGGCTCTCTACCTGGATTGTATGCAGTTCATGCTGGCGCCTTTTCCCCAAAACGGTGACCCACTGCGAGACGGCGACCCATCGCTGGGCGCCCACGTGATCAATAACTCCTGGGGCTGCCCCGAAATCGAAGGCTGCGACGCCACATCCCTGCTCGATGGCATCCGCAACCTGCGCCTGGCGGGGATATTCGTTGTCGTCTCCGCCGGGAACGACGGCCCCGCTTGCAACTCGCTGAACACGCCGCCGGCCATCTATGACGAGGCCTTTTCGGTTGGTGCAATTGATAGGGTTGGGCAACTGGCTTATTTCAGCAGCATTGGCCCGGTCACATCCGATGGCAGCCAGCGCGCCAAGCCCGATATTGTGGCCCCCGGCGTGGATATCTATTCCAGCCTACCCGGCAGCACCTATGGGGCGAACAGCGGTACATCCATGGCTGGACCGCATGTGGTAGGCCTGGTCGCGCTGATGTGGTCAGCCAACCCCGCTCTGATCGGCAACATCGAGGCCACCGAGCAGATCATCATCCTGACGGCTGACCCCTTTACCGGAACACTGCCCAATTGCCCAGGCGCGGCCAGCACCCCCAGCACTGCGGTGGGCTACGGCGTGATCAATACCTTCGAGGCTGTCAAAGCAGCCCTGGATTGGCGCTAAGGGCTGGTGAAGTACTGCAGGGCCAGGCGCAGCCGCGTCTCCACATCTTGAGCCGCGTCGCGAGGGATATATTGCAGCGCAGCCTGCGCTTCTACCACGCTGTATCCCAGAGTGGTTAAGGCGCCCAACACCTCAGTATCCACATCGCTCATCGTCGCAGCCGGAGCCAGGCCATCTACCGAGGGCAGCCGATCTTGCAAATGAAGCAGGATCTTCTGCGCGTTCTTTTTTCCAATGCCCGGCACGCGGCTAAAAACATCTACCTGCTCATGGAACACCGCCCGGCGGATCGCATCTGTTGATAATGTTGACAGCACAGATAGCGCCAGGCGCGGGCCAATCCCGCTCACACCCAGCAGCAGGTCGAAAAATTCCCGACTTTCCTGGGTTTCAAAACCATACAGGGTTAAGGCCTCCTGGCGCACGACCAAGCGGGCAAATATCGTCACCACATCACCCACCGGCAGCCGTTCTCGGTAGGTCGCCGCGAGATGAACACAAAAACCCACCCCGCCCACATCCAGAACAATGCAGCCCGGTTCTAGCGCAACCACCTTGCCTGTCAACATCGATATCATCTTTTTACTCCTGCTCTCCCGCAGCTTCGTTTGCCCAACGGGTATAGATGGCGTTGGAAAGCATCCTGCCTGCACTTCGCTCCACAGTAACCAACTCCCCCGTTTCCTGATTGCCGCGCCGATCAGACACCATCTCATCCAGCGCATAGTGAATGGTCAGCGCAGAGGCGCGAATAGCATAGGCGGTAAATACCACAAACTTGAGCGATTTCGAGAGTATCGCCCGGCACTCATCTAGCAAGGATGGGAGCGCCTCAAACAATTCCCAGACCTCCCCCTTGGGCCCGCGCCCAAACTTTGGCGGATCCAGGATCAGCCCCTCGTAGAACGCATTCCGGCGCGCCTCTCGGCGGATGAACTTGAGCGCGTCGTCCACAATCCAGCGGATGGGGCGATCATCCAACCCCGAAAGAGCCTGGTTCTCGCGCGCCTGCGCCACGGTTTTCTTCGAGGCATCCACATGGGTCACCTGAGCGCCCGCCCGGGCGGCCGCCAGGGTTGCCACCCCGGTGTACCCAAAAAGGTTGAGCACCCGCACGGGTTGCTGCGCCGCCCGAACCTGCCCTTCGATCCAATCCCAGTGAGCAGCCTGCTCTGGGAATATACCCAGGTGACGCGAGCCGCCCGTGCGCGCCCAAAGGGCTAACCCCTTATAGTGCATCTGCCACGCTGCCGGAACCGGCTTTTTGAACTCCCAGCGCCCGCCGCTCTCTTCCCCGGTAGGGTGGAAAATCCCATGCGCCGCCCCCCAAACCTTTTCGGTTTTCGCAGGGCGCCACACTGCCTGGTGGTCGGGGCGGGCAAACGTATAGGGACCAAAACGTTCCAGCTTCGCCCCATTGCCGCTGTCTACCAGTTCATAATCTTCCCAGCCAGGAGAAGAAAGCAACTTGATTTCAATAGGCATCCATCACCTGCCTTCACTCAAAGAGGAGGTATCTTCGTCGCTCATCTGATCGCGCCGGAATAAATGACTATGGATATGGCAAATCGCAATCGCCAAAGCATCCGCCGCATCATCAGGTCGCGGGATATCTTCCAGACCCAGGATCGCCTTCACCATCTGCTGCACCTGGGCTTTATCTGCCCCACCATAGCCCGTCACCGCTTGCTTCACTTCAGTGGGCGTGTACTCAGCCACAGGCACATTCATTTCAGCCAGCCCCAGCAAAATGACCCCGCGAGCCTGCCCCACGCTGATTGCCGTGCGCACGTTGCGTTGAAAAAACAACTTCTCCACCGCCCCGGCTTGGGGGCGGTGGAGAAGTATGATCTCGCCAAGGAGGTGATGAAGTTCCAGAAGGCGTTCAGGCATGGGAATGTCTGGTCGCGTCAGGAAAACTCCATAAGCCACAGCCTGTAAACCGCCGTCGGCAGTCTCTTGAACCAGACCGTAGCCGGTTGTAGCTGTTCCAGGGTCAATCCCAAGAACGATCATCGGACAATTTGCTTATTCTTCTTGTTCCATGCGCGCGATGGCTTCGTCCGAGACGCTCAAGTTGGAGAAGACATCCTGCACATCGTCCAGCTCTTCCAGGCCCTCAATTGTCCGCATCACCTGAACAGTCTCATCTACACCCAGCTCCAGTTCATTCGTGGGCATATAGCGCACTTTGGCTTCTTCAGGGTGGATGCCGGCTTTGTTCAAGCTGATCGATACTTCCTTGAAGGCCTCAAGTGGAGCGAAGATCTCAATGGCTTCATCATCGAAGACAACATCGTCTGCTCCAGCCTCGATCGCTAGTTCAAGTACCTTATCGGAATCAAGGCCTTCTGGCGGGAAGGAGAAATAAGCCACCCGGTTGAACTGCCAGGATACCGAGCCAGCATCTGCCATGCTACCGTTATTCTTCGACAGCATATGCCGCACTTCTGCCACCGTCCGGTTGCGGTTATCTGTGATCACCTCGATCATCAATGCCACACCATGGTTGGCGTAGCCCTCGTAAAACACCTGCTCGAGTGCATTGCCATCTTTGCCTTCACCGGTGCCGCGTTTGATAGCGCGCTCGATGTTATCTTTGGGCATATTCTGCGACCTTGCGCGGTCAATTGCCAGCGCCAGCCGGATATTGCTATCCGCGTCGCCGCCGCCGTCTCGTGCAGCCAGCGCGATCTCACGCGCCAGCCTAGTAAATACCTGTCCGCGCTTGGCGTCGGCAGCACCTTTCTTACGCCGAATTGTTGCCCAATGTGAATGTCCAGACATAGTTCCTACTCCTACGATTGACCAGTGCGGTCTAGAATAGTATTACGGGTGGGTAATTATACCACCTCGCCCCGGATAAACGCCTCTGTCATCTCGCGCGCCAGATCATCTTTGAACTGCTTTGGAGGCGTTTTCATGAAATACGAGGCGGGGGCAATGATCGGGCCGCTCAAGCCGCGATCCAAAGCCAGCTTCGCACAGCGCACGGCATCAATAATCACACCCGCTGAATTCGGAGAGTCCCACACTTCCAGCTTGGCCTCCAAATTCAAAGGCACATTCCCAAACGTGGTGCCTTCCATGCGCACGTAGCACCATTTGCGGTCGGTCAGCCAGGGGACGTAGTCGCTTGGCCCAACGTGAATATCGCTCTCTGCCAATTTATAAGGCAGCATGCTGGTCACCGCGCCGGTCTTGGAGATTTTCTTCGACTCAAGCCGTTCGCGCTCGAGCATGTTCAAGAAATCCGTGTTGCCGCCAAAATTCAACTGATAGGTGCGGTCCAATCTCACCCCCCGATCAACAAACAGGCTGGTCAGCACCCGGTGCAAAATGGTTGCCCCAACCTGGCTCTTGATGTCATCGCCAATGATCGGGAGTTTGCGCTCCTGAAACCGCTTGGACCAATACTCAGAACTGGAGATAAACACCGGGATCGCGTTCACAAACGCGCAGCCGGCCTCCAGAATTTGCTCTACATACCATTTGGTTGCCATCTCCGAACCAACCGGCAGGTAATTGACCACCACATCCGTTTTTGTATCCCGCAAGATACCAATGATATCCGCCGTGGGGCCAGGCGCCTTCTCCACCACCTCGCTTAAGTATTTACCCAGGCCATCATGGGTCATACCACGCCAAACAGGTACTCCCAGGTGAGGCACATCAGCAAACTTGAAGGTATTATTCGGGTAGGCATAGATCGCCTCCGAAAGGTCCAACCCTACTTTTGTTTTGACAACGTCAAAAGCTGCTGTAAATTCGATATCACGGATGTGATACCCACCCAGGTTCACATGCATCAACCCAGGCACTGTTGCGTCATCCGGCGTATCTTTGTAAAAATGCACCCCCTGCACCAGCGATGAAGCGCAATTCCCCACGCCAATAATGGCTACGCGAACTTTCTTTTTGTTACTCACAGGATTCTCCTTTTTAGTGATATTAACTGATCTGGTGCGCGTCATTGACACACACCCCGACTGTCTGTGCTATAATTCCCAAAGGTTGACCCTCGGAGCATCGAACATGCCACCTGCCGCTAACACGCGTGCGCAGCGTCTCGAACAATTGATTGATATCTGCCGCAGCCTTGGCAAATCCGAGGATGTTGAACATTTGCTCCAATCCGTTGTTGACGCCGCTTGTGATCTTACAACAAGCCAGTATACATTCGTTCTCGTGTTTGAACAAGAGACCAATCTTCTCCGCATCGCCGCTGGCCCACAACAGCACAAAGAAGCGCTCAAAAACATACGCATTCCCCTCGAAAAAAGCCTGGCCGGCTGGGTATATGTAAAATCCAGACCGGTTTCTCTTCACAACGCCCAGCAAGACCAACGCATTTTTCGCGATGTCGAACGTGCCCTGGGCTATGTCACCCATTCCATCCTGGCCGTGCCGCTGATCTTCCGCGGCGAGACCATTGGAGTGCTGGAAGCGGTCAACAAGCGCAGCCCCCATTATACCGAGGAAGATCTGACAATTCTAGATACTTTGGCATCCCAGGCAGCCGTTGCCACACTGAGCACCGTGCTGTTTGAAGAAACGCAGCGCGCTTACGAAGAGGCCCAAGAGCTTGACACAATGAAATCCAATTTCATCGCCATCGCCTCGCACGAGCTGCGCACGCCGCTGGGGTTGATCTTGGGCCACGCCACCTTCCTGCACGAGCTCATCCAGGATGAGCACCAAAAAAGCCAGGTGGAGATCATCATCCGCAATGCTTCGCGCTTGAAATCTCTGATCGAAGATATGTCCAATGTCAACAGCATCCAGGCTGGCTCGGCCCGGCTGCGCCACAAGCAAGTATCCCTGACCCAGGTTGTCTCTCGCCTGGTTACATCCTTTCAAGAAACCGCCCGCCAGAAGAAGATCGAGTTGTCTATGCAGTTGCCAGACACCGATTTATCTATTGCGGGCGACGAAGAAAAAATTAGCGTAGCGATCAACAACCTGCTTTCAAACGCGCTGTCCTTTACCGACGAAAATGGCCATGTGCTGATCTCTGTCGAAAAACTACCTGGTTATGCACAGATTACGGTCATCGACGATGGCATCGGTATTCCAGCCAAAGATCTGCCTCATATTTTTGACCGCTTCTTTCAGGTGCAATCCCATCTTACCCGCCGCCACGGCGGCATGGGGTTGGGTCTATCTGTCGCCAAAGCCATGATCGAGATGCACAATGGCCAGATTTGGGCAGAGAGCACCGAAAGGAAAGGCAGCAAATTCTACATCCTGCTGCCATCCAACACAGGGGAAGCATCCTCCGCTTCCAAAGTATTCCAAATCTAAACCGCGGCGCGGCAGCCCTATTTCGAGTACACTTCTGGTTTCAACTCGGCAATGAACGGTAACGTCCGGTGCAGATCGGCGTAATCCAGCCCGTAACCAACCACCCACGCATCAGGGATCATAAACCCAAGATAATCTACCGGGATATCCAGCGTTTTTTGTTGGCGCTGTTTTTGTAGCAATACACAGGTGCGCAGCGAGGCCGGATTGCGCTGCTGCAGCACGTGATACAGGTATCCCAATGTCTGCCCGCTATCAGCAATATCTTCGACAATGATCACGTGTTCACCGTCGATTGGCTCTCGCAGATCCATGATCAGCCTGACTGCCCCCGTAGCGGTCGATTTCCCATAGCTTGAAACCGCCATAAAATCCACCACATGCGTGGTTTTTAAATTGCGGCACAAATCCGCCAGGAAAATGAACGCCCCCTTCAAAATGCCAATCAGGTAAATGCGGCGCACCCCCTGATAATCTCGATCGATCTGTTCGCATAGTTCTTTGACGCGTGCCTGGATTTCATCCGTAGAAATCAAGATACGCTGTAGATCTGGGTTCAATTCAGTCATTTTGGCCTCCTCGGCAATCTTCAGGTCCATTATAATCTGTTGTATCAATCTTACGGGAAAGGCTGACGCATGAACGAAAAAATCAACCTCAAAAAAGCCCTCTTTGCTATCCGTTCGACCGGTATTGGGCCAACCTTACGCACCCTGCGCTACACCCGCCTGCGTGACCGGGTGGAAGAAGCGCATAAAAAGCCAGTCGCGCATGCCGTTCCATTATCCCCCGGGGCGCAGAAAACAATCCGCCCGGTTCCTGGCGGCATCCAGGTCGAGTACGAAAACGCCATGCTTGAAGTTGTGATCCTGGCCTCTAACCTGGCAAGGATAACCTGGCAGCCAGGCAGCCTTCCCATACCATACGCCCTCCAAAAAACCGCCTGGCCAACCATCCCCGTCAACCAAGAGAATGGCCCTGAGGGGCTCACCCTGTCCAGCGATCATCTCCAGGTTGCCGTTAACAAGATGGGAGAACTGACCTTCCGCGACCCCACCGGCCTCTGCCTGCATGTGGACCAGCCGCCCACCCGCCAGGGAGAAACCTGGTCTCTCACCTCCCCGCTGCAGGAGGGCGAGCACATCTACGGCCTGGGCGAGCGCGCTGCACCGTTCAACCTGCGTGGAGGCACCTATCGCATATGGAATTCTGACCCCGGCGGCAGTTACGGCCCCGGCAAAGATCCACTATACCTCAGCACACCAGTGTATTGGGGGCTGCACAGCCAGGGAAGCTACCTGGTCTTCCACGAAAACTCTCACCGTGGCACCTTTTCATTTACAAGCAATACCCACATCTCTTACGAAGATGGCGCCTTGCGCTACTACATGATCACTGGCTCGCCCGCAGAGATCACCGCCCGCTACACAGAACTCACCGGCCGGCCCGAGATGCCGCCGCGTTGGGCGCTTGGCTACCATCAGTGCCGTTGGGGCTATCGCTCCGAATCTGATATCCGCCAGGTGATTGACGGATTCCGGCAGCACAACCTGCCCATCAGTGCTATCCATCTGGATATCGACTACATGGATGGTTACCGCGTCTTCACCTTTGATCCCGAGCGCTTCCCCAACCCGGCGCAGTTATTTTCCGACCTGGAAAAACAGGGCATTAAGGCTGTTATCATCCTGGATCCCGGCGTGAAAAAGGATATAGGCTATTCCTTCTACAGAGAGGGGCTGAAGCGCAAAGTGTTTTGCACCCTCCCTGGCGAGAAGGTGCTTCACGGTCTGGTTTGGCCAGGCTGGGCCGCTTTCCCAGACTTCACCAATCCCGAAACACGCCAATGGTGGGGAGAACAATACCAGGCGCTGATCAACCTGGGCATATCCGGCTTCTGGCACGATATGAATGAGCCAGCCTCCTTTGCCGCCTGGGGAGATATGACCCTACCTTCCGTGACGCGCCACAGTTTTGATGGGCGCGGCGGCGACCATCTTGAAGCGCACAACCTTTACGCATTTCTGATGAATCGCTCCGCTCACGAGGCGCTACGCCAATATCAGCCCAGCAAACGCCCCTGGACGCTCTCGCGGGCGGGTTGGGCTGGGCTGCAGCGCTACGCCTGGAACTGGACCGGCGACACCGAGACTTCCTGGCAGGCGCTGCGGCAGACCGTTGCCACGCTCCTGGGATTGGGCCTTTCGGGGCACTTTTTCAGCGGGCCCGATATCGGCGGTTTCAGCGGCAACCCATCCGCCGAGCTTTACCTGCGTTGGTTCCAGATGGCTGCTTTTATGCCCTTCTTCCGCACCCATTCGGCCATCGGCACCGCCCGCCGTGAACCCTGGGTTTTTGGCGAGCCCACCACCAGCATTGTCAGGCAATTCCTCAACCTGCGCTACCAGCTGCTGCCCTACTTCTACACCACCGCCTGGCAAGCCTGCCGCCAGGGCACCCCTCCAATTCGCCCCATCCTTTGGGATGATCCCAGCGATCCCGCCCTGTACAGCATCGGCGATCAATTCTTACTCGGAGATAACCTCATGGTTGCCCCCATCTGTGAAGAAGGCGCCACCAGCCGCACGGTTCGGCTGCCCAAAGGTGAGTGGTTCAACTTCTGGGACGACACCTTCTATCAAGGGCCTGCCGAGATTCAGGTGGATGCCCCGCTGGAACGCATCCCCCTCCTGGTGCGGGCAGGAGCGATCCTCCCTATGGAAACCGAGGGCCGGCTCACCCTGCACCTCTACCCGCCCAGCAGCGGCACATCCATCAGCCAGCTTTACACCGACGCCGGGGACGGCTATGGCGACTGGAGACTCGACCTCTTTGAAATGACTCGGGAGAACAACACGCTCCACATCACTCGCAGCAACCAGGGGCAATACCCCTTCCCTTACTCAGAGATCACTGCTACGCTCCATGGCCCCCAGCACATCGAGGTTAACTTCCCCGCTGCACAACCAGGCCCTTGAGATACTCCCCTTCCGGGAAATTGAGTGCGATGGGGTGATCCGCTCCCTGGCTTAACTGCCCCACGATGCGCGCATCTACCCCCGCGTCCAGCGCCGCCCCCGCCACGATCTGTTGAAAAAGGGTACGGTTGACCCCGCCCGAGCACGAGAACGTAACCAGGATTCCCTGAGGCCGTAGCAGCTTGAGTGCCAGCAAGTTGATATCCTTATAGCCCCGCGCTGCTCTTTGTGCCTGGGCGGCGGTATGGGCAAACTTGGGCGGATCCAGAATGATCAGATCAAAGGTCTGCCCCCGGTCCCGGCAGCCTCGCAGCATTTGGAACACGTCTGCCTCTACAATCTCCACACACTCCTGAGGCAGATTGTTGATCTGGATATGGTTATGCACCAGTTTCAGTGCATCCGCTGATGCCTCCACCGCCGTCACCCTGGCCGCGCCCCCTGCCAGCGCATTCAACACAAAACCGCCCGTGTAGCAAAAACAATCCAGCACCTCGCACCCTTCTGCCAGTTCTCGCACGCGTTGGCGGTTATCGCGCTGATCCAGGTAAAAGCCGGTTTTATGACCTGATTCAATATTCACTTGATACTGTAGCCCATGCTCACAGATCAGCAGACCCCCCTCCGGCGCCAAACCAAGCAATGGCCCAGCAACCAGGGGAAGACCCTCCAACCTGCGCACATCTGCATCAGAGCGCTCATAGACGTTTGCCAGGCCTGTCACCTGAGCAAGCAGGCGCGCCAAGGTTGCTTTCCAATGTTCCGCTCCGGCAGTCAATAATTGCACCACCAGCGTATTATCGTAGCGATCCACCACAATTCCCGGCAAACCGTCCGATTCGGCATGCACAAGTCGCAGCGCGTTGGTGATGGAGTCAGGTATCAGCGGCTTGCGCAGCGCCACCGCCCCGGCCAATCTCTTCTCAAAGAAAGCCTCATCAATACTCTCGTCTTCTTGCCAGGACCATACCCGGGCGACGATCTGAGAATGAGGGCTATACGCAGCCCGCGCCAGGAACTCGTCTCGCGCACTGATCACATCCACGGTCTCGCCGCTGCCCGCCGCGCCCACCTGCCGCGCCACCGCGCCAGAAAATATCCACGGGTGCCGGTGCAGCACCGATTTCTCGCGCCCCGGTTTCAAGATCAGAGCCGGTAAGCCAGCCATCAGGCACCTGCTCCCAGCTGGCGCAGCTTTTCCTCGTCAATGATCGCCACGCCCAGCATGCGAGCCTTCTCCAACTTAGAGCCTGGGTTCTCCCCCAGAACCAGGTAAGAGGTTTTCTTACTGACCGAGTCAGTCACCTTACCGCCCCGCTCACGGATGTATTCTGCCGCTTCCTCGCGGCTGAAACCCGGCAATGTGCCCGTGATCACAAAGGTTGCCCCGGCAAATACCTCCCCACCAGAGGCGGGTGCGCTTGCGCCTGCTGAGGTTGGCCACACCCCTGCTCGCCGAAGCTTATCCAACACCAGCCGATTCGATGGGCGCGCAAACCAATCTACCACTGCCTGGGCAGTGTTCGGCCCCACCCCCTCGATCATTTGCAGATCCGCAACGCTTGCCCTGGCCAGGGCATCCACATCCGGGTAATAACGCGCCAGGTCCACTGCCAACACCTCGCCCACGCCGCGGATGCCCAGCGCAGTGATCAACCGCGCCAGTGGGCGGTTTCGAGAATCAGAAATTGACGCAAGGAGATTGTCCACCTTCTTGTCTGCGAAGCCTTCCAATCGCAGCAGTTCTTCGCGCTGCAAGGTGTAGAGATCAGCCACATCCTGCACCAGTCCCGCATCAACAAGCTGTTCAACAATCCGGATGCCCAGGCCCACAATATCCATCGCCCCCCGCGAAACAAAATGCTCCAGGTTGCGAATGATCTGGGCCGGGCAAGCTGAGTTGACGCAGTACCAGGCTACTTCCCCCTCCAGGCGCTCCGCTGCCTGGCCGCAAGCCGGGCAGGTATCCGGCGGGGCGAACACCTTCTCCAGCCCGGAACGAACGTCCACAATAGGGCCAATCACGTAGGGGATCACATCCCCGGCGCGCTTCACTGCCACCCGGTCCCCCACGCGGATATCTTTCTCGGCGATATAATCAAAGTTGTGCAGCGTGGCCTGCCTGACGATCACGCCGCCGATCTCCACTGCCTGCAGCATGGCATAGGGCGTCAGCACCCCGGTGCGGCCTACATTGACCCCAACATCCAGCAGAACGGTTGTCACTTCTTGCGCCGGGAACTTAAATGCCAGCGCGCCGCGCGGGTCCTTGCCCACAGTTCCCAGGTCGGCCGCTAACATCAAATCATTGACCTTGATCACCGCCCCATCCATCTCATACGCCATCTGATCTCGTTGGCTGGCCAGTTTTCCATGCGCTTCGATGGCCACCTCCAGATTTGGGCATAAAACCGACTCGGGCACAGGAAAGCCCAGCGATTTCAGGTAACTCAGGCAGCCCCACTGCGTGTCGGGCAGAATCCCGTCACTCGCCACGATCGCATAGGTCAACAATTTCAGCGGTCGCCCGGCTGTCAGGCCCGGGTCCAATTGCCGCAGCGAGCCCGCAGCCGTGTTGCGCGGGTTGAGGTAGGTTTTCTCCCCGGCGGCCTCCAGGCGCTGATTCAACGCTTCAAAATCCTTCACCGCGATAAAGACTTCACCCCGCACAACCAGATAAGCCGGTGCCGCCTGTGCCCGGAGATCCACCGGGATGCGCAGGGGCAGGGCGCGCACCGTGCGCAGATTCTCCGTGATATCTTCCCCGGTTTCCCCATCGCCCCGGGTCGCCCCCTGCACAAAAATCCCGTTTCGATAATGTAGCACAACGGTGAGGCCATCAATCTTTGGCTCAACCACATACGCCGCGCTCGCCACGCGCTCATCCAACTTAACAATGCGCTCATACCACGCCCGCACATCATCCGCGTTGAACGCGTTCGCCAGGCTTAAGATTGGCGCGGGGTGCTTGGTTTTAATGAATTTGTCCAGCGCCGGCGCGCCGGCGCGCTGCGTCGGCGAATCCGGCCTCACCCATTCCGGGTGCTCCGATTCAATCTGGCGCAGCTCCATTACCAAGCGGTCATATTCGTAATCGCTGATCACCGGCGCATCGAGTACATGGTAACGATAATTATGGTAGTGGATCTCACTGCGCAGTTGTTCTAGCCGCTTTTGTAATGCTTCGATTGGTTGATCATCCATAGCACGTATTATAGCGTTAATCAGCCAACATATTCTCGCCTGATCGTTTGTGCGCGAACATTGCCTCGCCAAACTTCAATATTCATACCTCTTACAACTCTTGCCTTGGAGTTAGCGGCTTGCCTTCTCCACTGCCCGCGCAAAGATCGCTAAAGCCTGGTCGATTTGCTCTTTCGTTACCACCAATGGCGGTATCCAGCGAATCGTATTGTCCCATGGACCACAGGTCAGCAGCAGCAGTTTTTCATCCAGGCAGTCGTGCGCGATTGCCTTGGCAGTGTTTTTATCCGGCTTGCCGTCGGGAGTGCGGAATTCCGTGCCAACCATCAAGCCCAGGCCGCGCACATCGCCAATAACGGGGTACTTCATCTGCAGTTTCCGCAGCCCAGCCATCAATTGCTGCCCCCGCTCATGGGCATTTTCTACCAGCTTTTCCTCACGCAGCGCCTGGACGGTTGCCACAGCCGCTGCCACAGCCACAGCATTCCCGCCGTACGTGCCGCCGTGCGATCCCGGTATCCATTTTTTCATCAAATCTAAGCGGCTGAACACCCCCGAAAGAGGCATGCCCGAGGCAATACCCTTGGCTACCGTCATAATGTCAGGCGTAACACCAAAGTGCTCGTGCGCAAACCAACGCCCGGTGCGCCCAAAGCCAGATTGCACTTCGTCAGCGATCAGCAAGATGCCGTGCCGATCACAAATTTCGCGCAAGCCCTTCAAGAAGCTGGCTGGAGGCACCACATAACCGCCCTCTCCCAGTACAGGCTCGATCAAGATCGCCGCGGTTTCCTGCGGAGCGGTCTGTGTCAGCAGCAAGAACTCCAACTCATCCAGGCACCATCGGCTGGTTGTTTCCTCATCCCAGCCGAAGCGATAGGCGTAAGGAAATGGGGCCACAAACACGCCCGGCATCAACGGCTGGTACCCCACCCGATAGATCGTTTTCGAAGTAGTCAGCGACATCGTGCCAACCGTCCGACCATGGAAGCTGCCTTGAAAAACGATGATGTTGGTTCTGCCTGTGGCGTGGCGGGCCAGTTTCATCGCCCCTTCCACCGCCTCTGCGCCAGAGTTGCTGAAGAAATAGCCATCCAGCGCAGCCGGGACCACCTCGCGCAGCTCACTAACCAATTCCAGCAGTGGTTTATGGTAAACAATGTTCACCTGCCCATGCAAAAGCAAGCCCGCCTGCTTGCGGATCGCCTCAACCACGCGCGGGTGGCAGTGCCCCGTGTTTGTCACGCCGATTCCGCAGGTGAAATCCATGTAGGCTGTCCCGTCTAGATCGTACAGATAACAACCCTCGCCCCGCTCCACCACGATCGGTGTATAGTGGGTCCAAACAGGTGAAACATGTTCAAAAGAGTCCTGATATGGGTTCATCCTCATCTAACCTTTCTTCTAAGTGGTCGCGCATACGGTGCAGACCATTCGGATCTGCACCGTATGCACTGAACGATCATGAGCCAGCCTAATCCTGCGCTGGTAAATACTCGGCCGCCCACTCCACACCAAGGTCGATCATATTGGCATAGGTTGGCACCCCATCCTGCGTCCATCCCATCAACTGGTAGTACAGGTCAAGCGCCTTCTCAAACTCAACCGGATCCAATGCCGTATCTGCAGTAGGCCCAACGCCCTTGAGTTTTTGGAAGAATTTTTTTGGCAGTGTGTCATCTTTTCGATTGAACCCCTCACGGGCATTGAACACGCGCAGCAAGTTCAGGCGTCTTTCGCCCACCTTCATCAACTCAAACAAACTGACCGGCCAACCCGTCACCGCCCGCACCATCTCGACTGTCTCGCTCGGTCCATACAGCGTCCAGGCCGGCCCCCACACGAACTGACACAATACCAATGTGTCGAGCAGGCTGTAGAAAATCTGTGAATAGGCCGCAAAGCGCACCTTCTCCGGCCCAAGGCTGCCTGCAGGCGGCGGGTCTTTGAGATCAAGTTCTGCCAGGCGGGTCAGGTAGAGCGGAGCGGATTCCCCCTCGTACATCGGGTCGTGCTCGCTGGATTGGTGGTCTGCGCCAAAGGGGTTGACCGCATAGATCACCGCCAACGATTTCTTTGCCTGCGGCATATGGGCGGGCGCCTCTTCGCTCTTCACCGTGATCAAGCATTCTTCCGCGGCTGGCCCCCAGACCTTGGCTGCCCGGGCAGAACCCTGTGAAAGGATCTTGCCCAACGGCCCACTGTTGGTCACGATCTGCTTGAGCATCTCCAGCATGGCGGCCTCATCCCCAAAGCGCAGTTCCAGGCCTCCTGTTTGCGCAAGGCCAATGATGCCCTTCTCGAAACATTCCATCGCAAATGCGATCGTAGCGCCGCAAGAGATCGTATCCACCCCATATTGGTTGCAGATCTCATTCGCCTTGCAAACTGCCGCCAGGTTTTTTACCCCACAGTACGAGCCAAAGGTGCCCAGGGTTTCATATTCCGGTCCGCCATACTGCGGATCCACCGGATAAGCGCCCTCCTTGATCTCCACCACCCGCTTGCAGCGCAAAATACATGCATAGCAGGTATCACGCTCTTTCAAGACCGTGTCGTACATTACCTCCCCGCTGAGATCCTCGCAACCTTCAAACTGGCCCTCAGAGTAGTTCCGCGTCGGCAGCGACCCAATCGTGTTCTGGAAAACCACCACGCTGGCAGTGCCATACTTTGCCAATCCATCCACATCGGGGTTTTCGGGCATCAATTTTGGACCAGATTTATTTAATGCTGCCAGCACCTGCGGGTTAGCCACCGACACCCTCTGAGTGCCACGCACGACTACTGCCCTGAGATTCTTGCTCGCCATTACCAGCCCCATACCGGTGCGCCCATTATGGCGATTGCACATGTTGACCATGCCAGAAAAACGCACGCCGTTCTCGGCCGCGGGGCCGTGCTGGAGAATCTCCGCTTTCGGATCTCCAACCTCCTGCTTGAGAATCGCATCAACTTCCCCGGTCAGTTTTCCCATCAAATGGGCAGCATCTTGCAGTTTTGCCTCCCCGTGCAAAATGGACAGGTACACTGGCTTAGCAGATCGCCCTTTGATCACCACACCATCGAACCCGGCAAATTTCAATTCTGCCGGAAAAAATCCGCCCGACTGCGAATCTCCAATTGCTCCACTCATTGGCGATTTGGCATTGGCATTCAAGCGGCTTTGGCCCGAGATCGGCGCCCCCGTTGTAACGCTGGCCATCAACGTCAACACATTTTCGGGCGAGAGGGGATCCACGCCTGCGGGCGTATCCCTCAACACGTAATATACACCCATTGCGCTGCCGCCCATGTACTTGCGGTAAAAGGCTTCCGGCGGCTGCTCAACATCCAACTTACCCAGCGTCAGATCAACGTGCAAGATTTTTCCTGTATAACCGTATGGCATGGCAAACTCCTTATCCGTCAGAGGGTTTTCTCAACGCAATCCATCACACCAATCCGCAGCTCTTCTTACTCCCCCCCCATAACCTCGGTCCAGACGCGGTTCCACAGCAGATCCCCAGCGTCCCCAATATCCACCATCAGACGTAATCTCGCCATATCGTTGCTGGATGGGTTCGTGGCAGGAAATCCCAGGTAATTCGCATAAAATTCGGGGTCTTCCTTTTTCAGCAGATCAAGAGCAGCCGTGTTAGGAGTGGAATAGGGAAATTCCCGGGTAATCAGAATACTTGCTTCTGGGCTCAAAACATAGTTTATAAAAGCAAGAGCCGCATCTTGGTGCGGGGCATTTCTCAATATCACCAGGTTGTCAAACCAAACCGAGCAGCCTTCCTCAGGGAAAACGTATTGGATGGCAGGATTTTCGTTATGCGCCAATGTCGCCTCCCCGCTCCACGTCATCCCCAACCAGACCTGCCCCGCCAGAAGAGCTGTTTTTGGGCTGTCGCTGTCGATCAGGCCCACGTTGGGCATCAGTTCTTGCAATTTTGCTTTTGCTGCCTCCAGCTCTGCCGGCACGGTAGAACTGGGGTTATACCCCAAAACCGACAGCACCATCGAGAGTACCTCGCGGTCGTCGTCCAGGAGAACCACCTTCCCCGCAAATTCCGGGGCCCACAGGTCAGCCCAGCTCGTAATCTCGCGCGCAACTCTTCCTGTATCCACCACCAGGCAGCTAGTGCCCCACTGATATGGAATAGAATAATGGTTGCCAGGGTCGAATGCCGGATTCTTGAACTCATGCCCAATATTGCGGAAATTGGGCACTTCCACAAGGTCAATTTCCTCTAATAAATTCTCTCGGATCAGGATGCTCACTGCATAATCGCTGGGGATCGCCAGATCATAACCAGAGTCTCCACCCCGCACCACATCAATGAGTTCTTCATTCGATCCGTATTCCACATAGTTAACCTGGATGCCCGTTTTTTTGGTAAAGTTATCAAGCAGCTCTTGCGGAACATACTCCGACCAGGCAAACAGATTTAATTCCTTCGATGTGCCTGCATCTCCCCCACAGGCCACAGCGATGACAGCCAACAAGACTACGAATATCACCAGTACGCTTTTATTCATGGCTATTCCTCCTTATAAAAACCAGAGTGATGGAGAGGGGAAACATTTGAGCATTTCCCCTCTCCATCATAGCACATTAAGCGTCTTTCAGACCCTTAAAGCCAATCACATTGGTCATATCTACTGGCTTGCCATTGATATCCGTCAGGATCTTGGGTGGGTTGCTCTTCTGCGTCAGCAGCGAAACCGCAATCAACAGCACCACGGAGACAAAGAATGCCGGGGTAGAGGCAATATAGATCGAATCCCAAACCGCGTCATCCATCACCTCACCCTCATAGATCACCGGCAGTACATACTGGCTATAGAACAGGAAGGTCATGATCAACCAGGAGATCACACCTCCAAAGAAAGAAGCCAACGCTCCAGCATGATTAGCCTTCTTCCAGTACATGCCGATCAGGTAAGGCGCTGCCATACCCACCAGGATAGAGGTGTTTGCCAGCACAGCCAGCTTGTAGATCGTGGATGCATACATGGCAATCAGCAAGCTCAATGCCCCGCTCACCAGGAGTCCCAGCCGCGTCAGCAGCAGTTGTGTCTTATCCGAGATATTCGGCTTGAACACTTTCACGATATTCTCGGTGAACATCGTCGAGCCTGCCAACATCGAGCTGTCCGAGGTGCTCATTAACGCCGAAGCTAGTGCCGCGATGAAAATTGTTGTTAGCAGCGGCGGGAGGAACTTCATTGCCATGGTAACCAGCACAAATTCCGATTCCGTATCACCCAAATCCGGCCCCAACGCCCCATAAGCGGTCACGCCGATCAACGGAGAGAGCACGCCAAAGGAAATGTACAGGATCGCCGCCAGGAAGGTCGCCTGCACGGCCACCTTTTCGCTCTTGGCCGCGCAGGTGCGCTGCAGATAATCCTGCGCCGGGATGGCTCCCAGCCCAAGCGAAAGCCAGGCCGCAATGTAGTAAAACCATCCGTGCATCCCAAAATAGCCGTAGTACCCATCCTCTGCCGTCGGCCAGATGGCAAACGGGTTTTCATGCAATACCTCTTGCGCACCAGCAAGCCCGAACAGTTCACGCAGACCTCCCACGCTGCTGATGATGCCAGCCATGATCATGATCAGACCGGCACAGGTCAGGAACATTTGCATGAAATCGAGCGCGGTATCCGCCCACAGGCCACCCATGATCGTGTACAGCGTGACCACCAGCGTCACCAGGATCATGCCGCTCTGCAGAGGCCAGCCCAGCAACGCCTGCAAGATCGCCCCCCCCGCCACGATCTGCGCCGCCGTCCAACCGAAGTAAGTGATGATCTGCGTCACCGTGCCAATGACCGACATTGCTATCCCGTAACGCTGCTGGAAGAAGTCCATGATCGTCACGTACTGCGCCCGGCGCGCCAGGCGCACCACAAAGACGCCAGCAATGATCAAGCATACCGTCGCCCCAAAGGGGTCGAAAACCACCCCCTGGAAGCCGTATTTGTACGCCTCCGAGCTCGATCCCATCAGCGTTTCCGCCGCAAACCAGGTCGCCATGATCGAGGGTGCGGCCATCCACAAGGGCAGCCGTCTCCCCGCCAGAACGTAGTCGATATTGGTTTCGACCTTTCTGGAAGCCCAATAGCCAATAATCAGGCGGATGATCAGGATCACTACGATCCCGCCGATGATCATTCCTGAATATTCATACTCGTATTCCATTTCGCTCTCTCCTTTCAGACAGTCGCTACATTTCTTTGATACCGTAGGGGAAACCGTAATCGGCCATTCTCTCCATAAAGGGAACCGGGTCAAATGCTTCGGGCCCCATCACGCCAGTTGCCTTCCAAACACCGTGCTCCAGCAGGTCCCATCCAATTACGGCATTGAAAGCCGTCTGCGCCACCACCGATTGGCAGCCCCACTTTTTCATGCATTCCTCGTTGTCTGCCACCTGGTAGAGATACACCTCGCGCTTCTTGCCATCCTTCTTGCCCTTCACCCAGGTGCCAGCGCAGGTCTTGCCAAACATGCGGTCACCCAGGTGTGCAGGGTCGGGCAGGCAGGCAGCCACCACATCGCGCGGCGCCACCATCACATCTTTCACCTTGATCGGTTCCTTGTTATCCAGCCCCAGCATATGCAGCGTCTTAAGTACGCCGATGAACTGATCGCCCAGCCCGTACTTAAAGGTAACCCGCTTGCACTTGATCCAGCGCGGCACCAGCAGCACTTCCTCGTGCTCCACGTTCACCACCTCGATTTTGCCAATTCCCTCCGGGAATTCAAACACCTCCGGCTCGGAGAATGGCTCGGTGGTAAACCAGTCTTTGCCCTTTTCCCAGATCACGGGCGGGTTGAGACATTCCTCAATCGTCGTCCAAATGGAAAAGTTCGGCGCAAACTCATACCCGCGCACCTCGATGTTGGCGCCATCGCGCACACCGATCTCCTCGATCTCGTCAAACAGGTAATCCGCCGCGTAGCGGGCAAAAACATCTGCCATCCCGGGCTCCACACCCAACCCCAAGAGCGCCAGGATACCCTTCTTCTCCCATTTCTTAGCTCGCTCAAACTGGTAATCACCCAGTTTCACGCCGCATTTGTTATAGGGGTCTTTGGGATGCGGTGAGGAAAGCGTCATCGCCATATCCATGTAGGTGCAGCCCACCTCGTAAGCCGCATCAAAGATTGGCTCGTTGAAGGACGGGTCGCAGGCGTTCATGATCAGATCCACCTTGTACTTCTTTGCCAGCTTCTCGATCATATCCTGCTTGCTCGCGTCGATCCACTCGATTGGAAAACGCTTCGGATCGCCGATCTTTTCCTGGACCTCTTTCAGGCGCGCCTTGTTGTAATCCGTCAGCACCACCTGCTCCACCCAAGGGCGATCTTTTGCGATCGTCGCAATTGCCTCGCCCACCCCTCCAGTACCCACCAGAAGCACTCTCATATAGCCATCTCCTTATCTTCGACTCAAGAATGATGATCAGATCGTCTTTGCGACCTCTTTCAACGTGTCTTCCAGGCGATTCAGCACTGCATCCAATTGCTCGTAGGTGATCACCAATGGAGGTTCGATCCGAATCGTATGCGCGCTGGTCAGCGTGCCCGCCACCAAAACGCCGCGCTTGAACAAACCTGCAGCAATCTTATAACCAACTTCTGGATCGTGCATGTGCTGGCCAATCAGCAGCCCCTTGCCGGTAATGCTGTGATAGATTTGTGGGTACTTCGCTGCCAGCGCTTCCAGCTTCGGGATAAAGTACGCACCCTTCGCCGCTGCCTGTTCCCACAAACGGTCGCGCAGCGTGACGTGAATGGCTGCAATGGCTGCTGAGCAAGCCAACGCCCCGCCTCCGGTCGTGGTCGTATGGATGAACGGGTTGGGATCCATCATACACTGCCAGATTTCCTCCGTGGAGCAGAACGCGCTGACCGGCATGACCCCGCCGCCCAGCGATTTCGCCACCGCCAGAATGTCAGGCTCCACACCCCAATGATCTACACCCCACAGCTTGCCGGTGCGCCCCAGACCAGTTTGCACCTCGTCGGCGATCAGCAGCACGCCATACTGCTTGGTAGCTTCGCGCACCCGCGGCCAGAAATCGTCCGGCGGGACAATACCACCCGCCTCGCCCTGGATCGGCTCGAACAAGCAGGCAGCAATGTCAATGCCCACTTTCTTGCAGATATCCAGTTGGCGCTCCACCGCCTCCGCGTCGCCAAAGGGCACGTGGTACACCGGCCCGCCGTACAACATGCCTGGCGGTTGGCGGTAATCGGCCTTGCCCATCATGCTCAATGCGCCCATCGTCTTGCCATGGAAAGCCTTCACTGCCACAATAAACCCGGTTTTCTTCGTGTACATCTTCGCCAGTTTAATCGCACCCTCGATCGATTCCGTCCCGCTGGCTGCAAAAAAGCTGTATTTGATATCGCCGGGGGTAATATCTGCCATCAGGTGCGCCAACACGCCCCGCAGGGGGTCAATTAGCTCCTGAGATGGCATGGGCGTGCGCATCAGTTGCGCCCGCACATTATCCACAATGTCCGGGTGGCTCCAGCCGTGATCCATCATGCCGTAACCGCCCAGGCAGTCGATGTACTCGCGGCCTAAGATGTCTTTGAAGACGGCCCCACTGCCCGTCCATTCGACACAGGCCCAATCGCCGGCTTCAGTGACCGATTTGCGATAATCCAGCCAACCGCGGTTAAAATACTCCGCAAAGTTAGTTTTCGACTCATCAATGATCTTCTTGCCAGCCGCTTCAGGAACCTCGCTCATGTGGATGATATCCATCCATCGCTTTGAGTACTCCTGAGCATGATCTAATAATTGAGGCATTTTGATCTCCTTTTTCGTGTGCCAATAGAGTTAAGCTGCTGCTTGCTGGCGGACGGTTACTCGCTCTTTTTATATCCGTCGAACTCCTCGGGGCGCATCTTGCGCAGTGCATCGCGCAGAGGCATGATACCAATATTGTGGAACGGGTTGGTGTCAAACTCGTTGCCATCAATATCGGTGATGGGTTTGGGCTTATCGATTTTCTGTGTGGCCAGCGAGACCACTACCATCATGATCATCGAGACAAAGAAAGCCGGCAGCGAGGCGATATACACCGCATCCCAGAATGCGCAGTCCGTATCGCCCGCACAGATCACCAGGGTCGATTCGCCGCCAATTCCACTGTTGTAAGCAATAATGATGCAGAGCGCCCAAGCCAGGAAGCCACCCAGGTATGCCGCCACGCCGCCCCATTGATTGGCTTTCTTCCAATACATGCCAAAGGCAAAGGGCACGAACAGTCCCACCAGCAGCAGCGACCAGGCCACCACGCCCAACTCATAGATTACCGAGGCAGTAATGGCAATAATGATCGCCACAAAGCCGATAATGGCGACCCAGATGCGCGTCCACTTGACTTTTCCCTTATCGTCCAGCTTCGAACCCAACATCGGCATCAGGTTTTCCGTCACCACCGAGGCGCCCGCCAGCAGCGAACTATCGGAGGTACTCATCAACGCCGATGCCAGCGCGGCCATGAAGATTGCCGTCAACACCGGAGGCAGGTAATCTAATGCGGCTTTCACCAAAACCCCATCGGGGTTTTCCAGGGTGGGCACCAGTTGGAACATCATGATCCCAATCAGGGGGGACATGATCCCAAAGAACAGGTACAGGATGCCCGCCAGGTAGGTGCCGTGTACTGCCGTGGCCTCATTGCGCGCCGACATCGAGCGTTGGAACAAATCTTGCGTGGGCACGGAGCCCAAACCGATCGCCATCCAGGCAGCAATCCAGTACATCCACCCCATCGAGCCAAAGTAACCCAGGTAACCAGCTGCCCCTTGCATATCGGGCAGCAGCGTGAAGGGCCGAGGGTTGTACAGCGTCTCGGTGATGGCTCCCATCTCAGACCAACCGCCCACCTGTTTCAGCACGAACAGGAAGATCAGCGTAACCCCGCCAGCCGTAAAGAACATCTGGACGAAATCCAGCAGCGTATCTGCCAGCATGCCGCCCAGCATGGTATAGCCAACCACCCAGATCGCCACCAGGATCATGCCCACCTCGATGGGAACACTGGGAAAGAGCGCATTCACGATCGTACCTGCCGCCACCATTTGCGCACCCGTCCACACAAAATAGGTCGCCAGCTGTGCGATCGAGGCCAGGATGGTCACCCATTTCCCAAAACGCCGCTCAAAGAAATCCACCAGCGTCAGGTAGCGGGCGCGTCGCATCAGGCGAGTGAAGAAGAATGCGGAAATGAACAGGCACGCCGCCGCACCGAACGGATCGAAAACCACACCCTGGAAGCCATACTGGTAAGCCGTGGAAGAGGCTCCCATCAGCGTCTCGGCGGCGAACCAGGTAGCCATCACCGACGCGCCAACCATGTAGATGGGCAAACGTCGCCCAGCCACAATATAATCGGCTGCATTTTTCACCCGGCGCGAAGCCCAAATACCCACCCCCATGCGAACCGCAAAGAAAAGCACGATCACTACAACGATCAACCACACATACGGGTACCCTTGCAGATCCATCTTACTCCTCCTTGAAAAGTTATTGACTGCCCACGGCACCGCGTGCTCGTGGGGTGTTACTACAAACATTTGCTAAAACTTGCGCGACCACTCCTTTGGCCAGCGTTCGACCACCACCTTCTTCTGAGTGAAGAAATCAACCGCATCCGTGCTCTGCCCGTGCAGATCGCCGAAAAAGCTCTCTCGCCAGCCGCTGAACGGGAAGAAAGCCATTGGCGCAGCCACCCCAATATTGATCCCGATGTTGCCTGCATCCGCCTCGTAGCGGAACCGGCGCGCCGCGGAGCCGCTGCTGGTGAACAGGCTGGCCTGGTTCCCGTACTCGCCTCCATTCACCAATGCAATTGCCTCGTCGATCGTGTTCACATGCATCAAGCCTAACACCGGCCCAAAGATCTCCGTGCGGGCAATACTGCCGTTTTGAGGCAGATCCAACAGGATGGTTGGGCGCACATACGTACCCCGCTCATACCCCGAGATCACCGCACCGCGCCCATCCACCGGCGCTGAAGCGCCTTCCTGCACGCCCTTGGCGATCAATTCCTCGATGCGCTTCTGGCTCTGCACAGAGATCACCGGGCCCATCTGCGTGTTGGGCGAAAGGCCATATCCCACCACCCGGCTCGCAGCCGCATCGCAGATCGATTCCACAAATGTGTTGCGCGCCTCGCCAACCGTGATCGCTAGCGAAGTCGCCAGGCAGCGCTGGCCCGCGCAGCCAAACGCACTGTCTGCGGTGATCTTGGTTGCCATTTCAATATCCGCGTCCGGTAGAATCACCACCGGGTTCTTCGCCCCACCCTGCGCCTGCACGCGCTTGCCATTGGCTGCCCCCCGGGCATAGATATATTTCGCCACCGGCGTGGAGCCCACAAAACTGAGCGCCCTGACCGTCGGATGATCCAGCAGCGCGTCCACCGCCACCTTGCCGCCGTTCACCAGGTTAACCACGCCCGCAGGCAGCCCCAGGCGATCGATCAGGCGAAAAACCAGCTGCATCGTAAACGGCACCTTCTCCGATGGCTTGACGATATACGTGTTGCCGCAGGCAATGGCATAAGGCAAAAACCAGAACGTGATCATCCCCGGGAAATTGAAGGGCGCAATTGCCGCACACACACCTACCGGTTGGCGCAGCATGATCTCATCGATCCCAGGCGCAATATCCTCAGAGATCACCCCCTGAGACATGCTGGGGATTCCGCAGGCCACTTCCACATTTTCAATGGCACGGCGCATCTCGCCTTTTGCTTCATCGAAGGTTTTCCCGCATTCCTTGGTGATCGTGCGGGCAATCTCATCGATATTCTCATCCAAAAGCGTTTTCAGCCGGAAGAGATACTGGATGCGCTCCGCGGCTGGGGTGCGCCGCCATCCTGGCAGCGCTGCCGCGGCGGCTTGCACAGCCTCTTCCACTTCACCAGCCGGGGATAGCGGTGTGCGCCCCAGTAACTCCCCCGTGCCCGGGTCAACCACATCCACAAACTCAGTTGCCGAAGATTTCCGCCACGTATTGGCGATATAGTTATAAACCACACCTTCTTCAGTCATCACGCCTCTCATTCACACATACCATCGGTGATCTGCAACGCCTGATCAATGATCGCCAGGCCTTCATCAATCTGGGCCTCAGTAATACACAGCGGCGGCACAACGAATATCACATTGTGGAAGATAAAGGTAAACAGCCCATTGGCCTTCAGATATTTCGCCACCTCAGGCAGCGGGTCGATTGGGGCCTTGGTTTTCTTGCTCTTCACAATCTCCAGGGCAGAAAATAAGCCAATGTAGCGCACATCCCCCACCGAAGCATGGGCGGCCTTGATCTCCTCCAACCGCTTGCCCAGGTAAGCACCCACCTTCACCGCATTCTCCAACAAGCCATCTTCCGCGTACACATCAATCGTCGCCACAGCAGCCGCACAGGCCAGCGGATGCCCGCTGTAAGTCAGGCCGCACCACAACATCTGGTTCTCAAAATGCTCAGCAATCGCATCCGAGACGATCAAAGCTCCCAGCGGCACATACCCTGCCGTGATGCCTTTGGCCGTCGTGATCATATCCGGAACCACATTCCAGTTATCCACCGCAAACCACTTGCCCGTGCGCCCCCAGCCGCTCATCACCTCATCCGAAATCAGCAGAATGCCGTACCGATCGCAGATCTCGCGCACTCGCGGCCAATAATCATCCGGCGGGATGATCAATCCATTCGATCCAGTCACGCCCTCCATAATGATCGCTGCAATACGGTCAGGTCCTTCGTACTGAATAACTTCATCAACGTGGGCAATGCATTCCCGATGACAGGTCTCGCGCGTCCACCCAAATGGACAGCGATAGCAATGTGGATCCAGGAAGTGAACCACGCCCGGCATGGCTGGCTCAACCGGTAGGCGCCGGTAGTCGCCCGTCAGGGCAATAGCGCCATACGTCGCTCCATGGTACGAACGATACCGCGCCATGATCTTGTTCCGCCCAGTATACATGCGCGCCATCTTGATCGCGTTTTCATTAGCCTCGGCGCCTCCCAGGCAGAAGAATGTTTTGTTGAGGTTGCCCGGAGCCACCTGGGCGATCTTTTCGCCCAGCAAGCCGCGCGGCTCCGTAGCCATCCCAGGATGCGCATAAGCCAGTACGGCCGCCTGCTCTTGAATAGCCTTCACCACCTTGGGGTGCTGGTGGCCAATATTCAGGTTCATCAACTGCGACGAAAAATCAAGGTACCGCTTGCCGTCTGCATCCCAAAAATACACCCCCTCTGCCCGAACGATCGGGATCGGCACAGTCGCCGATTGGATCGACCAGGAGAAAAACGTATATTTCCGGTTGAGCGCTACGATTTCTTCAGCACTCAGTTCATTGTGTTTCTTCACAAAATCCTCCAGTCTATCAAATAAGCGAGTGACAGTCACCTGTCACTCGCATCTCAATCCATTATTGCTTAGTCACCCGCACCGCATCTGCCCAGACGTTCAGTGTCTCGTCAATATCCGCCTCTGAGTGCGAATAGCACAAGAACCAGGGCTCGCGTGGGTCGTGGTCGGGCATAACCCCGCGTTCGATCGCCGCCTCAACCAGGCGCAGATAGTAATCTTTCTCGCTGTTATTCCAATCTCGCTGCCCGGTCACCTTTTCTACGCCGATCGCAAACGAGAACATAGCCGGGTACCCACTCATACACACCTGGATCCCAGCATCCGAGAATATGCTCTTAATCCCATCCATTAGCCGCCGGCCGCGCTGCTCAATTGTCTCCAGGATAGGCTCATCCTTCAGCAGCTTCAAAGTGGCCCAGGCTGCAGCAATGCCAGGTTTATTGTTTGTGTAGGTGCCGCCCTGCGAAACGCCATGACCAATGATGCTCATGATCTCGCGTTTGCCCCCCAACGCCGCCACCGGGTAACCATTCCCCAATGCCTTGGCGTAGGTTGCCATATCCGGCCTGATCCCATAATATTCCTGAGCGCCGCCACGGGCAATTCGGAAGCCCGTTTTCACCTCGTCCAGGATGAAAACAATGCCATACTCGTCACACTTCGACCGAATAAAATCCAAAAACCCCGGCAAAGGCTCCACCGCACCACAGTTCCCCAGGCAGGGCTCGCAAATGATAGCGGCTGTCTGATAGCCAATGCTGCGCAGAGTTTTCTCCAGCACATCAAAATTGTTGAATGGTAAGGTTACGATCAACTCATTCAGCCGCCGGGGGATCCCAGAGCTGGCTGGCACAGGGATCGGGCTGTTCGCATTTCCCAATGCCTCGGAGGGCGCATAGGTGGACCACAGCGTGTAATCTTGGAAACCGTGATACATCCCTTCAAACTTGACCACCTTCTCTCTTCCGGTATAAGCCCGAGCCACACGGATGGCGTGCATCGTCGCCTCTGTGCCCGAGCAAGCCATACGCACCATGTCCACCGCCGGGCACATGGCCGCAATCATCTCAGCCACCTCCACTTCCAATTCCGTGGTCATCGCCGCCAAAACCCCGCGGTCAATCTCCTCATGTACCTTGGCATTGACCGCCTCATAGGCATGACCAAGAATGATCGGGCCAAAAGCCATGCGGTAATCAATAAATTTGTTCCCGTCCACGTCCCAAAGATAGCCATCTTTCGCCTTCTGGATATAAGGGGTTATTTCCTCGCCCCAAAAGCGAAAATTGGAATTGACCCCCAGGGGAAGTGTCTTAAAAGCTCTTTGTTGCAGAGCTTTGCTTTTTTCAAACGGAATATTCATATTTCATTCTCCACTGTGTTTTCGATAACCCTATTCATCCTCGTTCTTCTCAATACATACAGAAGATGGGATGCGCCATTGGTAAACATCCTTCAAAACCCGCGGAACAATCGAAGTAACTGTCTTGCGAATCCCTGGTGTTTTTCCGATGACATCTGTCACAAAACGGTAAACTTCCCCATTATCGCGAGCAACCACCTGGATACTGACATCTGTCTCGCCGATAGAATAGGCAACGTAACTGATACACTCATATTCGGTCATCTTTTGCGCCACTGCATGGATTGAATCAGCGTCCACTTCCAGCCACACGTCTGCGATCACCGTATATCCCAAAACCCGCGGGTCCGGGATGGCTGCAATCTTGATGATCCCCTCTTCAACCATTCGGTCAATCCGGTATCTCACAGCCCGTTCTGATATCCCCCCAACCCTGCGCGCGATCTCGGCTGCCGCCATACGGCCATCCGCCATCAGCAAATTGACAATATCCCGATCAGTCTTGTCTATTTTATACATGATTTGGCGCTTTTATTTCCGAATGCTACATAAAATTATACGCCGGTTTTTTCGCCTGTCAAGAAAAAATTGCGGTAAACTGCCATTTTCTCCTGAAAGGCCAATATCCTTGACATTCCATCCAAATCTCCTTATGATTTCAACAGCAATACCCACTTCAGAGTTTACTCGCCATCCACCAACACGAAAGGAGCACATTTAAGATGTCGCTACGCCATTTCCTCGATACCCAGGATTTCACCCGGCAAGAGTTGCTCGATCTCATCGACCTAACCCAGCTGATAAAAGCAGCGGACCGGCAGGGATGCACACCCAGGCTGCTTCAGGGCGCATCCCTCGCCATGCTGTTCGAAGAGCCATCCACGCGTACCCGCATCTCCTTTGAAGTAGCCATGTCTGAGTTGGGAGGGCATGCCCTTTACCTGAAACCTGGCGAGATCCACCTCGGCGTGCGCGAGTCGATTTACGACACCGCCCGCGTCATTTCCAGGATGGTAGATGTGATTATGGCGCGCACCCTCAAGCACGAAACCATCATCAGCCTGGCTGCCGCCGCTACGGTCCCCGTGATCAACGGTCTTACCGACTACAACCACCCTACTCAGGTGGTCTGCGACCTCTTCACCATGCTGGAGCACAAAACCAAAGGAAAAGAACTCGGCGACCTCAAAGTGACCTTTATCGGAGATGCCACCAATGTACTCAGCTCACTCATGTATATCTGCACTCAGATGGGCATGCAGTTCACCCATGCCGCGCCAGAAAAATACCAGCCGCCAACAGAGTGGCTTAAGATTGCCCGGGAGAACTGCCGCCAGTCCGGCGGGACGCTTACCCTCACCGAAGATGTCATAACCGCGGTCAAAGAAGCAGATTTTCTCTACACCGATCTGTGGTGGTGGGTGGGCCAGGAAGACCAGATCCCCGAACGGCGGGCGGCTTTCATGCCGAAATACCAGGTGAACGCCAATTTAATCCGGCATGCGCCAGCCCACTGCAAATTTATGCACTGCCTGCCGGCTTCCCGCGGCGTTGAAGTGACCGACGAGGTGATGGATTCGCCCCAATCGATCATCTACGATCAATCCGAGAACCGCTTGCACACTGAAAAAGGCATCCTTGCCTGGCTGGTAAACCCTCGCCTGCCGCGGCCGTCCACAGAACTGCAATCGTATCACACCGGAAAAGTGCTAGAGTTTCTCCAAGACATTTCCCAACCGTAGTACATCAATAACGCAACAAGATGATTGCGTCAGGAGCGTGCACGATGCCCAGAACAATCCCAAGCACCCCCCGCCTGGACGGTTTTTACATGCCGGGCGAGTTTGAGCCCCATATCGGCTGCTGGATACTGTGGCCCGAACGTCCCGATAATTGGCGGCAAGGCGCCAAGCCTGCCCAAAAAGCCTTCGCCGATGTCGCCGCGGCGATCAGCCGCTTCGAGCCGGTCAGCATAGGTGTTTCGCAGGCTCAATTCCGCAATGCGCGCCACCTGCTTCCCCCTGACATCCGGGTGGTTGAGATCTCCAATAACGACTCCTGGATGAGAGATTGCGGACCGACTTTTGTCATCAACAAGACCGGCGCTGTTCGCGGCATCGATTGGGAATTTAACGCCTGGGGCGGGATAGATGGCGGGCTGTACTTCCCCTGGGATCTGGACAACCTTGTCCCGCTCAAAGTGCTTGAAATAGAGCGCCTGGACCGCTACAAAGCCCCCATTGTGATGGAAGGCGGCTCATTCCACGTGGATGGGCAGGGCACCCTGCTGACCACGGAGGAATGTCTGCTCAACCCCAATCGCAACCCATCCCTGAGTAAATCTGTGATCGAGCAGTACCTGATCGACTACTTGAACGTAGAGAAGATCATCTGGCTCAAGCAAGGGGTTTACCTGGACGAAACCAGCGGCCACGTCGATAACCTGTGCTGTTTTGTTCATCCTGGCGTGGTCGCATTGACCTGGACAGATGATCGCTCCGACCCCCAGTACGAGATCTCAGCCTGCGCCTACGATATCCTGATGAACGCAACCGATGCCCAGGGGCGCAGGCTCGAGGTACACAAAATTCACCAGCCCAACCCTATCCTCATCTCTCAGGCAGAAAGCGAAGGGGTGGATAGCGTCGATGGCACCCAACCCCGCCAATCTGGGCAGCGCCTGGCGGGCTCGTACGTGAACTTCTACATTGCCAATGGCGGCGTGATTGTGCCCCAGTTTGACGACCCGCACGACCAGCCAGCACTGCAAACCCTCCAAAGCATCTTTCTCCAACGCAAAGTTGTCGGCGTCAGTGCGCGAGAAATCATCCTGGGCGGCGGTAATATCCACTGCATCACCCAACAACAGCCCAATCCTCGCAGAGAAGCCGAAAATCCAATTGTTAGCATTGTTTAAAAGCAATGGTATAATATTTTTATGAGTACTGAATTTTCCACAGAAGAAGCACGCGCCCAGGCGCCCCTCCCTTCATCCCCTACTGAGGCGGAACTCCGCCAGCAGCGCAAAATAATGGTGATTATCGTCATCATTTGCGTTCTCTTCCTGGCCCTGCTCACCACGGGCATTGTGCTGCTCCTGATTCCTAGCACATCTGCCGAAACCGTCTCGCGGATACGCGATGTGTTCATCATTGTAATGGCGCTCGAATCTTTGCTGATCGGCATCGTTCTGACCGTTTTAATGGTGCAGCTTGCCCGGCTGATCAACCTGCTCCAAAACGAAGTCAAGCCCATTCTGGACTCAACCAATGAGACGGTAAGCAACCTGCGCGGCACAACTGTCTTTTTAAGCAACAACCTGGTTGAGCCTGTGATCAAACTCAACGAGTACATAGCAGCAATCCAGAAATTTACCGAGCTACTTGGATTGAACCGCAAGCGATAATCACCAAAAACTATTCATCTGTTCATATGAGCGAAAGGAGAAAACACGATGTCTGACAATGACGGATTTGGAGCTTTTCTGGCAGGTTTTGTTGTAGGTGGGCTGGTTGGTGCAGCAGTTGCATTGCTGCTTGCCCCGCAATCTGGCGAGGAGACCCGCACCATCATCCACGATCGAAGCATTGAACTGAAAGACAAGGCGGTTGAGCGCGCTGAAGATGCCCGCAACAAAGCTGAGGCCGCCGCCGCAGAAGCCCGCGCCCGCGCCGAAGAAGTTGCTCGCATGGCTGGCACCCGCGCTGGTGAGTTGAAGAAGCGCGGCCAGGAAATTGTTGAAGAACAGAAGGGCCGCATCGAGGACGCTATCGAATCGGGCAAGGCCGCAGTACAGCGCAAGGTTAAGCCCGCTGCCGAAGAACCGCCGGCTGCATAAGCATAACCGGTTCATTGTGGATATGAAAATTTGGCGGTAGTTTAAACCGCCAAATTTTCATATCCTTTTCCAATCCAACAACCAGCCCCCGAGCTTATCTGGGGCTGGTTGCTTTAACGATCCTTATTAAGCTCTGCTATCGCCAGCGGCACCTTTCGTAGCACATCGCTCGCCAATACGCTGGCCGTGGTACCCAGATCCTGGGCAGCTTGCAGGCCGGCCTGGGCATGGATCCAGGCGCCAACCACTGCCGCATCAAAAGCCCCCATCCCCTGCGCCCGCAGACCGACAATGATCCCCGCAAGCACATCCCCGGTGCCAGCTCGCGCCAACGCGGCCGTAGCCACCGGGATCACCGAAGTCCGCCCAGACGGCTCGGCAACCACTGTATTCGCCCCCTTTAATACGATCACATGGCCCCAGGCTTGTGCATATTGTTCAGCAAGCCTCACGCGGTTCGCCTGGATCTCAGCTAACGGCAATCCTGTCAGCGCAGCCATCTCGCCCAGGTGAGGCGTTAAGATCGTTTCTGCAGGAAGTTTCTCCGGCCAGGCGTCTACAGAAGCCAGATGCCTGAGCCCGTCTGCATCGAACACACAGGGAGGCAGGAGAGCGCAGTTCCCCTGCAAGAGCGCACAGACAAATCCTCGGGGCGCATCCCCGGCGCCTAAACCTGGGCCAACCAACAAGGCGGAGGCGCGCCCCAACGAGGCCATGATCACCTCGGCTGCCGCCGGAGCCACCATTCCTTCATCCTCGGGCAGCAAAACCCAGGTTGCCTCGGGTAAATGTCCCGCCACGGCCGCGTGCAAAGAACCGGGCACAGCCAGGTTCACCAACCCTGCTCCTGCCCTGTACGCCCCCTCACCAGCAAGCAGCACTGCCCCCGTATAGCTCTTACACCCTGCAACGATCAGCGCAGTGCCAAAACTGCCCTTATGGGCATACGGAGGGCGCATCGGTAAGAGACCGCACAAATCCGCTTCGGCAGCCAACGAGCGGTGTACCGCCTTCCAGGCAGCCAGATGATCCAACTCGCCAATGCTGGCTACGCGCAGCTCACCTGTCAGTGAAACTGCCGGAAAACTCAACAAACCCGCCTTAACCGCAGCCATGGTCACCGTGATCTCAGCCGGGATCGCCTCGGGCGCAGCCATGCCCTGATCACAATCCACACCCGACGGGCAATCGACTGCGACAACGTGCACTTTGCGATCCTGCCGTGTAATAACCTGCTGCACAAAACCAAGCAATTGCTGCGCATCTTGCGGCAACGGCAAACGCGCCCCGGTCCCAAAAACACCGTCAACCAAAACGACGCATTCGCCCAGCCAGGCCCTCAGGCATTCGTGATCCCGGTCGTCCACGCCCCCAAAAAACCGCCCTCCAGCCCGAAGGAACCGGCTCACCAAAGGGTCGGTATCCCCTCGTGGGCGCACCAGGTAGGCCCTGGTACTCCACCCCCAGTTTGCCAGGTACGCCAGGGCAACCAAAGCATCACCGCCGTTGTTTCCGCTTCCCACTAGCGCCAACACCACTCGCTCCCCCTCGCGGCCAAACGTCCGATGGATCTGTTCAGCCAGCCCCACCCCGGCGTTTTCCATCATCTGGGCATAACTCAAACCCTTGGAATCCGCCTCTTTCTCGATGGCGCGCATCTCGTCCACAAAAACAATTTTTTCCATCCCTTTATCCCTGTTCGTTCCCCTACCGGCAGTGTCTACAATCTGTTGGCGATTGCTCCCGCGTTCAACAATCCGATGAACTTATTCACCAGATCCGGATCTAATTGTTTACCGGCTTGTTCTCGCAAATAATCCAACGCGTCTCCTTCGGACCACGCATCGCGGTATGGTCGCTTCGATCGTAATGAACACCACACATCCACAATGGCAAAAAGCCGCGCCGCCAGCGGAATTTCAGCCGCTTTACACCCATTGGGATAGCCAGAACCATCCCAATGCTCATGATGATAATAAGGAATTGCCAGGGCTGGCTTCAAGTAGGCGATCGGCCCAAGCATTTCCTTGGCATAGACGGGGTGCTTGTGAATAACTGCCCACTCTACATCCGTGAGCGGGCCTGGCTTCAATAAGATTGCATCCGTAATCGCCATGTTTCCAATATCATGCAAAAGAGCACCCCGCCGCAAATGAACTAGCTCCCCTTCACTCATCCCCAAAGCCTTACCCAGCATCAAGGTCATTTCCGTCGACATTTTCGTACGCCGGTCTTCTTCACCAAGGCGCAAATCCATTGCCCGAACCCAGCCCTCCAGAGTACTATCATAAGCCAGGTGCAGTTCCATATTTGAGCGCTGTAGTTCGTTGAAAAGCACCGCGTTATCCATGGCAATGGCAGCCTGACCCGCCAGCATTTCCAAGAACTCCACCCACTCTCGATCGGAAGATAAGCGCCCCCGAGAGAAAACCTCCAACGCGCCAACCAATTGCCCCTTCGCAATTAACGGCACCATATGATAGGCCAGGAAATCCTCCCCCTCCAACCCTCGAGAGCGCAGGAACTCGCCCCAAATTGAGGACATATCGTCCAGGCGCATGGATTTCTGATCCAAGATCGATCGGCCCGATATCTTGTCACTCAGGTGCAACCGCGTGTTTTGAATCGCACTCGTGTGGAATCCGTTCCCCGCCACGCATTCCAGGCTCTGTAGATGATGCTTCAGAACCAGGACCGCGGCCGCATCCACGGTCAACTGCAAACGAACCTGCTCCAAAAGAACATTCAACACCACCCGCAGATCCATGCTCGCACTGATCGCCATATCAATCGCCCGCAGAGCAGAGAGCCGCTGGACGCGCAATTGTGTTTGCTCATGCAGCATGGTGCGATGCAAGGCACTGGCAGCGATATCTGCAATTGCCACCAACAACTGAGCATCTTCCTCCTGAAAATGCCGCTCCCGCCCCAGCCAGATCGCGCCAATGCCGCGGTTCTCTGTGGTCAAAGGCACACACATCACCGCCCGTTGTACACTCAACTGCAGCGAGGGGGAAAAGAGAGGATCATTTTGCGTTTGATTATCCTGATAGAGGGTGCGGTTCGAGATGATCTCGCGGCACAGCCTCTCATTGATGGGCAAGTTGCGCTGCAGCAGATATTCCCAATACCCCCTGGCTTCCTCAATCCACAAATGCTCGCCGGTGATATCGCTGATCACAAAAGCCAGGCTGTCCGTGCCAACCAAAATGCCCAGGTAATCCAGAATCGCGGTCACAATTTCCTTCCTGGATTGCTCCGAGCGGATGATCGCCGCAAACGATATCAACGCTTCCCGTTCTTTTGCTCGCTGAGAACGCACAGTGATATCTTCAATTGCACAATCGTAGTACAGAATCTGCCCGGCATGGTCGGCGATCATGCTGGCAGTTAACGACCCCCAGATCCGCCCTCCATCCCACCGCCTCAAAGGCAAATCTACGCTGCTTACACTCCCTTGCGAGCGGACCAGGTTCTCAAACACTCTGCGGTCGTCAGAGGTGACAAAAAGATCGTCTACGTGCAGATCCTGAAAAACCTGCTCGCTTTCGCACCCAAAGATCGTGCGGAAAGCCGGGTTCGCCATGAGGATTCTGCCATCAGCAGAAACTCGATAAACGCCAATGGGGATATTTTCTACCAGCGTACGGTATCTTTCTTCGCTCACACGTAGCTGCTCATCAGCCAATTTTCGCTCAATTGCCATGGCTACTTGCGTCGAAACAAACGTGAGCATCTGCATATCATCAATGTTGAAGCGAATATCCTCTGTGTAACTCTGAACAGCCAACACGCCGATCGTGCGGTCAGCCGTCTTCAGAGGCACGCCCAACCAGTCAATGGAAGGGGAGCCAACCGCATCCACCTCCGCCTTTGCCAGAAGCTCATTGAACACGTCGGGAGAGGCTAATAAAGGCTCCCCCGTACGCAACACATATTCCGTCAGGCCGCGTCCCGGTTTCTGCGGCGGGAAAGGGTCATCAAACTCGTCCACATCATACGGAAAACTGATCAAATCCGCATCTGCGTTGTACAAAGCAATATAAAAGTTCTGCGCCGGCATCAGATCATACACAATTTGATGAATTGCACGGTAAAGCTCATCCAAGTCTCGCGCAGAATGCGCCGCCTCAGATACGCGCAGCGTAGCCAGCCGCACCTTCTCGTACACAAAGCGCCGAATTGCAGACCCCAAAATATTCGAGGCCGCTTTTAGAGATTCGACCTCCACGCTATGCCATGGACGGCCAGCTGCAGCGTCCCCAAAGCATATGAAACCCCACCAATCCTCCCCGGCATAAACGGGAACCACCACAACCGAGGCTGCGCTTAATGCCTCAGCAAGGTGCTGCATGCCATCCTTGGGATCGCTTGTGCCGAGGTAAACCGGCTCGCTCTTCTGCATGGCCTCCCGGAATTCACCAAACCCCGACCATTCATCCATAGAGAAATCAGAACCCGGCAGCGGGCCGGGAACATCGGGCGAGGCAGACCACAAATGGATAAGCCGCGCCACTTTCTGTGCATGTTCGTTCAAGGAGTTCTGAAATAGGGCCACCCGATCCACGTCAGCGGCGCACCCCAGCCGCCCCAGCACATCCACAATCCCATCCTGCCAGGAATGCGCCGCCAGGTAATGGTCTGCCGCAAAGCCCACCGCTTCCAAAATGGCTTCCCTGCGGTGCAGGGCGCTCTCAGATTGTTTGCGATCAGTGATATTGCGGATAATGGACAGAACCTCATCAGGCCCATTGGGCACAAGCCGGGATTCATAATGAGTTTCATGCTCTGCCAGCACTTGATACTCATACACCTGGATCAACCCAGTATCCAAGGCCTTTTGAACAAACCCCATGGTAAGTTGCGCCAGCTCAGGCGGCAGAATATCGCTGACCCGTCGGTCGAGGAACTGCGATGCGGGGGCAAACAACTCTGTCTCATCGTGAGCATAATAATCCAAGAAAGTGCCGTCGCTCCGGATGCGGAACATAAGATCTGGCAGCGCATTCAGGATCGCCTTGCTCTTCTGTTCACTCAAACGCAACGCATCCTCGACACCCTTTTGCCTGGAAATCTCAACCCCCGTGCCAACCACATAGCAGGTGTCATCCTTACCGTAAACCAAAGCATTCGTCCAGGCAATCCATTGATCGGCACCATCTTTAGACCGCCAGTGGTTTTCATAATGGCCATCTGTTCCGCCAGAGACAAAGGCAGCAAAAGTGGACCGGGCCCGCTCGCGTTCATCAGGCAGAGCCAAAATATCGAAAACCAATTTCCCACGTAACTCTTGGAGAGAATATCCGATCACCCTTTGGCAAAGCTGATTGGAGTAGAGAAAGCATCCGTCGCTATCCAAAACAATGATCAGGGCATCTACCGCATCCAAAACGCCCCGTAGCAAAGGCTCATCCCCCCAGAGAAGTGGATCGTTTTGGCTCTTCATAGAATCATTCTGTTATCCATCCAACCAAACCGTCTCGAGAGCGTGGAACATGCTCCGCCGTTAATGGCCGAACATGTTCCACGCAGTTTTTAGATCAATCTATACACCGGGCTAGAAATCTAATTTTGATGCTAGATCTTGATCTTGTAAACCCGGTGGTTCTTATACGGCTTACCGCCAACATTCTCCAGATCATGCCGCATTTCCACCGCTGTTTCGGCAACTTGGGTTAAGTCACCGTGCTCGAACTTAAACTCGTGGATGGTTTTCTCCATCTCATCATACATGATCGCGTTGCCTCCACGACCCTTGTACTCAGGCAAAATCCCGACTCCATTCAAAGAAACCCATTTGGTTCGCCGGGCTTCCAGCAAAATATCCGCCATCCCAAACGGCAGCAGGCGTCCCTTGGCTCTCTGCATGGCAGCAGAAAGGTCGGGAAAAGCGAACAGGAAGCCGATCGGGTCATCCTTATGGGTGATCAACTTGATCAAGCGGGGGTTAGCCACAATCAGCAGGTTATCCAGCAAGAACTTCACCTCCCGCTCCGTGAGCGGGTAGTATTCCCAGTTGTTGACAAAGGATTTGTTATAAGCCTCCCCAATCTTTGGCGCCCAGGCGCGCAACTCCTTCATCGTGTTAAAGCGCTGCACCACCAGCCCAGTGCGCTCCTTTGCCCTTTCCGCAATCCGGTGCACCCGATCTGGCAGATGGAAAGAACCTGCGCCCAGATAACAAGATACAAAATCTACTTCTTTCTCAAAACCCATCGTTTCAACCAACTTCCGGTAATACGGATAGTTGTAGTTCATCATGTTCATCATCTGGCGGTGCTCATACCCCTCAATCTGGATCCCGTACCCATCTAAAGCGCCAAACCCTTTCGGTCCCACCACATGATCCAGGCCGCGCGCCCGCGCCCATTCAAAAACGCGCTCGAACAATGCCGCAGCAGCTTCCTGGTCGTCTTCACATTCAAACAGGTAAAACTGGGCTTGCTTGGTGCCATGGTAAGCGTTGAAGCGCTTATTCTCCAGGGCGGCAATCCGCCCCACCTCTCGCCCATCTCTCAACGCCAGGAAAAACTCCACCTCAGAGTGCTCGTAAAACGGATGTTTGTTGGGATTCAAGCGAGTTTCCTCGTCAATGAATAACGGTGGTACCCACTGGGGGTGATTTTCATAAAGGCGGTAAGGGATCCTAATAAATCGCCGCACCTGCGCTTTTTGGCTCGTATCAACTTTTTCAATGGTCAGCATTTTTTCCTCCGAACAAAATAGTTAGAGTCAATGTATTCGACAGAAGCGTCACCACATCTGCCAATAAATATGCGCAACAAACCTCAGGATACAACCTCATCACTCATACGGTCTAAGACATCCACATCATCTTCTGTAAGCTGCCAGCCAAGCGCCCCGGCGTTTTCCTGAGCCTGGCGGGCGTTCTTCGCACCGGGTATAGCGATCGCACCCTTGCAGATCACCCAATTCAGCGCCACCTGGGAGGGGGTTTTTCCATCATATTTCTCACCCAGGTTTCGCAAGAGTTTGATCAACGGTTGAATGCGCTCCAAATATCCACGCGAATAAATTCTCGAGCGCAGCCCCGAGGGTGGGTTTTCGGGAGTATATTTGCCCGTCAGCATGCCTTTGGCAATTGGGCTATAAGCAATGATTGAAACGTTCAATTCCCGGCAAAGCGCCATCAAGCCACTCTTTTCTATTTTCCGTTCCAGCAAACTGTATTGAACTTGATTGGAAGCCAAAGGGACTCCACGCAGCGCCAGAGCGGCATGCGCCCGGCGCGTCTGTTCTGCACTGTAATTGGATACACCCACGCACTCCACAAGCCCATCGCGGACTGCGTCTGCCATGGCATCCATCCAGGCCTCGATCGGTACCGGCGGGAATGGCCAATGCATCTGGTAAAGCTGCACCTTCTCCAACCCCAAACGCGATAGGCTGGCGCGCAAAGCACCGCGCAGCGTTCCTCTCCACGCTCGCCAGGGCAGCGGCATGAATTTTGTCGCCACAACGCAGGTTTGTCCGCTCTCGCGGATGAAAGCACCTAACAGCTTTTCCGACAAACCGGTTCCATACGCCTCAGCGGTATCGAAGAAAAAGATCTTAGAGTCCAAACTGGCCTGAAAAGCAGCCCTGGCATCCGCTTCCGTATGCGTTTTGGTGTAACTCCACATCTGGCGATCCCCCCATTGCCAAGTGCCAACACCCAGTGGCGCGATCTGCAGATCGGTTGCTCCAAGCGAAACAAGTTGCTCGCTGCTCACACGCTACCTCCAGAGAAAATTTCCATTTACCATCTTACGCCAGTTTTGTCATTCTGTCCACTGATTTTTCCCCGCACATCTTCTATTCACAAATATCAAACACTCGCGGTATACTAACCCTCGCGGCAGCCCCTTCATCGGCCCTCTGGCTGCTCATTGGAACATAACCTGACCATTTTCCAGGAGAACTATGGATACCCAAGCCACTTTCCTTCCATTTCATGCCATTAACGAATTCATGCGCCCGGATTTCCGCCTGAATGTTATTCGCTCCACCCTCAGCGCGTTGCCATCCCTGCCTGACAATCTGAGAGATCCGATCAATCGCCTCACCCGCAGGCATGTCAGCGTGCCCGGTTTCCGTAACAGCGAAAAAGCCCCCAACCTGGTCAAGGTGGTGCCCATGGCCAAGGCGTTTGAGAAAAGCCCCGAATTGGTGGCTGCTATTCTGGCTGCCTGGGCTGAGGCCCACGCCAGCCTGCGGACAATGGTTTACGAGATGCTGGAAGCCCGGCGTTGGAAGGTATTGCCCGATGAAGATAGCCTCAACCTGGAGGATATCTCGCCCGAACTGGTCAAAGATTGGCCCATCTTACCCATCCGCGCCGACCGCACCAAAGTTCCCGGCTTCTTCACCCGCTGGCCCAAAGGCGACGATTTTGAAACCATCTACCAATCCTTTGCAGAAAAGCACCCCGATTTCGAAGCCAGCATCGACGAAGTCAGTCTGATGGTGGTGTGGCTCAGCTTGCGCCTGCCCTATAACGTGGAAGAGGAGCCCCCTGCCTCGCCCGCTGACCCCGAAACAAACCCGGCTCCGCCCGGAGACAATCCGGCTGTACTGTAAGCACTACCGCAAATGTACACCGTATATGCCAGGCAGCACCTTCTGCACGACACAACTCATCTGTCGGTAGAAGGTGCGCCATTTGTTTATGAGGAAGTGCCCGCGCGTATTGAAATCCTGCGCCAGGCTGTTCTGCAGGCCCAGGCCGGCCCGATCATCGCCCCCACCGACCATGGCGTAGACCCTATCCTGGCGATACACGATCCCGATTACCTGGCCTTCTTGCAAACCGCCTTCGCCGAATACCCTTCGCACAGCCGCCCCGCGGAACCCCTCCTGCCCAGCACATTCGCCAACCGCCGTATGCGCCGCAAACCCAAGAGTGTCATAGGCTTGCTGGGGTATTACGGCTTTGGCTCGGGCAGCCCCATCCTGGAGCACACCTGGGAAGCGGCATACTGGAGTGCCCAATGCGCTCTCACCGCCGCCGACCTGGTGCGGGGCGGCGAGAAGCTTGCCTACGCCTTATGCCGCCCGCCGGGCCATCACGCCGCCCAAGATTTGTACGGCGGGTTTTGCTACCTGAACAATGCTGCCATTGCTGCCCGCTCCCTGCAAAGCCCCACTGCCATCCTGGATATCGACTTTCATCACGGCAACGGCACCCAAGAGATCTTCTATGCAGACCCATCCGTGCTGTACTGCTCGCTGCACGCCCACCCCGACCTGGATTATCCTTACTATTGGGGCGAAGCAGACGAGACCGGAGCAGGCCCCGCAAAGGGCTGCAACCGGAACTTTCCGCTGCCTCTCGGCGTTAACGATGATGATTATCTGCACACGCTGGATCAAGCCCTGGATTGGCTTGCCCGGTCTCAGCCGCGCTATCTGATCGTCTCACTCGGGCTGGATATTGCCCAAGGTGACCCGGTCGGAGGCTTTCAGATCACCCCGCAAGGTTTCAGCGCCATTGGAAAGCGCATCGCCGATCTGCAACTGCCGCTGATCCTTGTGCAAGAAGGTGGTTATCTACTCGAAACAATGGCTCAAAACCTTTTATGCTTTCTAAGCAACCTGATGTAAAATAATACTCATCCATCCCCCATAGGCGGTCAACTATGTCTGACACAACCCCCGAGCTCATCCCCCCTCCCCGTCGTTTTCACTTCGCATGGGTGCCCCTGCTCTTCCTGCGCCCACGCCAGGCCTTCGCCAAGATCACCGCGCAAAACCGCGGCGTGTGGCTGACCCCTATGCTCATCCTGAGCATTACCGCCCTGGCTCTGGTGCTGGTTACAGGCTGGCTCAAGCAGCAGGCTGCCCTGGCGGGTGAAATATCGCTGCCACCCGATTATGATTATTACACTGCCGAGCAGCAAGCCCAATACATGCAGGCAGCCCAGGCCACGCAAGGGCCGGTGTTCATGTACGTGCTGCCCGGCATTGCTGCCATCCTGGGCGTTTGGTTCGGCTGGCTCCTATCTGGCGGCCTGCTGTATCTGGTCACCACCCTGCTGGGAGGTCGCAACGAAAACAATGCATCCCTGAATATTGTCGCCTGGGCCAGCCTGCCGCTGGCATTGCGCGACCTGGTGCGCGCCATTGCCACGCTGATCAACCATCGGGTTATCGCCAGCCCTGGAATATCTGGTTTTGCTCCCACAGGAGAAGGAGCACTCTTCATCTTTATCTCCAGCCTGTTTGCCCTGATCGACCTCTACGTTATCTGGAAGATCGTACTCCTGGCAATTGGCATCCGCACCGCCTCCAGCCTGCCTGTTGGGAAAGCTGTTCTGGGCAGCATTCTCACTGTTTTGTTCATCTTCATCCTCCAGGCCTTGCTGGGAGTGGCGGGCGCCAGCCTGAGCAACCTGACCTTCGTCCGGCCGTTCTTCTTCTAGGCATCCAACCTACAGGATCGACCTCCCATGCCCGAACCTTATATCCGCATCTCTGGCCTGCGCAGAGATTACAACATGGGCCATTTCTATGTTCATGCCCTGGCGGGCGTCGACCTGACCGTTGAGAAGAACACCTTCACCGTGATCATGGGCCCCTCCGGCTCGGGTAAAAGCACCCTGCTCTACCTGTTGGGCGGCCTGGACCGGCCCTCCGCGGGCAGTATTCAGGTAAACGGGCAAAATATTGAAAAACTGGACGAAAACGAACTGGCTGTCTACCGCCGGCGCACTGCCGGGTTTATCTTCCAATCCTTCAACCTGATCGCCAGCATGACCGCCGTACAAAACGTTGCCTTCCCGCTACGCTTTGCCCGCATCGGGCATCGCCAGCGCCTGACCCGCGCCAATGAACTGATGGCCAAGGTCGGACTGGCAGACCGGGCACACCACCGCCCCACCGAGCTGTCGGGTGGGCAGCAACAGCGCGTGGCCATTGCCCGCTCCCTGATCAACGATCCGCAATTGATCCTGGCAGACGAGCCCACCGGCAACCTGGACACCACCAGCGGCATGAGCATCATGCACCTGCTGGCTGATCTGCATCGCAGTGGGCGCACCGTCCTGGTGGTCACCCACGATCTGCGCATGAAACACTTTGCCACCCACCATCTCTACCTGCTTGACGGAAAAATCGTCAGCGAGGCAGAATACGAGCAGGCCTCCAGCCTGGCCGTCGAATCGGCTTCCCAAGAAGCCATCTAAACCCACTTTCGTATAAAAGAGTGTCCCTATGAAAAAATCTCTTTCTTCTTCCATCCGCACCGCACTCCTGCTTCTCACCTGCCTGACGCTGCTTGTCCCCGCCCTGGCAGCCTGGGCTGCCCTGGGCATCACTGGCGTCACACCGTCTGTTGTCGTCAACAATGTCGCCACCACACTGGTCATCAGCGGCGCCGACTTTGTGAACGGGGCGCAGGTCTCGCTGGATGGCTACGGCGACCTGACCACCGCCTATATCAACAGCACCACCTTGAGCGCAGCCTTGCCCACCGGCGTGGCGGCTGGCGTTTACACCGTGCGCGTCACCAACCCGGATTCGACCTCCATTGCCCTGGCGGGCGGCCTCACCGTGATGGTACCCACCGTCAGCCCCTCCGAAACCCCCACCCCCGGCAGCCCAGGTAACTATGAGCGCCCCCTGATCGTCATCTACTCTTACGATGCCAGTCAGGATACACTCAACCCCGGCGATCATTTTACCCTAAACATGAAACTCTATAACGCCGGGCAGAAATACGCCACCAACGTCGTTGCCACCTTCATCACCGGAGAGTTCATCCCCCGCGAGACCGGCGGCGTCATTGCTGTTGGCGATATCGCCCCCGACAACCGCGCCGATCTTTCTCAGCCCCTCACCGTCAATCCCGAAATTTGGGGGCAGGCGAACGCTTCTCTGACCATGTCAGTCAGTTATACCGACCAGGCGGGGGTCAGCTACACCGAGACCTTCGTGCTCAACTTCTCCATCCATACCCCTTACGGCGTCGCCCCATCTCCCACACCCACTCCCACAGCCACCCCCACGCCCATGCCGGTTGCCCTGCGCCGCCCGCAGTTGGTAATCACCGAATACAGCACCGATGTTGAGCCCCTCCAGCCCGGTATGCCCTTCAACTTGCAGATCACCCTGCAGAACGTGGGCAACGCCCAGGCCAACCATGTGACCATGATCACCGGCGGCGGCGACTCCTCCAGCGGCGGCACCTCCGTGCCGGGCGGCGTCTCTGGCGCAGGCGGCGAGTTTACCAATTTCGCCCCCCTTGGCTCATCCAATGTGCAGTCCCTGGGCAACCTGGCCGCAGGCGCTACCCTAGATGCAGGTCAGGCCCTGATCGTCAATGTGAATACCAGCCCTGGCGCCTACCCGATGAAGATCTCCTTTGCCTACACCGATGATAACAACCAGGCCTATACCGACGATCAGGTGATCACCCTGCTGGTCTATTTGAGGCCCCTGGTGGAGATCAGTTTTTACATGGATCCTGGCATGCCCATGGCAGGGCAGCCCAATCTGCTGCCCTTACAGATCGTCAACCTGGGCCGCAAGAGCGTTATCCTGGGCAACCTGCGCGTGGAAGCCGAGAACGCTGACCTGATGAACAACGTGATCCTGATCGGCACACTGGAGAGCGGCGGCTACTTCACCCTAGACGCCACCTACATCCCCTACATGGCTGGCCCCACCAACCTCATCGTGACCGTGGATTACACCGACGATTTCAACCAGCCTCAGGTCATCACCCAAACCATCCCCATCGAGGTGATGGAAGGTTATATTCCCGAACCCGATGACGGCTCAGGTGGGTTTGATGATGGCAACGGCGAGCCGATCCAGCCCGAAGAGCCCGAAACCATCCTGCAGGCCATCTGGCGTTTCATCCTCGGCCTGCTGGGATTGGATAGCAGCCCTTCCACCCCAAGCGGTACAGGCACCTTTGAAGAATATCCGCTGGAGGGCGGGGGCGAAGTGTTCCCCGTCCAGCCGCCGCTGAAAGGCCCCTAACCACCCAAGGCATCCTCATGCGTCTTGTTGACCTCTTTGCCCTGATTCTCGATAACCTGGGACGGCGCAAAGCTCGCGTCGCCCTCACTGCCGTGGGTGTCATCATTGGCACGGCCGCGGTCGTGGTTTTGGTTTCTCTGGGCATAGGTTTACAGAAAAGCGCCACCTCGCAATTGTACGGCATCGGCGATCTGACCCAGATCCAGGTCTATCCCAACTATGGCGAGTACGACCCCAGCGGTCAGCAATCCCAGCAAACCAAGCTCATCACCAACGACTCGCTCGAAGAGCTGGCTGCCATCCCCGGCGTGGTCGAGGTCATCCCGCGCGACTATCTTTACGGCGGTTCCATCCTGCAGTACAAGCGCATGGAATCCTGGGCCAGCATCACTGGCGTGGGCACCAATGATCTGAGCATCCTGGGTGTAGAAGCCCTCTCCGGCACGCTCACCCTGGAAAAGGGCACCGTCATCATCGGCTCAGAGATCCCCAATTTTTTCTACGACCCCAATTGGCGCCCCGGCCAGCCAGAGCCTGAACCCCCCAATCTCTTGGGCCAGACGGTCAAGCTGGTGGTCATCAAGTGGGATAACGAAGGGAACGAGGTGCGCAAAACCTACCAATTACGTGTGGTGGGCATCTTGCGCGAGTCGCGCGGCGAAGCCGATTGGTCCGTCTACCTGCCCCTGGCCGATGTCACTGCCTACAACGAGTGGATCAACGGCCGGCGCATCGACCGCAATAAAGACGGCTACAACCAGGTTATCGTCAAAGTAGCCGAGGTGAGCGAGGTATTGGGCGTGGCTGACCAGATCACCACCCTGGGTTACCAGGCCTACACGCCCCAATCTTACGTGCAGGGCATCAACAGCTTCTACACCATCCTGCAGATCATCTTTGGCGGCGTGGGGGCCATCTCCCTGCTGGTGGCAGCCATCGGCATTGCCAACACCATGGCCATGGCTATCCTGGAGCGCACGCGCGAGATCGGCCTGATGAAGGCCGTCGGCGCCACCAACCGGGATGTACTCTCTATCTTCCTCGGCGAGGCCGCCGGGATCGGCTTCCTGGGCGGGTTGGGCGGCGTGCTGTTGGGCTGGGGCGCTGGGCAGATCATCAATGTTCTGGCATTGGCTTACCTGGCAGGCCAGGCCGCCGAGCAGGGCGGAGCGCCTCCCTCATCGGCAGTCTTCACCCCGCTGTGGCTGCCCATCTTTGCCCTGGTCTTTGCCACCATCATTGGCATTCTCAGCGGCCTTTACCCGGCTCTGCGCGCTGCCACCATGGTGCCAGTGACCGCCCTCAAGTACGAATAATCCAGAAAACGAATATCGAGCGGGGCTTCGCCTCGCTCGATATTCGTTTTCTGGGGATCCAAAACAAAAAGAGGCGGCGCAGGTGCGCCGCCTCTTTTATTACTTTACAACGTTATGAGCCTGCCTGCTTTATGGTAAAACTTTCAGCAAGGTCGGCAGGAAGATGCGCAGGTACGGCACGGGGGGTTCCGTCACCGTCACAGAGCCCTCAGCATCGATGGTATACCAGGCGATGTTCGGGTTTTCTGCGCCCCAGTTGCCATCGATGCGCACCACGAAGGTGTACACACCGGTGGCAGCCGGCGTGAAGGATGCCGTCAGCAGATCGTTGTTGCCGGACTCGCCAACGTACGTCAGCGGGATCCACACGAAGTCCGACATATCCTCCATCGTACCGTAGCCCAGTTCCGCAACGTAGCTGCGGCCGCGGCCAGCCGGGGTTTCGGCGGTCACGCCTGCGATGTACACCTCAGCCGTGATATCGCCGGAGCTGTCGCCCAGGAAGATATCGATCGCCAGCGGGCTGAGCGCAGACCAGCCAACCGTCACATTGCGGTAGTCGTGCACCATCTCGTCGCCGTCCACCACCACATTGCGATTGTCGGTGTTGAGCAGGTCGCCGCCGCCGTTGGCCCAGCCACCGCTGCCAACCACGTACTTGTAGTTGTAGCTGCCCGGCAGGAGGTCCACAGTCGCAGTGAAGACGCTGCTATCCACATTCGCCGTCATCAGCGTGGCCAACGTGTCCCAGCCGTTCATGTCGCCAGCCAGGTACACATCCTCACCCACCGCCACCACGTCTTCCAGGTCGTGGTACACGAAGGTGCTTGCAGGGATTACCAGTGTCTGAGCCATCGAGTAGAACATCTCGCCCTCGTACCACAGCTCAGCCAGGTTCTCGAACAGGCCGTAGTCCTCTACCACCACGTCGAAGGTGATCGTAGCCGAGGAGGGAGTAGCCACCTCGTAGCCCTCGATGCGGAAGGCGATATCTTCGTAACCGGTGGTATTTCCACCCCAGTTGGCCCAGGTTGTGCCCGAACCGAAACCGCCGCCCGGGTTGATCCACTTCCCGATGTAGCCATTGGCTGTATCAGATGCCTGGTTGCCAAACTGCCCGCCACCCGAGAAAGGCATGGTTGGGTAGAAGAACAGCCAGTAGGTGCCTGCCGGCAGGTTGCCGGGAACATCCAGGGTAAGCAGGGTGTTCGAGGGAAGCCCGCCGGAGCCATTGGTGATCGTCACCTGCGCATCCGTCGGCGCCAGGGAGAGACTCCACACCGGTGCGCCGTTGCCAGGATAGCCAGCCGGCAAGCCGGCGGCGTCCGCATAGATTGCCCAGTTGAGAGCAGATGCATTCATCAGTGTGGTAAAGCCATTCCAGCCATTGCCCGGGACAAAGATCGATTCGATCACCCAGTTATTGCTGGCGACGAAGTCATCTACGCCAAAGTTCGTGTAGGCGGGCATATCGCTGAAATCCTGGTTGGCGTAGGCGTTGAGATTGGTTGCGCTCAACGGTTGATCCCACAGCACAGCCTCAGGATTGCGCGGAGCCGCCGGGGCAGCCACCAAGCCGCCAGCCGTGCTGCTCAGGGTCAGGTCAGTGTTGACCGGGCCGATCGCATAATTGACAGCCGGCGCAGCCACAGTGTTCGCCACCAGGACAGGGGCCCAGTACACAGCATTATCGACATCATCATACCAGGCGGTGCCGTAGGTGGTCGTGATCGAGTCGGTCACGATCGTCAGGCCAGCCGGGATCGTATCCGTCAGCCAGGCCATTCCAGAGAGGCCCATGCCGAGCAGATCCGAAACCACGATGGTGTATTGGATCGTGTCGCCGATCTCAGCCGTCGCGGGCGCAGTCTTGGTGACCGCCGCCGCGGCATCGTATTCCAGACGCACGTTCACCGTGCCGATGTCACCCGGGGCCCTGGCGCTCGTGCCCAGGGTGAAGGAGCCGAACCAGTACTCGCCGTCAACCATGTCCGACTCGTTCCATTCCAGGGTCACATCGAAGGGTTGGCCTGCCGGGACAGTCTGCGGGCCGGTAACGATCATGTTGCCTTCGTCACCCGGGACAAACGCACCCGAGACCACCTTCACCAGGTCAGACGCACCCACTGCAGAGGCTTCCCAGTTCTGCGCCACCACCCACCAGGGGCCAGTGGCCGGAGCAGGAATCTCGCAAACTTCCGTCCAAGATCCCGTCGCGCTGGTGCACACCATCGTGGCGGCGCTGGGGGTCGAGCCGGTGCCCACGAAGAGGTCCACATCCGGGGCGTCCGAAGCAACCACTTCCACCAGCAGCAGCGTTGCGCCAGCCGGAACATCGATCAACTGCACAATCGTACCGGTGCTGTTGTCGTAGGGATTGCCGTTGGTCGGGTCCTGGATGATTTCCTTCTCACTGGCCCAGCCAGGGATCAGGCCATCCACGCTCACCTGCAGATCGGTGATCTCTTCGGCCGAGGCCAGGTCGACCACATCCGCCATGGCATGGCGCCAGTTGGTGTAGATGTCCACCAGGTCAGGCAGCGCCGCAGCAGAGGGCATCACCACCACGGTCAGGTGCTGGTCAGAGACGGGCAGCGTGTCCAGTGTCTCGTTGATGGTCACATCGTCGATCCACCATTCGTCCGCGTCATTTCCAGTGTAAACAAAGGCCACGCGCACCGTTGAGCCCGCATAGGCGCTCAGGCTGACAGAAACCTCCCGCCAGGCCGACAGTGAACCAGTTTCAAACAACTGAACGTAATTGGTCGGCGGGTTGCTGCAGTCATTCGCCATGTCGCAGGCGTACACATAGTGGCCTGCATAATAGGAAGAAAACCAACCGTCTTCCCAGAAATCCACAGAGGCAACCGCGTCAGCCGTGATCGCTACCGGCGGTGTCACCAGCCATCCATCCTGGTCAGCAGCGTTACTATAGTCATGGAACGCAGAGTAGCCAAGGTCGCCCGTATGATCCCACGTATCGGTTATCCACTCCTCACCGGTGAGATCCAGGTCAAACGCGCTCCAGCCAGCCGGCGGGAAGACCTCAGCCGAGAAGGTTTCTGACAGCAGCACAGTATTGATCAGCACGCCGCCAGCCACCTCAGCGTCCGTCTCCAGCAGCACGTCGCCGTAGATGTACTCGTCGTAGGGCAGACCAACCACATTTGCGGTGATCGTCAGCACCTGCGTCTCGCCCGGGTTAAGGGTAAAGACATTCGGTTCGATCGTCACGGTCATCGGGATGGTAGAAGTGAAGGTTGCCGTGTAAGTAGCGGCGATATTCAGCACGTTCTCCACGGTGCGCGTCCAGAAGCAAGTGCCAGCGCAGGCATAGTTCACCAGCGAGGGCTGGTTCAGGTCGCGCGGCGTACCGCCAGCAGCCGGGTTGGCGGCCACGTAGTTGTCGTACGTTTCGTCCATCACCAGGCCAGCCAGGGCTGCCAAGGTCAGGTCAACGCGCCCAGAGCCCATCTCACGCGGGGTGGCATCATAGATGACAGCGCCATCTGTAGCCCGGATACCCACGTTGTCAGCCGTCGAGGCGATCGCCGACCTGATCTGCGCCGGAGACCAATCTGGGTGCAGGGCAATCATCAGCGCTGCCGAGCCCGCACTGTGCGGCGCAGCCATCGAGGTACCGCCGTACAAAGCATACTGCAGCGGGTCGCCGGCCGAGGCCGCTACCGCCGCCAGGATATCCACGCCAGGAGCAGCGTAGCTGGGGGCGAGATTCTCATAATCGCTAAAGCCGCGCGAAGAGAAGTCCGAGATGATATCCTCATCCTCGGGCACCACAAAGCCCTCCGTCGCACCGATTGTAATCGTCACGGCAACAGGATCGTTGCTGTCGATGTAGCCCTTGATAGCCAGGCCGTCGACATCGCTGATCATCACTGCCGGATTGGCCGGTGGAGCAGGATCCCAACCCATAACAATCGGAGCGCCTGGAACATTATTGTAGACCAGGGTGGCAATGGCGCCAGCAGCCTCAGCATTGGTTGCTTTGAGGGAGAAGTTGCAGTTGCCGCGCACGATCAAAGCAATGGCGCCGTCGAAAAAGTTCGGGTCGGCAAAAGTCGCGCAACCATCCTGGTTGACGGCATCGTAGCGCACTTCCGCGGCGACCGTGGTCGTAATCACAATCCCACTGCCCGGAACAGCATACAGATCCTGCAGTTCGGGGGGCGTGGTGGGACCGGTCACATCCACAAAGTTACCGAAGTACCGCCCGTGCGTGCTGGCCGCTACCGAAGCTAACCAAGGACTGGTGTGAGCCACCGTACCATCGTCAGGACCCGAGTTTCCCGCGGAGGCCGAGACAAAGATGCCTGCATTAGCGGCATCCAGGTAGGCCAGTTCCACCGGGTCACTCCAGGGATTGTCCGAGCCGGAGATGGAGTAGTTGATCACATTCACGCCATCGGCCACAGCCTGATTGATCGCCCCCACGATATCACCAGGGCACTGCGAGGTTTCGCAGACCCGGTAAGTGACAAGGTTGGCGTGCGGGGCCACACCCTGGATCCAGACACCGTAGGCATCCACAAAGTGGCGGTTGCCGCCGGCCGTGCTGGCCGTGTGTGAGCCGTGCCCGCTGGTGTCCTCCGGACTGGGGATTCCAGTCAGGAAGCTCCAGGCGCCAATCAGCTTATCGTTGCAGTATGTAGGGTTGGCTACACAATAGCCAACGTAGGTACCAGCGGTCCAGGGGTTATCGTGGTCATAGCCATCGCCGCCCACATCCGCAAACGAGGGGTGCAGGTGGTTGATGCCGCCATCGATCACGCCGATGATGATACCCTCGCCCTCGGTAGCCAGGCCGGTCAGCGTATCGCCGCCCCAAATGGAGTCAGCGCCAATCGTGAACGGGCCGGTGTCCGTATCCAGGGTGCGAATGGTCTGCCCATAAACCGCCACTACACCGGGCAGTGCGGCAATCTGCTCCGCTTCCTCATAACTGCAGGTTACGGTCAGGCCGTCGAACACATTCAGGTATTGACCGGTCACTTCCACAGTGCGGCCCAGTGCCTGGTTCATGCTCTGGATGAAGTCTGCCTGCTTGCCTGCCAGGTAATCCAGGTAAGCCACGCTGGCGGGGGCCTTCGTGTCCAGTTGCCGGGCGCCCGTAATGCTCGGGCTGGTGGCAGCTAACCCAGCTACGCCGCCTGCATAAACAGCCAGCGCTGGGTCAGAAAGGCGAATGATGTAACGGCCAGTCTCACTGACGCCGTACACATTCTTGGTCGCCGGGTCTGCTGCAGGAGCATCCACCGCCAGCGGGGCGGCGTCTGTCTCGGGCCCAACAACCTTAGTAGACTGCGCCGCTGCCGGGGTCACCAACATGGAGAGGATCGCCAGCATGGCAAACAGTCGGAACAATTTGGATTTCATCTTTTCTGCCTCCTAAAAGGATTTGAATGGTCGTACATTGACAATGAGATATTTGGAGAACACAGCATACATCCACAACAAACAGTCTGCCTTCACCTCCTCAGAACCACCTGCCCCCACAGGTCCTTCACATAAGATGTGAGATCTCATTGCAGGCCCAGAATCACAATAGGCCGCCGTTACACAGGCTGAAAACAGTCTAAAAATACCATAGTCTGCCAATGCTTGTCAAGGTCGCCAGAGGTTCGCTCATGCCACTCTCACCTTCACAAGGTTAATTTATGACGAAACCAACCCGAAACTGTGAAATTTGTCAGTTGACGCGCAGAGCAGGATTGTAGTAAACTAGACACAGTTAACCTGGCGACCGCCAGGAAACCGATCAAACCGAAATACAAACTTTTTAGGAGAGAAACATCATGGCAATGAAAATTACCGAAGAGTGCATCGCCTGTGGCGCGTGCCTGCCCGAATGCCCCACCGAATCCATCACTGAAGGCGACCCCATCTACATCATCGACGCAGCTACCTGCGTTGAGTGCATCGGTCACTTCGATGATCCTCAGTGCGTCGCCGTTTGCCCGGTGGAATGCATCTTCAAGGCTTAAGCTTAGTCCATCTCAAATTTCCAAAAACAAAGGTTCGCAGCGGNNCCGCTGCGAACCTTTGTTTTTGGAATAAAAAAAAGGGGGGCAAAACCCCTGTTCACAACACTGTCACCTCAGGCAATGGACAAATGTCCATAACAAATAGGGTCAGTCGTTACTACTGTTTCTCCCAAAATTGGAGTATCGTTAGCATTAGGCGCTTGCTCAAAAATTGCCAGGGCGCTTGCCCCTATTTTAGGCGGCTTCCAGTACATTGCAGACTCGAACCAAGAGGTTAAATATGTGTGGGATTTTCGGCATCATCACCAAAAACGAAGAGAAATTGGGGCCGATCCTGGTTGAAGCGGGCCGCAGATTGTCCTATCGTGGTTACGACTCGGTTGGCTGTGCCACGATCCACAAAGATAACACCATCTCCCTGCGTAAAGATGTAGGCAAGATCGATGAGGTTAACCAGCGGCTGAACTTTGATGAGATGGTGGGCAGCCGGGGCATCATCCAACTGAGATGGTCGACCTTTGGTGCGCCCTCTCAGATCAACGCCCAGCCTCACCTCGACTCGGATGGCGACATGGTAGGGGCGCACAACGGGAATGTGGTTAACAATGTAGAGCTTCGCCAGCAGTTCATCGCCGAAGGCATGACCGTCCGCTCACAGAATGATGGCGAGTCCTGCGTGCATGCCGTCGAACGCTACGTGGATCAGGGGTACGACATGGTGGAGGCCATCCGCCGGGCCTATAAAGATCTGGGCGGCGATTACGCCTTCGTCATCGGGCGCATCGGCGAAGACCGGCTGTACGCCATCAAAAAAGGCTCTGGTTTGGTGGTTGGCCTGACAGAACAAGCCACCTGCGTCTCCTCTGACCTTCCATCTATCCTACCGCTTACCCGCCGCATCATCCGTATCCGCGATGGCGAGATCATCATCCTCGAAGCCGATCGCGTCGAGCTGCGCCGCGTGGAAGATGGGCAGGTGATCACTCGCGAGCCGGAACTGATCACTGAGAGCATGGAATCCGCCCAGAAGGGCGGCTATGCGCATTACATGCTCAAAGAGATCCACGAACAGCCGCGCGTGGCCGGAGAACTCATCCGTCTGCTAGAAGACTCCCCCACCGTCCTACCCATGGTCGAGCGCATGAGCGGGGCGCGCAACCTGTACCTGGTGGGCTGCGGCACCAGTTATCACGCCTGCCTGCTGGGCGCGGTGTACCTGGCCACCCTGGCCGGGCGCCCTGCTATCCCGGTGCTGGCCCCCCAATTCACCGTGCAGTACGGCCCGACGCTGAACGCACAAGATGTAGGCGTCTTTGTCAGCCAGAGCGGCGAGACCAAAGATGTTCTCAGCGCCCTGGATGTCGCCCAAAGCAAAGGCATGGGCGCACTGGGGCTGCTCAACGTGATCGGCTCGACCCTGACCCTGGCTACGGAGCGCTACCTGCCCCTGGCCTGCGGCTACGAGATGAGCGTCCCCGCCACCAAAACCTTCACCAACCAGGTCATTGCCTTCCTTTACCTGGCGCTGCGCATGGGCAACCTGCCCGCCGCCAGCCTGGCTCGCATGCCCGAATTGCTCGAACAAGCGTTGGAGACAGTAGATCCCCAGGTGGAGAAACTGGAAAAAGCCCTGCACGGCTGGAACGACCTGTACTGCCTGGGGTATGGGCACACCTACCCCATCGCCCTGGAAGGTGCCCTCAAGCTCAAAGAGGTCACCTACGCTCACTGCGAGGGCATGCTCTCCACCGAATTCAAGCACGGGCCACTCTCTGCCGTTCAGGAAGGTTACCCGGTCATTTTTGTCGCTGGACCCGAAGATGTGCCCGTGATCGTCAGCGGCATCAACGAAGTTACCTGCCGCGGCGGCCGCGCCATTGTCATTGGCGAAGAAGACCCCCGTCTGCGCGCCAACGCCAGCGAACTGATCGTCCTGCCGCAAGCCGGCCCACTGCTCAACCCGCTGATGTCCATCATCCCCCTGCAATTGTTGTCGTACCGGCTGAGCCTGGCACGCGGCTTTGACCCCGATTTTCCCCGCAACCTGAGCAAAACCCTGACCGTCGATTAGTCAATCCCATATCCAGACCCTAAGGAGGCCCGAATGTCTGATCGAAAAAAAGTAACCTTATCTTCGCTCTTTAAAAAGGTGGCTGATAAACAACCCATCTCGTGGCTCACCTGCTACGATTACCCCACCGCCTATTTGCAGGAAGAGGCCGGCATTGACATGATCCTGGTGGGCGACAGCCTGGGCATGACCATGCTGGGCTACGACTCCACCCTGCCAGTGACCATGGAGGATATGATCCGCCATTCCCAGGCCGTCCGCCGGGGAGCGCCCAATGTCTGGCTGGTCGGCGATATGCCCTATATGTCCTACCAGCCCAGCAACGAGACCGCCATCCGCAATGCCGGGCGTTTCATGGCAGAAGCCGCTTGCGACTCGATCAAACTGGAAGGCGGCGGCGCAATGGTGGAGCGCATCTATGCCATCACCCAGGCGGGCATCCCTGCCGTTGGGCACCTTGGCCTCACCCCGCAGAGCGTCAGCGCCCTGGGCGGTTTCCGTGTGCAGGGCAAAGGCGCTCACCAGGCCAAAAAGATCGTCGACGACGCCAAGGCCATTGAAGAAGCCGGCGCCTTTGCCATTTTGCTCGAAATGGTACCCGACCGCCTGTGCCAGCTGATCACCGAGCGGGCGAATAACTGCATCATCATGAGCCTGGGCTCCGGCCCGGTTGCCCACGGGCAGCTGCTCATTTATCACGATATGTTCGGCCTCTACCCCAAATTCAAGCCGCGCATGGCCAAAGTCTTCGGCAACGCCGGCGAGGTGATCTTGAACGGCCTGAAGCAGTATCACCAGGAAGTGACCACCCAAACCTTCCCGCAGCCCGACAACTGGTTTACCATGCCCGATAACGAGTATGACGAATTGTTGAGCCTGCTCAAATAAGGCATTCTCAGAGAACCCAAAGGAGAAATGAACCTATGGCACAGGATATCCGCCACCTGCTCAAAATCCCGGCCTCGCGCCTGGATGATATCAACGCCGTTCTGCTAAACCCCGATACCCAGGTAGTCAACAATTTCCTGGCAGTAGTCGCCAGATATGGCACACCCGCAGAGATCAACCGCAAAGCCGATGCCGCCCGCGCCCTGCCGGCCCTGCTCAAAAAAGTGGAGGCCAAGAACCCCGAGTATCTGAAAGACCTGCGCTGGCTGGAAGAGCAGCGCGACCGGGGCGCGTTCGTCAACATCGCCGATTATCGGCGCAAAGTGTTGGGCAATAAAGCGGCTACTACCCAATTCAATGACGACTTTGCCGTAACTCTGGAAGTCAGTGCCTGCCAATATTTCCCCTGGATCATCGCCGCCGCCCGCCGCGCCATCGAGCAGCAGGTATTAATGCCTGGGCGCTTCATCAAGGTTCGCAAGATGAAAGAGCAGGAAGAAGATGGCGACCTGCCCGCCCTGGCAGCCGCCATGCAGATCATTGGCGCATCTTATGTCGAAACGCTCGACACCAAGGGCACCGACGGCTCCAACGTTCACCTGGGCGGCCCGGATACCATCACCGGCTACTTTGGCGGTGTAGGCCAGCCCAACCATTACCCCCTCAAATGGTTGGATGAATACCTGTACTATTACACCAACTACGGCGTGCGCCAGGTCCTAAACGTCAACCCTGGCACCGTGCTGGTTGGCTACCTGCTGCACAAGATCGGCGTAGATATCGAGTTCAAGATTTCCGTCTATATGGGCAACGACAACCCCTACGCTGGCCTGTGGACCCTCCTGGGCGCCAAACTCTTCTCCCGCGACGATGGCACCTGCCCACTGATCGGCTTCAACTGGAGCAACTCGGTCAATAACGAGACCATGGAGATCACCGCCCAGTTCCGCAAAGATTTCGGCTTCGAGGATGTCATCCGCTTTGAACATCACATCACCGAAACCTGGAAAAGCATTGTCCGCCAGCCGTACAACCGCCGCGACGAACTGGTGCAGATTGCCGGTCATGTAGCCAACATCTCCGCCAAGCACGAGGGCGGCGACCCCGAAATTGACCAGGCCCGAGCCCATCCCTCCGATATCCTTGAGTACTTCCGTGACAAAGCCGAGATCATCGAAGCCGGTGACATGGAGAGCCTGACCATCAACTTCCTCGACAAGTTCGATGCCGCCAACCACACTGCCTGGGCACTGACTGAAAACGGTCTGTCCTTCGTGGCTGCGCAGAACCTGCATAAATAAAGATCGACGCCTCTACAAAAGTAAAAACGGCGGGGCAAAACCCCGCCGTTTTTACTTTAACTTATTGACAAATAGAGCATTTGTTCTATAATAAGGCTATGGACGCCATCAGCCGCCTGAAAATGCTCACCGCCCAGATGCACCTGGAGCCCGCCGAAGACGTGCAATGTCCACAGATCTCCGCGCACAAGCAAGATGAGGTCGCCATCAGCCAGGCTGCGCTTCCCAACGGTCAGCATATCAAACTGCTCAAGACACTGCTCACCTCGGTCTGTGAGCGCGACTGCTTCTATTGCCCCTTCCGGGCCGGGCGCGATTTTCGCCGCGCCACCTTCACTCCCGACGAATTTGCCCGCACCTTCATGGCTTTGCACAAGGCTGGCGCAGCCGAAGGCCTCTTTATCAGTTCAGGGCTGATCAACGGCGGCACCTATACCCAGGATCAACTCCTGGATACAGCCGAAATCCTGCGCCACAAGATCGGTTATCGCGGCTATCTGCACCTCAAGCTGATGCCCGGCTCCCAGCAAGCTCAGGTGGAACGCGCCATGCTGCTGGCTGATCGCGTTTCCATCAACCTGGAAGCCCCCAACACGCAGCGGCTGCAGAGGTTAGCCCCAGGCAAGCGCTTTCTGGATGAGCTTCTCCAGCCTTTGCGCTGGGTGGAAGAGATCCGCCGCAGCCAGCCGCCCCAAAAGGCCTGGAATGCCCGCTGGCCCTCCTCAGTGACCCAGTTTGTCGTCGGCGCGGTGGAAGATACCGACCTGGAACTGCTCTCCACCACCGCCTACCTGTACAACCAGCTGCACCTCAAACGCGCCTACTTCTCAGCCTTCAACCCCATCCCCGATACCCCGCTTGAAGAACTGCCGCCTACCTCTGCTGCCCGTGAGCACCGCTTATACCAGGCATCCTTCTTGCTGCGCGACTACGGCTTCGACCTGGAAGAACTGCCTTTCACCTCGCTGGGCAATCTACCTCTCGAAACCGATCCCAAGCAGGCCTGGGCCCAGGTCAACCTGACCGAACAGCCCATCGAGATCAACCGCGCCGATCGCCGCGAGCTGCTGCGCATCCCTGGCATCGGCCCCAAAAGCGCCAACGCCATCCTGGGTGCCCGCCGCACCCACCGCCTGAAAGATTTGAGCGAACTGCGTCACCTGGGCGCCAATGCCAGGCGCGCTGCTCCCTACATCCTTCTGAACGGCTTCCGCCCAGCGCACCAGATGTCCTTCCTGTAATCCTGCCTCAAAACTAAGCCCAGCTCAGGCCAAAAAGTGTGCCTTTCGTCACTTGCGTTTTTGGCCTGATTTTCATATACTGGCTGTATGGTCGCGAAGAATGCTTCTTCAGGGCTGCGCATTGGGGTTGATATTGGCGGCACCTTCACCGACTTCGTCATCTACGAACCACACAACGGTCGGCTGCAAACCTTCAAAGTGCTTTCCACACCTGGCGATCCCGCCCAGGCTGTGTTAGAGGGTCTCCGGCGTCTGCCTGAAGCAGCCCGCGCCGATATCATCCATGGCTCCACCGTTGCCACCAATGCCCTGCTGGAACGCAAAGGCGCAGTCACAGCCCTGATCACCACACGCGGCTTCCGCGACGTGCTGCAGATTGGCCGCCAGAACCGCTCCTCCCTTTACGATTGGTCTGCCGATCCCCCACCGCCTCTCGTTCCCACCGATCTGCGCCTGGAAGTGGACGAGCGGGTTGATCATACCGGCTCGGTCATTCATGCCCTGGAGATCCAAAAGCTCGACGACTTGCTGCCCACCTTGCAGCAGGCTGGGGTTGCCTCAGTTGCCATTTGCCTGCTGTTCTCCTTCCTCTACCCCGATCACGAAAAAGTTCTAGCGGCGGAACTGCGCCGCTTGGGCTTTTTTGTCTCGCCCTCCTGCGAGGTTTTGCCCACCTACCGCGAATACGAGCGTACCAGCACCACCTGCGTAAATGCCTACGTCACCCCTATCCTGGATAACTACCTGACCCATCTGCAAACAGCGCTGCCCCAGGCCCGCTTGAATGTGATGCAGTCCAACGGCGGGATGATCAGCCTGGCTGAGGCGCGGCGCAGCGGGGTACGCTGCATCCTTTCCGGGCCGGCTGGCGGGGTTGTCGCTGCCCAGCAGCTCGCCCAAATGGCCGTCCCCACCGACCAGGGCGATCTGCGTCTGATCACTTTCGACATGGGCGGAACCTCAACGGATGTCTCCCTGATTCATAACAAGCCGACCTTTACCTCCGATGCCGTGGTAGGCGGCTGTCCCATCGCTATCCCCATCCTGGATATTCACACCATCGGCGCGGGAGGCGGCTCAATCGCCAGCGCTGACCTGGGCGGTGCGTTGCGCGTAGGCCCGCAAAGCGCCGGCGCCGAGCCCGGCCCGGCCTGCTACGGCCGCGGCACTCTGCCCACCGTTACCGACGCCAACCTGGTTTTAGGCCGTATGCTGCCAGAATATTTTCTCGGCGGGCAAATGCCCCTCAACCCGGAACGCTCCCACGTCGCTTTGCAGGAGCTGGGTCAGCAGCTGGGCCTGGATGCCATCCGCACCGCCCTTGGCGTGATCGAAGTGGTGAATGCCCACATGGAGCGCGCCCTGCGCGTGATCTCGGTGGAGCGCGGCCACGACCCGCGCGAATTCACCCTTTTCTCTTTCGGCGGCGCTGGCGGCCTGCACGCGGCTGACCTGGCGCGCCGCCTGAGTATCCCCCGTGTGTTGATCTCCCCACTGGCCTCAACCCTGTCTGCTTATGGCATGTTGGCCGCGGATGTTGCTAAAGATTACACCCAGACCGTGATGCTGCCCGGCGACAGTCCCATTCCAGAAATTGAGGCCACCCTGGCTCCCCTGGTCGCCCAGGCCCAGGCCGACCTGCTGGCAGAAGGCCTCCCGCTGGAGCATATCCAGGTCACCTGTGCCCTGGATATGCGCTACCGCGGCCAATCCTTTGAGCTAACCATTCCCTTCACCTCCCAGCCTAGCGCCGATTTCCACGCCGCCCACCAGCGCGCCTACGGTTACCAACAGCATCAATCCCCCACCGAGCTGGTCAGCCTGCGCGTCCGCGCCGTTGGGCTGGTCAAGCCGCCTCATTTCACCCAGGCAGCCCGGAAAGATAGCGACCCTTCCCCGGCCTACCTGGCCCACTACCCCGTAGCCTACGCCTCTGGCAAGCGCTCCATTCCCTTTTACCGCGGCGAAGCACTGCAGCCCGGCAATCGCCTGCCATCTCCTGCCGCGGTGATCCGCTCAGATACGATCATCCTCATCGGCGCAGCCGATACCGCCGAAGTTGACGAATATCTGAATCTGCTGATCACTCTTGGATCAGAAACGATATAATAAGTGAGGTTAACGATCTATGTCCAATCATCCTTTACGCATCTTCTCCGCCTCTGCCCACCTGGAGTTGGCCCAAGAGATTGCCCAGCTTCTGGATGTGCCGCTGGGCCAATCGACCACACGACGCTTCGCCGACAGCGAAATCCACGTTAACATTGATGAGGTCGTGCGAGACCAGGATATTTTTCTGGTGCAGTCTTTCCCCTCGCCCATCAACGATAACCTGATCGAATTGTTGTTGTACCTGGATGCCTTTCGCCGCGCCAGCGCCCATACTATTACCGTGGTGATGCCTTACTTCCCCTACGCCCGCCAGGACCGCATGGCTAAAGGGCGCGAGGCCATCAGCGCCCGCGTGGTTGCCAACCTGCTGGAATGCCAGGGGGCCTCCCGCGTGGTCTTTGTCGATATTCACAACCCTGCCATCCAGGGCTTTTTCAATATCCCCGTTGACCCTCTTACCGCCTTGCCCCTGCTGGCAGATTATTTCTGCAAGCCAGAGTATGCCAACGCCGCCGTGGTCAGCCCCGATGCCGGGCGCGCCAGTGTTACCAGCCGCTACGCCGACCTGCTGCACCTGCCCATGGTGGTTATGCACAAACGCCGCGCCGATTACTTCAGCGTCAAGACCACCCATGTGGTTGGCGATATCAAAGGCCGCCGGCCCATTGTGGTTGATGACCTGATGGCCAGCGGTAGTGTGCTCAAACAAATCGACATTCTCTACGAGCAAGGCGCCGAAGGCAAAGCCTGCTTCTCGGTCACACACCCTGTTTTATTGCCTGCTGCGTTGAAGATGTTGGACGAAGATGACCGCATCGAGAAATTGATCGTCACCAATACGCTGCCAGTCCCGCCCGAAAAACGCCACCCAAAGATCGAGGTGCTCTCCATCGCCCCCTTGCTCGCTGAGATCATCCACCGCATCCACCATGGCATCAGCATTTCCGAGAAACTGGTCCCGCATTAAATCGCTCATCGCCGTTTCCATCCATGGCTGACGCACTCACCGCTTACGATCCAATCCGCCTGGAGGTATTCAAGCACTTCTTTGCCGCGATTGCCGAAGAAATGGGCGCCGTGCTTTGTAAAGCATCCTACTCGCCCAACATCAAAGAGCGCAGGGATTTTTCCTGCGCTCTGTTTGATACCCAGGGGCAGATGGTCGCCCAGGCCGCCCACATCCCCGTCCATCTGGGCTCCATGCCGCTCTCGGTCGCCGCAGCCATTAGCAAGTTCCCTAACCTGGTCCCCGGTGATATGGTGATCTTGAACGACCCATACCTGGGCGGAACACACCTGCCGGATATTACCCTCGTCACGCCGGTTTTTAGCGCAGTTCCATCGCAGGCACAGTTGCTGGGTTTTGTTGCCAGCCGCGCCCACCACGCCGACGTGGGCGGCATCACCCCCGGTTCGATGCCAATCTCCAGCGAAATCTTCCAGGAAGGACTGATCATCCCCCCGGTCAAACTCGCCCAGGCTGGCCAAATGAACCAGTCCGTGTTGGATCTGCTCCTGGCGAACGTGCGCACCCCCCAGGAGCGTTTAGGCGACCTCTGGGCACAGGTGGCAGCCAATCAGCGCGGCGTTCAGCGCTTGCAGGAAGCCGTGGCGCATTATGGGACCACCGAGATCTTCCAATCCATGCAGGCCCTCCTGGCCTACACCGAACGCATGACCCGCCGCCTGCTGCAAACCCTGCCCGATGGCACCTACTCCTTTGCAGATGCCCTGGATAGCGACGGTTTCAGCGACCAGCCGGTGCCCATCCAGGTGTCCATCACCATCCGCGGCGAACAAGCCGTGGTCGATTTCACCGGCTCAGCACCTCAGCAAAAAGGCAGCATCAACGCCGTTTATGCCATTACCCTCTCCGCGGTCTACTATGTGTTCCGCTGCCTGATTGGCCTGGACGTGCCCAATAACAACGGCTGTCTGGCCCCCATCCAGGTGATCGCCCCGGAGGGCAGCGTGGTCAATGCCCGCCATCCCAGCCCGGTTGCCGGGGGCAATGTCGAAACATCGCAGCGCATTGTAGACGTATTGATCGGCGCCCTGGCGCAAGCCTGCCCCCACCTTGCTCCTGCTGCCAGCCAGGGCACCATGAACAATCTCACCATTGGCGGCTGGGATCCGCGCCAGCACAAGCCATTTGCCTATTACGAGACCGTCGGCGGCGGGATGGGAGCACGCCCTTACGCCGATGGCCCGTCTGCGCTGCACAGCCATATGACCAACACCCTCAACACACCGGTTGAAGCCCTGGAATATGCTTACCCGTTGCGCGTGCGCTGTTACGCAATTCGCCGCGGCTCCGGCGGGAATGGCTGCTGGCGGGGCGGCGATGGCATCCGCCGCGACCTGGAACTGCTCACCGATGCCCAGGCGACCATCCTCAGCGAGCGCAGGCAAACGCGCCCGTACGGTCTCTCCGGCGGCGAACCGGGCTTGCCTGGGGAAAATGTGCTGATCCGCGGCGGGGTGGAAACCCCACTGCCCGGCAAAGGCTCCATCCAACTACAAAGCGGCGATATCCTTAGCCTCCGCACACCCGGCGGGGGCGGCCACGGAGGCAATCAATGACCATCATCCCTGTTCTGCTGGCACTCTTACCCATTATTGCGATCTTCCTTCTGCTCGCCTTACGACGCATGCCAGCCGATCAGGCTGGGCTGATCGGCCTGGTGCTGACCATTTTCGTCGCCTGCTTGTTCTTCAAAACCCCGCTGCTCATTGCCTTGCAAGCCAGCGCCACTGGTATCCTGGCATCCCTGCCGATCGCCCTGGTGGTCGCCACATCCATCTTACAGGTCACCATCATGATCGAAACGGGCGCCATTGCCCGCGTGGTCGCTCTGGTTAAAACCATCTCTCCCACCGATCAGATCGTGCAGATCATGATCATCAATGTCGGCTTTGGAACCCTGCTCACCGCCCTGGGCGCGGTGCCGGTTTCCATTCTGCCGCCCATCATGATCGCCCTGGGCTACTCTTCATTTATAGCTATTTCTCTGCCCGCCATTGGCTATGATGCCCTGACCACCTACGCTTTGTTGGGCGTCCCAGTAGTTGTTTTCTCGGGGTTTGTAGGCAGGCCAGTTGAAGAGGTGGGCCTCTACTTTGCCCGCTACATGCCCGTGATCAGCACCTGCATTGCCTTGGGCATGTTGTGGATCGTGGGCCGCTGGAAAATGGTCTGGCGCGGCCTGCTGCCCGCCTTGCTCGCCGGGCTGACCGCTGGCTTTGTCTGTATCGGCATGAACGCATTGGGCTTCATCACCACCACCGGTATTGCCGCTGGGCTGGCAGTGATCCTGGTGATGCTGGTCTACCTCAAGATCAACGGCAAGCCGCTACGCGATCGCAATAAGATGGACGAAAAGGATCACCAGGCCGAAAAAAATATCTCCCTGGCCGCCGCCATTTCTCCCTGGCTCATCCTGGTGGTCACCTCGCTGCTGATCAATGCTCCATTCCTTCCATTCTTCAAACTGACCTTCGTCCAACTTGCCATGCCGGTGGAGATCATCCCTGGCGCTCCCGAAAAAGTGCGTCTCTTCTGGCAGGCCTATTTTTGGATCCTGATCAGCACAATCCTGGCACTGCCCTTCCTCAAGGCAAACCGCCAGCAAATGGCCATCTCTCTGCGCAAGTGGCTCAAGCGCGCCCCGCGCCCGGTGCTGGCTGCGGCGATCTTCTTTGCCATCGCCTATGTGATCAACCACTCGGGCAAAACCATCGATTGGGAACTGCTTGACCCCAATCAGAACATGATCTACATCCTGGCAAACGCCTCCGCGGCCGCTTTTGGCCGCTTATACCCCCTGGCAGCGCCCTTCCTGGGCCTTTTGGGTGGCTTTATCAGCGGATCGGAGGCATCTTCGATTGCCATGCTCACCGCCCTGCATCTTTCCACCGCCGAGAAGATCGGTGCACTGGGCTTGCTGGTTGCCGCGGCAAGCGGCATCGGCGGCGGCCTGGCCAGCGTCATCTCACCTGCCAAACTGCAAAATGCCGCCGCCAGCATTGACCGCATCGGCGAGGAGGCGCAGGTAATCCGCACCACCTTCGTGATCTCAATGATCATCACCGCGGTCTGTGCAGTGATGACACTGATCTGGGCCTACTAAGAGATTTTTCCCTGGCGCAGCCTGGCCCACGCCCCCGTCCAGGGCGTGCCCAGGCGGTGGCGCTGCGGCAATTTGACGGACTGCACCTTCTCTGCCACCTGCGCCGATAACCCGGCCACCTGCGCCCAATCATCTGCCAGCACCGCCTGGCGCAGCCCCCCGCCCAGGCGCTCTGCCCACTGCCATTCCATGCGAAAGCGATCTGCTTTCACCCAATAGCCGCGCTTCTCCCATGCCGCCACCGAGATATCCACCGTCGCCCAAGTCGATTCCAATGCCAGCGCAATGAACGCCGCCAGGTCGCGCGTCTTGTCATCGATTGTAGCCTGCGACATCAGCTCGCGCAGCGCCAAAACCACCCCTCGTACCAGTTGCGTGCGCTCTTTGCCAGCGCCTTCCGGGTTGATCACACGTCCCATGCTTGCCTCTCACATTCCTTTATGTAAATATTCTATAAGAACTTCGCCCGATTATACACGCTTTATTGACGTTCATCGATCTCTGCTTTATAATCCTCCCCCACGGGGAAGTGCTGGAATTGGCAGACAGGCATGACTTAGGATCATGTGCCGCGAGGCGTGTGGGTTCAAGTCCCATCTTCCCCATGCACATTACTCCCCTCCAGGTACTGGATGGGAACTATTAGATAAGGATAACCGCCTTGAAACTTGAAACGCAAATTCTGGAAGACCATCAAGCAAAACTGATCGTCGAGATTGAGCCCGAAGCGCTGGAAAAAGCCAAGCAGCGTGCTGCCCGCAAAATTGCCAGCAAAACCAAAATCCCTGGCTTCCGCCCTGGGAAAGCCCCCTATCCGGTGATCTTGCGCACCATCGGCGAGGGCGCCATTCTGGAAGAGGCCATGGAGATCCTCATGGATGAGGTCTATCCCCAGGCCCTGGATGAGGCCGGCATCAAGCCCTACGGCCCTGGCAGCCTGGAAAATGTCCCCAGCATGGACCCACCCCGTTTTGAGTTCATCGTTCCCCTAGAGGCAGAAATCACCCTGGGAGATTATCAGGCCATCCGCCTGCCCTTCGAACTGCCCACCGTGGAAGAAAGCGAAGTCCAAAAAGTTCTTGAAGACCTGCGCAGCCGCCAGGCCGTCCTTGAACCCGCTAATCGCCCCGCCAAGAAAGGCGACCAAGTTTTCATACACCTGGATTGCAAGCGGAAGCAGCCCAAAGAGGGCGAAAGCGAATATCTATTCGAGAACCGGCCGGTCAATACCGTGATCCCTGGCAAAGACGACCAGGACGAGAACGAATGGCCGTTTGTGGGTTTTGCACGCCATTTAGTCGGTCTCTCCAACAACGACGAGAAGACCCTGGCCCACAAGTACCCGGAAGACAGCCCCGTTCCCCTGCTCGGCGGGCAGTCCGTTGAATTTCACCTCCGCGTGGAAGAAGTCAAAGCCCGCATCCTGCCCAAGCTGAATGACGAATTCGCCCAGACCGTCAACGAGGAATTTACCACCCTCGAGCGTCTGCGCAGCGAGATCCGCAACATGTTGGAAAGCCAGTCCAAGGAAAAATACGAGGCCGATTATGTTGAACAGGCCGTCACCCAGCTAACCGAAGGCGCAACCATCAAATACCCGCCTCAGATGATCGAGCACGAGATTGATCAGCAGGTTGAACGCTTGAACAACCGCCTATCTCAACAAAAAATGGATCTGGACACCTACCTCAAGGTCAACAGCAAAGACCTGGCAACGCTGCGCCAGGAGATGCGCCCACTTGCCGAAAACCGCATCCGCCGCTCGTTGAGCCTCTTCGAGCTTTCCAAAACCGAAAAGATCGAGGTGACCCCCGAAGAAGTCCAGGCCGAATCCGCCCGCACGCTGGAGCAGATGGCACAATATCTGCAAGGCGACAAGATGCGCCGCGCGATGAATAAAGATTTCATCCAGGATATGGTCGGCAACATCAGCCTTGATCTGCTGGGACAGCACACCCTCGACCGCCTGAAAGCCATCGCCAGCGGTCAGGCTGCCATCGAGCAGGCTGCTGCAGCAGAGGCCCCTGCCCCGGCAGAATCGGATACCCCAGCAGAAGAGCCCGCCGCTCCGGCAGAAACCGAAAACCCTGCCTGATCCGGCAGGCCAGTTCAGTGTAGAGGTAAACCTATGAATCACATCGACCCCATTTCGCTCATCCCCATGGTCATCGAGACATCTGCCCGTGGCGAGCGCGCCTACGATATCTTCTCGCTCCTGCTGCGCAACCGCATTATCTTTCTGGGCACCCCCATCAATGACCAGGTGGCCAACCTCATCGTTGCCCAACTGCTCTACCTGAGCCAGGAAGACCGCGACGCTCCCATCTCTATGTACATCAACTCACCGGGTGGCCAGGTATACGCCGGGCTGGCAATTTACGATACCATGCAAATGATCGCCAACCCCATCGCCACCTTTGCCATCGGCGTCACCGCCTCCTTTGGCACTGTCCTGCTCACCGCCGGCACCAAAGGTCAGCGCTTTGCCCTGCCGCACGCCACCATCCACATTCATCAACCCCTGGGTGGGGTGCAGGGCCAGGCCAGTGATATCGAGATCGAAGCCCGCGAGATCCTGCGCCTAAAAACACGCCTGAACCAGATCCTTTCTGACCACACAGGCCAAAGCCTGGAGACGATCGAGCGCGATACAGACCGCAACTTCTACATGGATTCCCAAACGGCGGTAGAGTACGGCATCGTAGACGAAGTACTTGGCCCGCCAGCCGGCAAGAAACCCTGATCCTGCATCCCTGGATCATCCAATAACCATTAACGCCCGGCGGTCAGCATGCCCTTTTTGCAGCACTGGCCGCCGGGTGTTCTTCTCTGAGGCGAGATATGCCCATCGATTTATCCACCATACAATCCCTGATCCTGGATATGGACGGCGTACTGTGGCGCGCTTCTGATCCCATCGGCAATCTGCCCGCCATCTTCGCTGGCATCACCCGGCGCGGCTGGAAAGTGGCCCTGGCCACCAACAACGCCACCCGCTCAATTGGCATGTACGTCGAGCGCATGGCTGGCTTCGGCGTGACGGTTGAACCCTGGCAGATCATCAATTCTGCCCAGGCAGTTGCCCGACTCCTAAAAAACCGTTTCCCCCAGGGCGGACCAATCTACATCATTGGTGAACGCGGCCTGCTGGAGGCGCTGCAAGAACAGGGATTTTATCCTGCTGATGAGCATGTCCTGGCTGTGGCCGCCTCCATGGATCGCTCCCTCTCTTACGACAAACTGCGCTGCGCCACCCTGTTGATCCGTGGCGGCGCTCTCTTTGTCGCCACCAACCCCGACCGCACATTCCCCACCCCCGATGGATTGGTACCTGGCGCCGGGGCTATCCTGGCTGCGCTGGAAACGGCAACCGACGTAGCCCCGCTGGTCTGCGGCAAGCCCGCCCCCGAGATGTATCGCATGGCGCTGGAGCGCCTGGGCACCGCCCCCGAACATACCCTGGTTGTGGGCGACCGTCTGGAAACAGATATCGCTGGCGCGCAAGTCATTGGCTGCCGCACCGCCCTGGTGCTCTCTGGCGTCTCTTCTGAGACACAGGGGCGGCAGTGGCAGCCCGCTGTCGATTGGATCGGCGCCGATCTCCAAACCCTGGTCAACACGCCCTGAGGCTCTCCCCACGCCTATGCTGATCTACGATCTCGACCTACCCGCATTATCCGAACTGCTCGCCTCCTGGGGGCAGCCTGCCTATCGCGCATCCCAGGTTTGGGAGGGATTGTACAACCGCTTGTGGCATACCCCAGAGGAATTTACGCATCTGCCCGGCAGCCTGCGCCAACAGCTAGCCGCGCAGGCGAGTTTCTCCAACCTGGCGCCCATCGACGTCCTCACCTCGACCGATGGTGGAACCGTCAAAACCTTGTTCCGCCTGCCCGATGGTCAAGCCATCGAGGCGGTGCTGATGACCTATGAGCGCCGCCGCACCATCTGCATCTCCACCCAGGCTGGCTGCGCCATGGGCTGCACCTTCTGCGCCACCGGACAGATGGGTTTCCGCCGCCACCTTACCAGCGGCGAGATTGTTGAGCAGGTACTGTACTATGCCCGCATGCTCGCCCCGCAAGGCGAGCGCATCACCAACGTGGTCCTCATGGGCATGGGCGAGCCCTTCCACAACTACGATGCCACCCTGGCTGCTATTGACCGCCTGAACCATCCCCAGGGGTTCAATTTTGGCGAACGGCGTTTTACTATTTCGACGGTAGGCTTGATCCCGCTGATCCGCCGCTTCACCAAAGAGCGCCGTCAGGTGAATCTGGCAGTCTCTTTGCACGCCACCGACGACGATCTGCGCTCTTCCATGCTGCCCATCAATCGCAAATACCCGTTGACCGAATTGTTTGACGCTTGTCGGGAATACGTGCAAACCACCCACCGCCGCTTATCCTTTGAGTGGGCCCTCATCCAGGGCATTAACGATAGCCCAGCCCATGCGCAGCGCCTGGCACAGCGCCTGCAGAGTTTACGGGTAAACGGAACCCTGCTCTGTCATGTGAACCTGATCCCGCTCAACCCCACCCGCCAGTACCCCGGGCAGGCAAGCCCGCGCCAGGCGGCCCTGGCCTTTCAAAGCGAGCTGGAGCGTCTAAGCATCCCCTGCACCATCCGCCTGCGACGCGGCATCGATATCCAGGCTGGCTGTGGGCAGCTAGCCACCGAAGCCTCGCTCACGAAGCCCTGAACTGAACGACCAGTTCTGGCCCCTCTCCGTAGATCTCACCTGCATAACCACCCCAACAGTTTACGATCCGGAACCCATGGTCTTCGATCAAACGGATGAACTGTTCCGGGTAGTAACAACGCATCACGATCTTCAGCACCGCCTCGTCAACTAATTGATCTCCCGCATAACGGCGGTAGATCAATTCGGGATACAAGATCATCTTCTCTGCATCCATCGCCGCTCGGCGATCCGAGCAGGTAATTTTTCCTTCAGGGGTAGGCACCTCCCAGTTCAAGTTCTCTGCCACTGAACTCCATTTCTCTGCCAGTACCGCTGGTGGAGCGTTTGGTTTAAAAACATTCAAGATGGCTGTCCCCTCAGGGCTGAGGTGTTGCCGAATGCAGGAGAACAATCCATCCAGATCCGCGTCCGTCTCCAGGTTTTGCATCACACGAAAAGGAGCAATGATCAGGTCGAATCTCCGCCCCAAATCGAAACAAGTAATATCGCCAACCTCCACCCGCACCTTATTCAGACTCAGCTTGCCCATCTCAAGTTTTTCCTGGCAGATAGCAATCATCGCTGGCGATCGGTCAATCCCATGGACGTATTGACAGTGCGCGCTGAGTGGCAGCGTTACTCGCCCCGTTCCGCAGCCCAACTCTAGCAACGATGCCTCAAACGCCGGAATGTGCTCTCGGTAGAATGGAATATCATCCGGTGAATTGGGATTGTAATCATAAAACTTAGCTGCTTCTATGCGAATATCTACCTTGGGCATATTTGACCTCAAGAGAACATCAACGACGCGTTCCTCTTATTCATCCATCACCGGCTCAAACGCCAGGCGTAATTGTCGCACCCAGACATCCCGCTTTTTACATATTTGCAGCAAGCGTTTCCCCGCTTCGCTGCCCAAGAAATCCGGCATAGTGACGATAACCCCGCCCACATCCCGGCTGTCCAGCACTTCATCTAAACAATCCATTCCCCCTACCACATCCACACCGTGGATGCTCCGCCCCCATTTATAAGCATCATCATCCAGCATTGCCACAGGATAGTATCCCATGCTGGTATCTCTCAGCACCCAGCGCAACGCCATCTCCCCGGCATCTTCCGCACCACAGATCAGCACATTCACCTGCCCCTTGCGCCCACGCTGAAAACTGTACAAACGATCCAACACCTGGAACGAAGAGCGCGAAGCTGCTAAACCCAACAGCAAATACACTGCAAAAAGCAGGAAAACATCAGCAGTGAAATCGCCCCCCGGGTAGATCAGCCGCGTCGCCAGCCAGGTCAGCAGTGCAGCTGCCAGAGCTCCGCGCACGTAACGCAGCAAATCATTGAAGCCCACATAGCGCCATACCCCCCGGTAGACACCGATCAGGTAATAAGAGACGTAGGCTGCTCCCAGCGCCAGCGGCCACGAGCGCAGGAACAGCGCCATGCTCTGTGCGGTCATATCCAATCCATAGCGCGTCCAATAGGCTAGATAATAGGCCACCCCAATCAGCATCAGGTCCAGGCCAATTTCCAACAGGCGGCGTTTATAAGTCAGATCAGCCATCAAGCGCGTGATCACACCCTGGGTGCCGTTAGCCTGCGTGACCACCTTCAACCGTCCCAGGTAGCCCGTGAACAACGCCAGTACAATCAACAGCAGCGGGATCAGCACCAGGCTCAGGTCGTAATCCAACGCCTCGAGCGCCGCCGCCGCCACCCCCGATACCAGCGCCACCCCATATAACACTAACACGGCCTGGCGCTCCGTCAGCCCAAAGGCGATCAAGCGGTGAGACGTATGATCGGTACCTCCCTGCGCGGGTGATTGGCCGCGCAGCAGCCGGGTCACCGTGACCAGCGTCGTATCCAGGATTGGCAGTAAGAAAATCAGCGTGGGCACACCGATCACCGCAAACACGTTGGATGCCTGCGTGCGCCGCGCAATGGCCAGCGCCGCCAGCGTGAAGCCAAGGAACATACTTCCGCTATCCCCCATGAAGATCTTAGCCGGCGGAAAATTGAACACCAAAAAGCCCAGGACCGCCCCCGCCAGCGCCCCTGCCGGCGCCAAGAGCCCTAAATCACCGCCTTGGTAAAAGAAATAGGCCAAGACCCCTGCCGCCACTAGCGAAACGCCGCCCGCTAGCCCATCCATGTTGTCTAGCAGGTTGATCGCATTCGTGATCCCCACCAACCAGATGAAGGTCAGGATGATGTTCGCAATCGGCCAGGGAAAAAATTCAATCGTGTTGCTGCCAAAGAAAATGACCACCGTGGCCGCCAGGATCTGCCCGGCCAGTTTGGTCGGGGGCTTGATGCGCTTGAAATCATCGTATAACCCCATCCCAAACATGATCGCCGCCCCCGCCAGCAGACCCCATCGCTCAGGCCAGGCATCCTCGGCTTGCCCCAGCAAGACCGCTGCCAGCATCGCCACAGAAAATGCCAAAAACATGCCGATGCCGCCCAGGGTAGGCGTGGGCTGGCTGTGCCAACGGTCTTTGCGCGGTGCAGCCACCCGGTTCAACCGGAAACACAGGCGGCGCACCAGCGGCATACTGATCAGACTAACGAGAAACGAGATCGAGAATATCATAGGTAAAAACAACCCAGCGCAGCCATTTGCCCTGTGCCGGGCAATCTTTCTCTGTTACGGTAACGCCTCAATCTGGGCAAGATATGTTTGTAACCGTTCAATTTGCTTCTCCGGCGCAGACGCCAGGGCTGCGCTGGCATGTACCAGCGCACTGGCCTTGTCGCCCAGTTGAACGTACACCCTGGATAACGTCTCCTCAATCTTCCACAGATCCGTGGCCCTGGGCCCCAAATCAATTGCTTCCTGGTAGGTCTCTGCCGCTAGCAGCAAGTATTCTGCCTGAGCGTCTTCCGCGCTGCCATTGGCCACCTCGATATATGCATTACCTATCGAAACCAGATAGCCAACCTTTGTGGATTTATCACTGCTCACGGTCAGCTCTGCTGCCTGGCCATAATGATAAATCGCCTGTTCCAGCGCCTCTGCTCGTTCTGACGCATCCATGCTTAACCGTGCCTGGTTGAGGTAATAATCCCCCATCAAACCGTGGGTGAAGTTATACTGATCATCCAGTTCAATCGCGGTGGCTAATTTTTCGTAAGCCAGATCAGACTGGCCCAACACATTGAGCAGCAAGATCGCCCACTCCCCCCACAACGTGGGGTTATTCGGGCTGAGCGTCACCGCCATTCCGTAATAATCAGAGGCGATCTGAGCGCGCTCAAGCTGAACAACTCGATCAGTTGCCTTTCCAGACCACCAGGAATACAACCTCCCCAGGTTCGCCGTATGATCCGTATTCAACGGATTGATCTCCTGAGCATATTTCAGGTCGTTCTCAGCTTGCAATACCAGGTCCGATTGATCCGTCTCTTCTTCCGCGGCCTTCGCCTGCTCCAGATAACTGCGCCCCAAGAAAAGATAGTAGTGATCTTCGCTGGGAGATAAGTTCAACGCTTCCTTATACAGGTAAGTAGCCACTTCCCATTGACCGTTCTTGGTAAATGGGTCAGCCATCTTGAACATCACGTCCGCATGGATCACCCGCAGGTTGGTCACATATCCCAAGATGCACACCACCACCAGCACGCCCACCGCCGAAGTCCAGCCTAAAGAGCGCGGGCTGGTATTGCGCGCAGGCAGCGTTTCTGGCATCAGGTAAGCCAGACAGAAACCGATCAACAGCAGGAAGATGTAAAAGCCGGTCAGTAAACCTCCCAGGCTGCTCACCTGCTTAAGCAAGTCAAATTGATCCTTTGGGCTAAAGCCCGCCAGCAGGGCCAGGCGGATGGCATGCCCAAACCAAAACAACAGCGCCGCCAGCGCCGAAACCCCCAGGCTCAAACCCCAGGCGCGCCACCACACCCTGGGCCCCTCTACACCCTTGGCCTCTGAGGTCAAGATCAATGTGCTGGCCAACCAGGTTGTCACCACCAAAGCCAGCACGCCATAAGATGTAGCGCCAGCCTTATTGGGCAATGTTGTCATCGAAGCAAATACAATACTGAACACATTGGTTCCGCGGTTGTTATTGGTAACAAAATCGTACCCAATCGTAGCCAAGAGCAGCGCAGAGATCAATGCCCCGATCAAGACACCCTGCAACCAGCCCGGCCCCCTGCCCAACCCGCCGCTGCGAGAGCGCTCCATTCGACGGTGTTTTGTGGATGCCGCACTCTTTTTCCCACGCTTGAGCTCGGTCTCTGCCACTTCACCTTCCAAGGAGGCCTCCGCGGCGGCCTTTTCAGCAGCCTCATGCCTGGGCAATATATATCCCGTCACCAGCAGCAGCCCGGCATAGATCCAGAACAGAGTGCGCGTGGCCACAATCGCAATCCCAAAGTTGATCTCCACAAAATGCGCCACCACTGCCGCCAGCAATACGATGATCACCAAAGCGCCAGGGTTTGACTGTTCCGATTCCGTGTCGGCTGCCTTTGAGGTCAGTGCAAACAGGGTCAGGTAAGCCAAAACACCCATGACCATGCCAAAAGGCAGCCCCACTCCCAGGAATTCAATCCCCTGCCAGGCAACCAGAACAACTGCGCCCAGCAATCCGCCGCCCAAATAAAAAGCGAGGAACAGGTTGCGTTGTTTTGCGCCACGCACCAACCCCAGCCACTTCAAGCCGTAGTAAAAGACAGCTCCAAACATCGCCAGATAGGCAGCCAGCCCCAGCACCCCCGTCATCACCAGCGAATCCCAGGTCTCGTTGTGCGAGCGGTCCGGCGAGGCGTTGCGTTTCTCCACGCGGCCAAGCTCGGGTGGATAAAACTGGTTATACGAAACGTACATCCCTTCCGGCCCGTAGCCGATCAGAGGCCGCATGAAGTTGAACGTATCCTGGCCGCCATCGGGGAACTGGAGCGGATCATGAATGCCCACCAACTCTGCCGCCCCCTCCCAGATCAAAATACGCACCTGGCTGGTGCGCTGATCGGTGTCAAACACCTGCCCAAAACGTCCGAGCCACGGTTGGCTGCGCAACCCCTCCAACGGACCATTGGGGATATTCAGCACAATCAGGAAAATCCCAATGGCAGCCGCCGCCCCAATGCTGGTCAGCATCACCCAGCGCTTGCGCCAGTACAACGCAAGCAGAGTAAACAGGAAGAACAATCCAGCCAATAGCCCCAAAAATGGGCCGCGGCTGCCGCTCATATAAATTGCCACCAACTGCACCGCCACAATAAAAACATACAGCGTAGCCCGCACCAGATTAGGCCCCAGGCGCGATTCTTCCTTCAAGATCGCCCGGAACGATTGCACCACCCGGCCCAGCGCCAGAGGCACAATCATGATCAGATACGCAGCCACAAAGATGGAATTGCCCAGGTTCGCCGCAATGCGATTCGAGACATTCCCCCCCCACGGCACAGGATCAATCTGGTACTTCTGCAAGATGCCATACAGGCTCACCGGCAGGCTGGCCAGGATGGCGGTTGTGATCAGCCGATCCACCTGCTCGCGCTTGCGCAGATTACCGATCAGCGCCGCAAACAGCACCATGTAAGAGATCATCGAATAGGTGCCCTGCATGCGCTGGTAGGAGCCCATCAGGCTGATACGCGGGGACACCGAAAAGATTGTCGCCACCAAATAAATAGCCAGCAACCCCATCGCCGGGGCCAGCAGCGGCACGCGTAGCAGCGATTTTAAGAACGATCCTTGACGTTCCAAGTGTTCCCAGCGCGCCCCGCCTTCTTCCCACAGCTTGATCAGCCAGGCCCCCAGCACCAGCAGCGCCAGTGTGCGCACCAGCGTCGCCTTATCGGGCTCAAAGATCCGACTGGAATAGATGTTAAAGAAAATCGGGGCCACGATGACGGCCACAAGCCAGGCCGCCTCCATGATCCCTTCGCAATAACGGCTGAGTTTCGTTGGCATAAATGGTTATCCTCTGGGCCAGGTGCAGTTCGCCCTGGCGCAAGTCTCCAGATTGTATGGTATGATTCGCCCGGGCGGGTTCCCAAATCTGCAACAACAAATGCAGAAAGCGTCATGCCAGGGCAATCGCATAACCCGCTTACGATATCACAAATTTCGAGAGACATCAAGGCCAAGTATGAGTCTTGCCCAACGCAGTGTACGCTCATCCTCGTACACACTGATCGCCGGTATTATCACCACGGCTGTTCAATTGATTCGTTCAATCCTGCTTGCCCGTTTGATTGCCCCGGAAATCTTTGGCATCTACACATTTGCAGCATCCTTTGTGCTTGTCACCCGTTCTGTACCCATTTTTGGCATGGATAGCGCCTTGCTGCACCGCTCACCGCACAGCGAGGGCGAGTCTGCACTGCGCACACATTTTACCCTCTCGCTGGCTTTCAATGCTGCCTGGGCTGTCGCCTTATCATTAGTTTGCTTGATCTTCCTGCCCCCAGAAAATCACTGGGTTTTATGGGCCATCCTGGCCACGCAGTGTATTGACAATCTCGCACAAACTGGCCGCATATTACTGGTACGCCGCGTGATCTTTCGCCGTATCGCCTTGGTGCAAATCGTCACCGCATTGTTAGGCACCATTGCAAGCCTGCTGCTGGCATGGAAAGGTTACGGAGTTCTCGGGTTGGTCTCCACCGATATTGCAGCTGCCCTTACTGCCCTGCTGGGTTACCTGGTTATCCGCCCACCCTGGAAGCCGCGGCTAGGCTGGTCGCCAGAGATTGCCCGTTATCTATTGAGCTTTGGAAAACGCACCTTTCTTGCCAACTTGGCCGGGCAGGCGCTGGATAATATCGACAATCTATGGTCGGGCCAGTTCTTAGGAAAAGAAGCCCTGGGCTACTATTCCCGCGCCTACACTTTTTCTTCCTACCCGCGCCGCGTGATTGCTGGCCCCATCAACTCAGTAGCGAGTGGCACCTACGCCGAGTTAAAAGGCGACCCCAAACACCTTTCGCAAGCCTTCTTCCGCACCAATGCCTTACTGGTGCGCTCGGGATTCCTGATGGCAGGTTTTTTGGCGCTGATCGCCCCGGAGTTCATCCGCCTGGTGATCGGCGTCAAATGGCTGCCTATGCTGGATGCCTTCCGCCTGATGCTCCTGTTTACCCTCATCGACCCGATCAAGAGCACCGTTGCTAACCTGTTTGTTGCTGTGGGCAAACCGGAGAAAGTTCTCTGGGCACGCCTAGTACAGTTAGCTGTGCTATTAGCGGGTCTGCTGATCTTTGGCAATCTGTGGGGCATTTCCGGAGTGGCCATTGCTGTCAATCTGATGATGCTGACTGGGCTGGTCATTCTGCTCTGGCAGGCACGCGCCTACGTACAGTTTTCCCTGCTGCGCCTGTTTGGTGCCCCTGCCCTGGCATTGGCAACCGGCATGGGCCTGGCCCGCCTGGCGATTGAGATTCCCGGCATTCTCGGTTCATCCTGGAGAACGGGAGCGGTTAAGGGCATTGTATTTTGCGTCGTCTACTCCGCCATCCTGCTTATCCTAGAACGCAAAGAACTCCCCCGGCTGATCGGCTATCTGAAAGTTTTACTGCCAAACAGAAAACCACCTAAAAACCCACCAAAAAACCAGGCCAATTAATCATGCAAACATTCTCTGTCCCCGAAGCGCACCAAATTGTCTATGACATGGAAAAGAAATTTGATTTGTTCCAATACAAAGTTGACAATTGGAGCATCTGGCCAACTCTACGCTGGGATTTTTTCAAATCGTTAACTGGAGAAAAACTAGCCAGCGACACGGGTTCCTGGCCAGTTTTCCACCTTGCTCAAATCATAATTGAGGATCTTGGAGGGCTGGCGCACATACAAAAAGCCAAGTATTTTGTTTTAACCAAAGATCTAAATTTAAGAGAACAAGTGGGCGAATATTATCAGGATGTTTTTTTTGATGATTTACTATTTAAAATGTCCGATTTTCTCAAAGTTGATACGCTGCACAATCCGGCTTTTTTTGACACAAGAAAAAAAGCAAAGATCAAGAACCAATTTTCGCTGACGCTATTTCGAAGAATTCCGTTACTTGTTCCACCACGTTTCGCCCCTACCGCAATCCATCAAACCGCCCATGCTCTTAGTCAAATCCTCGGACAATTCACTCCAAGCAAGCGCTTTTCGTCCAAACGCCTGAGCCGAGAATTCACTGGTTTTCTGATATCAAAACGGCTATTTGGCTGGCTTTTGGATAAAATTCAACCTCGTTTTCTGTTATTGATTAACGCAAATGGATATTCAAGTTATATTGCCGCGGCGAAAGAGCGAAATGTTACCGTTATCGAACTCCAGCACGGTGTTGTCTATAAATATCATCCAGGATATTCGTGGAACCAGGCTGCGCTGCCCTATAAGAACAGCATGCCAATCCCAGATTTCTTCTTCCTATACGGCCGTTTCTGGAAAGAGGCTCTCGAAGAAAACGGCTTTTGGGACAGCGAATTACAGGTGATGGGCAGCCCAAGGCTAGATCGTTTTCGGTCATTTACCCCCCAAAAGTCAAGCGCCATCCACCTGGCGGTTACAACACAATGGCTGGTTTCACCATCAGTATATGGTGAATATTTCCAAAAGCTTCTCCAATTAGCCAAAGGCCGATTCGATTTGCAGATCACCATCAAACTGCACCAGAAAGAAACCGCCAAAGAACCCTATCAACGCTGGTTCAGGGAACATCCCGAAGTGAAGGTTGTTTTGAACCATGAGGCGCCATCCACATTCGAGCTGCTGAAGACGGCCGATCTCCACCTGAGCGTTGCTTCAACCTGCCATTACGAGGCGCTTGCGCTAGGAACACCCACCGTAATACTGCCATTCATGGAACGTGAAGCAATGCTGCCCCTGATCAACCGCGGCTATGGTATTGTATGCGAAACACCCGAAATGCTCATAGATTTTATTGCCGATCTTGAGCATAAATCGGTAGAAAAAAGCATCGGCGAGTATTTTTTTGAACCAAATGCCGTTGAAAACATGCTCAGTTTCTTAAATAATCTACCCGCGAGGTAAATAATGGCGCATCAATTCTTGAGATTTTTCTATCGTATTCTCTTCGCAATGGGTAACCTCCCCCGCATCAAACCGATCCAGCGCTTGCGCGGCCATTATTACAGCCACCTGCTAGGCGCCTGCGGTAAAAACCTCAAGCTTGGCCCTGGAGCACATATCCGTAACCCATCCCTGGTATCCATCGGCAATGATTGTTACCTTGGAGAAGATGTTCAGCTCTACGCCTGGGGAGAAAAGATCACGCTTGGCAATAATGTGCTCATTGCAGCTGGGGCGCGGCTCATCAGCCGCAACCATGCTTTTGAAAATATGGATGCCCCCATATCGTCGCAAGGCTATGTTAACGAGCCCATTGTGATCGAAGATGATGTCTGGATTGGCTTTAATGTGATCGTTCTGGCAGGTATCAGGATCGGCAAAGGCAGCATCATCGGCGCCAATTCAGTGGTTACCAAGGATGTTGAGCCCTATTCGATCATGGGCGGCACGCCTGCTCGCCTGATCCGCCAACGCTCATGAGCGCCGGAAACGCCAAAGCCTGCATCTTCTCCTCTGTGCACTCCGCTCTGGATAACCGCGTCTTTTACCGTGAGGCGCGCAGCCTGCAAAAACACGGCTACCAGGTCATGCTCATTGCTGTGCACCCCTCCAGCGAGATGCGCGACGGAGTGCAGATCATTGGCCTGCCGCAGATCCCTCGCTGGCAGCGCCCGCGCCTGTGGCTTCGCCTCCTGCATCTGGCCCGCCAAACTCACGCAGATATCTATCACTTTCACGACCCCGAGCTGCTCCTGGTGGCCCCTTGGCTGCGCCTGCTGACCGGTAAACCAGTGATCTATGATATCCACGAGGTTTACGCTGATTTCATCAAAGTCAAAGATTATATGCCCGCCTGGCTACGCTACCCCATTGCCTGGGCCTTCCGCTGGCTAGAACCGCTGCTAGCGCGCCTGCAAAGCGGCTTGATCTTTTCCGATGATGCCATTGCCGAGTTGTTTGCGCACCTGCACCTGCCCAAGCAAACCCTGTTCAATTACCCGGGCATGTTCTTTGTAGAAGAAGGTCTCCGCGCCACCCGGGATGTATCCCAACGCCCCCCTGTCATCTTGCACCTGGGCGGGCACGAGCGCAATCGCGGCACGCGCCTGATGATCGCTGCCTTTCACCAGGTGTTACAAGCCATGCCCGAAGCGCGCCTGGTGTTGGTGGGCCACTTCATGCCCCCTGACCTGCAGGATGAAGTACAGGCTGATATTGAGCAGCGGAACATCCAACATGCAGTCAGCATCCTTGGCCGCGTGCCATTTGATGCCATCGGGAACTACCTGAAACAGGCCGCGGTTGGCTGGGTACCCTGGCAGCCTTTCCCCAAAAACGAGAAAAACATCCCCACTAAGTTGTTTGAATATATGGCGTACGCCGTGCCCATTGTCAGCAGCGACTTGCCCTCCACACGCCCCTTCGTACACAATGGCGAAAACGGCTACCTGGTTCCCCCAACCGATCCCGCCGCCCACGCCCAGGTCATCCTCCATATTCTGCAAAACCCGCAGCAAGGCCACAGCCTGGGTCTGCGCGGACAGGAATTAGCCAAAACCATCTACAACTGGGATACCGAGGAGAAGAAACTCCTTGCTTTCTATGCGCAACTCTTGAAAAATATCCAAAGCTGATGCAAACGCATCATACATAACCCAGTTTTTCCATCATCGGGCGGATAATGGATTCCACCCGGGCAATCGCCTCGCCGTTCACCCTGCGCCACTTATCCGGGTCTGGCTCTGAAACCACATTGATCCGGGGCAAACCATTCGCAAAATCCCCGAACGTTTCCTGGTAATCCAAATCTAAAAATCCGGCAATCTCCCGAAAGATTTGCCCCGGTTGTTCTACCATCTCTTCGTAGCGCACCGTCAGGTAAGGCGTCTTGCCCTCCGTTTGCTGCTGGTGTTCCAGAACCGCCTCATTGCAGCGCACCCATTGCCAGGCGCACACCTCTTCTAAAGGGCGCTCAACCAGTTCACGCCACCCGGGAACCAATGTGAAAGCCCAACGCCCGCGCGTATCTCCGGGAATCTGCACCCCGCCCGGTACCTGATAACCAGGGAAGATATGCGGCTGTCGCCACCCTTCCATCAGCGAATGAATATTTGGGCGGGCATCCCGTGTCAGGTAAATAACCCTTGCATCGGGGAAAAGTTCCAGCAGGAACGGCAAACGCAGGCAGTTCTCTGGCGTCTTCTCTAGCAAGCGGATTGGTTGATGAGCAGCAGACAACGCGTTGCGCAGTCTCACCCAAGCCCTGACCGCGTCCAATCCTTGCTGCGGGATCGCACCGCTCACCGCCCCGCCCATCCCTGCCGACTTACCGCGGCGTTTCACCTTGCGATACAGCGTATTGGAGCCTAACTGCTGGCGAAAGCGGTTAACTTTCTGCCAGAAATCGCCTGGAGCCGATTGCCGCTCAAAAGCCTTGAGCATATACTGAAGCGAGGCTGGCGTTAGATCACCGGCCTCCAGCGCACCCGATTCCCACTCCTTTGTAGATGGATGATGGTAATGCTCGATGATCGCCTTGCTCTCATAGCCAATCGACCACAAGCAGGGCACTTCCGAGAGGATGTTATACAACAACGTTGTACCCGAACGCGGGCAGCCAATTATCAGCACAGGTGATTTAATCATAGTGTCATCCAAGGATATAATAAAGTACAATTATGTCTGTCCATCCTACCGAACTCCTGGGAACATGTCAAGTGTTATGAACATTCCTCTTAGCGAAAAACCCTTCTTTATCGTCGGCGCGCCGCGTTCTGGCACAACTCTATTGCGCATGATCCTGTGCAGCCACCCACGCCTTTATATTCCAAGCGAAACCGGCTTTTTACCATTCCTAAACACTCCACCAGACACAATGCTCAGTTTAGCCCATGTCCAACAGGTGCTCGACAGGATCGGTAAGCTCAACCGCTCATGGGCTAACATCGTAAGCGATCCTCCAGATTATTACCAGTCACTTCCAGAGCCCACCCTTGCACATGTAATTGACAAGCTTTACCGCATGAAAATTGCCCCATTTGGAGCAGTCCGCTGGGGCGATAAAACTCCACTATACATTGAATACATCCCCACCATCCAGGCCATCTTTCCAGACGCGCAGTTCATCCATTTGATTCGCGATGGGCGGGACGTTGCCCTATCCTCAAAAAAGAAATGGGGCAACCAGATCCATATCGATCTATATTACTTGCTCAAAAATTGGGCGCGCCATATGGATCTGGCGCACAGAATTCGAACACAGATTGATCAGGAACATTTTCTTGAGGTCAAGTACGAAGATCTTGTCATGCAACCCCAAAAGACAGTTGAGATTCTATGTCATTTTCTAGGCGAAGATTTCAATCCTATGATGCTTGACCACCCGCAAATAGCCAAAGAAATTACCGGGCCGCGTGGGCATCAGGAAGTGCTAAAACCTATTTCTACAGAAAGCGTTTGGCGCTGGGAAAAAGAATTACCGCCCTTTGAACGAAAATTGGCTGATCGGATTGCCGGCCCTGCCCTGGCACGCCTCGGCTACAAATTAGCGCAAGACGGCCCATTCACACCAATCCAAAGCTTGCATTATTTTTTCCTGTCTGTTAAGTACGGTGGTTTCCAGACCTTACGCCGGACTCTCTATCGAATGGGTATTTTAACGTTGAACAAGCACAAGAGAAACACATCCAAATCTGCGGAGAGCATGGTTGAACGCGCATAATCAACCCATTTTCATCATTGGCGTCCATCGCTCGGGAACAACTCTGTTGCGCTACATGCTCAACAGTCACCCGCGCATCTACATCCCGCCCGAATCGGATTTCATCCCCCGCTTCTTTCAACGCCAGCCTGCCGCCGCCCTGAGCCAGGCGCAAATCGCAAAAATCCTGCATGTGATTTTTGGCGAATACCGCTTCGTCAAAGAGTGGCAAGGCAGTCCTCCTCAAGCGCAGGATTTCCCTGACCAGGGCACAGCCCCGAGCTCCTTCCTGAACACACTCTATACCCTCTATTCCCAACAGAACCAGGCCCAGCGCTGGGGAGATAAAACCCCCATCTACAGCAGTTACGTGGGATTATTGAACGTACTCTTCCCAGATGCACAGTTCATTCACCTGATGCGCGACGGGCGCGATGTGGCATTATCCATGATCGACAAGTGGGGGCGCAAAGATCTTCACATCGATATCTACTTTGCCGCCCGCAACTGGGTGCGCCGCACCAACCAGGCGCGCCAGGCCGGCAGTAAGCTGGGCAGCTCCCGGTATTGCGAATTGAAATACGAAGATCTGGTTGCAGACCCGCAAAAAGCCTTAGCACCCCTGTGTGAGTTTCTGGGTGAGACTTACGTACCAGAGATGGCCCAGCCCCACCAGTTGGGCCAGCAGCGCATCGAGCCGGGCAGTTTCCACGATGCCGTGCGCCATCCCCCCACCACACAGCGCGTCGCCCGTTGGCAAAGCGAGATGTCGCTTGCTGACCAGCGCCTTTTCCAGCACGTTGCCGGGAAATTGCTGCAAGAACTGGGCTATCCGCTGATCGATCTGCCCCCCATGCCGACCGGCGAAAAATTCCGCCTGGCTGCGCTGGCTGCCAAATACACCCTCCTGCAGGCGGGCCGCAGTGTCCTGCAGGCGTTGGGCATCCTGCCACCGATCTAGAAACACCATGCGCATCCTCTGCCTTACCGCCCGCCTGCCCTATCCCCCCAACCGCGGCGACCGCCTGCGGGCTTACAATTTTCTCAAAAGCCTCTCGCGCCAGCACGAGCTGCACCTGCTCTCCTTCATCGAGGATGCATCCGAGCACGAGCACATTGCCCCTCTCCAGCAGTTCTGCCAGACAGTCCAGGTGGTGCAAAAAACGCCTCGCCAGTCCGCTGTCAGCGTAGGGCTGAACTTGTGGCGCCCTCAGCCGCTGCAATCCCTGTATTACCGCTCCGCGGCCATGCAGCAGTTGGTAGACGCCACCCTGCGCGCCCAGCCCTTCGATGCTGCCTACATCCACCTCTTCCGTATGGCGCAATTCATCGAGAAGCAGGCCCGCCTCTACCGCATCATTGACCTGACCGATGTGATCTCGCGCGAGATCGCCCTCTCCATGCCGTACCGCGGCCTGGCCTCGCGCCTGCTCTACACCATCGAGCGCCCCCGCATCCAGCGCTGTGAGCGCTGGGTGGCTGAGCGGTTCGAGGAAACCTGGCTCATCTCTGAGGCTGACCGGCGCACCCTGGCGGAAGCCTGCCCGGCGGCAAATATCCAGGTAGTCACCAACGGCATCGACGTAGAGCGCTTTCACCCCACCGGCCAAACCGCCGAACCCAACACCATTATCTTCAGCGGGCATATGGGCGTGCCACACAACATCGATGCCGCCACCCTGCTGGCGCGTGAGGTGCTTCCCCTGGTGCAGCAAACCATCCCCGCCTGCCGGCTGCGTATCGTTGGCGCCGGGCCTGGCCCCGAAGTGCTGCGCCTGGCGCAAGCCCCCGCCGTGACCGTCACCGGCTTTGTGCCCGACCTCAACGCCGAGTTGAACCAGGCTGCCGTTTTTACCGCCCCCCTGCGCTTTGCTGCCGGTGTGCAGAACAAGGTGCTGGAGGCCATGGCTGCCGCCACCCCGGTGGTCACCACCCGCCTGGTCAACGAAGGCATTGGCGCACAACCCGGCAAGCATCTCCTCATCGCCGAGGGCATCCCCGAGACTGCCCAGGTGCTCATCTCGCTGCTCAACAACCCTCCGGCGCGCCAGGAAATAGGCCAGGCCGGTTCCGAATTCGTCCGCCAAAAATTCAGTTGGGACATTGTCTTGACACGCGTCAATGAAATAGCACAAATCAATACAACCGCAGGAGGCCCCCTATGAACCACCAGCACCCGAAAAGAATCGCCGTTCTCACCAGCGGCGGCGACGCCCCCGGCATGAACGCTGCCGTGCGCGCCGTCGTGCGCACCGCCCTCAGCCAAGGCCTGGAGGTGTTTGCCATTTACGAAGGCTACCAGGGCATGGTGGAAGGCGGCGAGCGCATCCGACCGATGAACTGGGATTCAGTGGGAGGCATCTTGCAGCGCGGCGGCACGGTCATCGGCACCGCCCGCTCGGACGATTTTCGCTCCCGCCCGGGCCGCCTGCAAGCCGCCCACAACCTGATCAAGAATCAGATCGATGGCCTGGTGGTCATCGGCGGAGATGGCAGCCTGACCGGCGCCAATATCTTCCGCCAGGAATGGCCCTCCCTGCTCGAGGAGATGGTCGCTTCCGGGCAGTTGAGCCAGGCAGACGCCGCCCAACACCCCCACCTGAGCATCGTCGGGCTGGTCGGCTCGATCGACAACGATATGTACGGCACAGACATGACCATCGGCGCAGATACCGCCCTGCACCGCATCACCGAAGCGGTAGATGCCCTCTCTAGCACCGCCGCCAGCCACCAGCGTACCTTCATCGTCAAGGTGATGGGCCGCAACTGCGGCTACCTGGCCCTGATGGGCGCTCTCGCCACCGGCGCAGACTGGGTGCTCATCCCCGAATCCCCGCCCGACGTGGATAACTGGGAGCAGGTGATGTGCGAGCGCCTCAAAACCGGGCGCAAGGCCGGGCGGCGCGACAGCATCGTCATTTTGGCAGAAGGCGCACGCGACCGCTACGGCAACTACATCGGCTCTTCGCAGGTGCAAAAAGTGCTCGAGGATAACCTGGGCGAGGAAGTGCGCATCACCATTTTGGGCCATGTGCAGCGCGGCGGCGCACCCAGCGCCTTTGACCGCAACCTGGGCACCATGATGGGCCACGCCGCCGTCAAAACCCTGCTGGAAACCTCCCCCGAAGATGAGCCGCAGTTGATCGGCATGCGCGGCAACCGCATTGTCTCCCTGCCCCTGATGCAGTGTGTGGAAAAGACTCATGCCGTCGCCGCCGCCATCGAAGCCCACGATTACGAGAAAGCCATCGAGCTGCGCACCACCTCCTTCCGCGAGGCTTTCCGCACCCTGCGCACCTTTGTGCGCGCCTCGCCCCACGAGCCTACACCGGGCCAGCCGCGCTTCCGCCTGGCGGTGCTGAACTCTGGCGCGCCAGCCCCCGGCATGAATACTGCCATCCGGGCCGCGGTGCGCCTGGGCATTGACCGCGGTCACACCATGCTGGGAGTGCACAACGGCTTTGAAGGGCTGGCCGAGGGCCAGATCGATGAGATGAACTGGATGAGCGTCAATGGCTGGGCTTCCCTGGGCGGCTCGGAGCTGGGCACCAACCGCAAGGTGCCCAAGGGCGGCGAGTTGTACGCCATCGCCCGCAACATCGAAAGGCATGAGATCCAGGGGCTGCTGCTGGTGGGCGGGTGGAGTGCCTACGAGGCAGCCTACAAATTCTTCCAGGAGCGTGCCAACTTCCCCGCCTTCAATATCCCCATGATCTGCCTGCCCGCCACGATCAACAACAACCTCCCCGGCACCGAGCTATCCATCGGCGCCGATACCGCCCTGAACAACATCGTCGAGGCCGTGGATAAGATCAAACAGTCCGCGGTTGCCTCGCGGCGCTGCTTTGTGGTGGAGGTGATGGGCCATTGCTGCGGCTACCTGGCTCTGATGAGCGGCCTGTCCACCGGCGCGGAGCGCGTCTATATCCACGAAGAGGGCGTCACCCTGCACGATCTGCAGATCGACCTGCAAAACCTGATCACCGGCTTCAAGGGCGGCAAACGCCTGGGCCTGATGATCCGTAACGAGGAGGCCAACCAGGTCTACACCACCGCCTTCATGAAAGCCCTGTTTGAAGAAGAGGGCCGGGATCTCTTCGATGTGCGCCAGGCCATCCTGGGGCACTTGCAGCAAGGCGGCGACCCCTCGCCCTTTGACCGCATCCAGGCCACCCAACTGGCCAGCAAGTGCATCAATTTCCTCATCGAGCAGCGCGAGCAGGGCCAAAACACCTGCTCCTTTATTGGCCTGCAAGGCGGCAAACTGCACTACCACAACATGGAAGATTTTCCGCGCATGGTGGATATGGAGCATGAGCGCCCCAAAGAGCAGTGGTGGATGGAGCTGCGCGCCCTTGCGCACCTGCTTTCGAACCCTGGGCCGGATGCAGCCTCCTCGTAGTAACGAATTCATTCGTTACCATCAAACCGCACAGGAAGATGAAACCATGCGTAAAGCCAGGCCTCTGCTTATTCTCCTGCTGCTCATCCTCATCCTGACCGGCTGCGGCCAATCAACAGTCGCGCCCAGCGCCACGCTGCCGCCGCCCACGCACACCCCCGCGCTGCCCCCGCCGACCGCAACGCTCACCCCCGTCCCCGCGGCGACGGGCACGCCGACGCTGACACCGACCCTGACACCTACCAGCATTCCACCTGTCCCATTGGGTTGGTTGGCTTTTCAAAGCTTTTCAGACGGTCATTTTCAGATCAGTGTTGCACGCACCGATGGAAGAGGCGCCAGGACAATCGTTGAAAGTGTCGCCTACGCGGAACACCCATCCTGGTCGCCAGACGGACAGTGGATTGCATTGGATGGAGCTACTGACTGGCAAAGCGGAGAGGGAGCAATTTACCTTGCCCACGCAGATGGTAGCTCTCTCGCACTCCTTGTCTCCCAGGATGGTACTTTTAGTAAACCGTCTTGGTCACCCGATGGTGGGTTTATCGTTTACAGGCTAACATCAGGTACGGCAAATGGTCAAGATGGATTTGTTGATTTATTTGTGGTCGAGGTCAGTACTGGCCTTACGCAACGGCTCACAAATACCCCAGGCATTTACGAGCATGATCCGGTTTATTCTCCAGATGGAAGTAGGATCGCATTTGCCGCCGCGGATGAGAATGCCCACTTTGACTTGATGGTTATGGATGCGAACGGGGAAAATGTCACCCAGTTGACCCATACATCTTTTAATAGTGCTGCACCTTCCTGGTCACCTGAGGGGCAAAGAATAGCTTTTATTTCAGGTGATGATTTCGACACCGTTAGTGTAATCAATGTGGATGGAAGTGGATTTCAGGAGTTGCCAAATGGTCCGGGATATGTCCGTTATCTAACCTGGTCTCCGGATGGGGAATGGATTGTTTTCACAGGTTCTCCGCCGAGTTTATCAGGTTTTCACCTTTATGCCGTCCGTGCAGATGGAAGTGGGCTGCAGGAGTTGCCTATCTTGCCAAATGAATCAATCAGCAACCCCACCTGGTCCCCGCTGCCCGCTTTGCAGGCGGGAGTTACATTTGTAATTACCGAATTAGGAGAAGGGCTGAACCTGCGCGCCTCGCCTGCCCTGGATGGAGAGGTAGTGGAGAAATTACATGAAGGGGATGAAATCCTGGCGATGGAAGGCCCGGTGGAGGCAAGCCAATATCTGTGGTGGCGGGTGCGCCTGGGCGGCAGCGACCTGGAAGGTTGGGTGGCAGAAAACCCCGGTTGGTTTAGCCATCCCTGACACCCGCCCCGCCCGCGAACATCTGATATAATACTCGCCCAAGGTGGACATTATATCTTGAGAAAGAAACTCAGTTAATGAAGAAAGAACCCCTCGATCCATTCATCGGCGAATCCTACCTCAACCTGGCGACGCTGCGCAAAGACGGCAAAGAAGTGCACACCCCAGTCTGGTTTGTTCAGGATAACGGCCTGTTGTTCGTGCGCACCATCGGCGATTCCGGCAAAGTCAAACGCATCCGCAACAACCCCGCCGTGCGCGTGGCCGCCTGCGAGGTGGATGGCAGGCTGCGCGGCGAGTGGATCCCGGGCCGGGCGCGCCTCGCCACTGCCGCCGAGGCTGAGCGCGTTGACCGGCTGCTGGATGAAAAATACGGCGAGACGAAACGCGCCTTCGAAGCCAAAACCTTGAGCCAGGGACTCGCCTACACCGTCATCGCCATCCAGGTTTGATTTGCCCATGAGCCTCGCTTTTCACGGATTACCCACCCAAACGCTCGAGAACGAACACCTGCGGGTTGACTATTGTTCCCAGGCCGGGCCGCGCCTCGTCCGCCTGCTCCTCCCCGGTCACCCAGAGAACCTGCTGGCTGAACTGCCCCATCACAGGCACCCCACCCCCTATGGCGAGTATCGCATCCTCGGCGGGCACCGCCTGTGGCAGGCCCCGGAGGATATTCTGCGCACTTACATCCCCGACAACGATGGCCTGACCGTTGAGCAGACCCCGCAGAGCGCCCGCCTCACCGGTCCGGTCGAGCCGCTGACCGACCTGCAGAAGTCGATCGAGATCCGCCTGCACCCCGACCGCCCCGCCCTCACCCTCGTCCACGCCCTGACCAACCGCGGCGCGCAGCCGGTGGAGTGCTCACCCTGGAGCATCACCCAGCACCCCCTGGGCGGGCAGTTGATCCTGCCCCAGCCGGTCGGCCCGCTGGCGCCCGGCAGCCTGCTGCCCAACCGCCAGATCGTGCTGTGGCCTTACACCCGCTGGGAAGACACCCGCCTGCAAATGGCCGATGATGTTGTTCTGCTGCACGCCCGCCCCGACCTGCCGCCCTGCAAGCTTGGCTATACGAACCGCGCAGGTTGGCTTGCCTATCTCCTTCAGGATGTGCTTTTCGTCAAGCGCTTTGACCCTCAGCCCGACCTGCCCCACCCCGATTTCGGTTGCAACGTGGAAACCTTCTGCGACAATGCCTTCATCGAATCCGAGATCGTTGCCCCGCTGGCCCGCCTGGAGCCAGGCCAGGCTGCCACCCATACCGAAACCTGGGAATTCTACACCGGCCTGGATGTCCCGCTCAACCTCCAGGGCGCGCGCCAGCTGGTCAGCAGCCTCAACCTGGCCTCCCAGCAGCCCTGAAAGCAGGCACCTCAAAGATGAATACCTTCATGCGTTCTTTCCTGGCCTCCCTGGCTGCCATCCTGGTGGTGGCAGTCTCCTTCCTGGCGGGCTACCTGTACCACGAATACCGCTTCGTTGCCTCCAGCGACCTGCCCATCTTGCAGCAGGCCTATAACATCCTGCTCAACCACGGCTACAACGATCCCCCCGCGGACCCCGCCCTGGAATACGGCATGATCCGCGGCATGCTGCAGGCCTATGCCGACCCCTACACCTCCTTCTCCGAGCCTGCCCAGCACGAGCTGCAAACCAACACCCTGGACGGCTCCTTCGGCGGGATTGGCGCCACCATCAGCAGCGACGCCGACGGCAATCACATTCTCTTCCCCTATCCCGACAGCCCCGCCGCCCTGGCGGGCGTGCTCGAAGGCGACCGCCTGCTGGCAGTGGATGATCTTACTGTGGATGCCCAGACCACGCGCGACGCCCTGCTCTCTGCCATCCGCGGCCCCGTCGGCGAGGAGGTCACCCTGACGGTGGGTCGCGCCCCCGATTACGCCCCCACCCAGATCACCGTGGAGCGCGGCGAGATCAGCCTGCCCTCCGTCACCTGGCATTTAGAGCCCTCCGACCCGCGCCTGGGCATCATCCAGATCAACACCGTCGCCGCCACCACCCCCGATGAAGTGCAGAATGCCGCAGCCGACCTGCAAGAACGCGGCGCCACCGGCTTTGTGCTCGATCTGCGCGACAACTACGGCGGCCTGTTGGATGCCGGCATCGATACCGCCCGCCTGTTCCTGGAGAGCGGCATGGTCATCGAGCAGCAGTACCGCGGCCAGGAGGTGCAGCAGTATGCCGTCTCCAGCCCCGGTCCCCTGGCAGAGCTTCCCCTGGTGGTGCTGGTCAACCAGAACACCGCCAGCGCCGCTGAGATCATCGCCGGGGCGCTGCAAGCCCACGGCCGCGCCCTGCTCATCGGCGTGCCCACCTACGGCAAAGACACCATCCAGCTGATCTTCGAGCTGCAAGACGGCTCCAGTCTGCACGTCACCGCCGCCCATTGGTGGGTGCCCGGTCTGGAAACTCCCCTGGGCGGGAACGGCCTGCAGCCCGATCTCATTGTCGAGGCCAGCACAGCCTTGCCCGATCCGCTCATCCTGGCTGCAATCCAGGCTCTTTTTTCGCCCTAGGCATGATAGAATCACCCCCATGGGCGTAAAAGTCGTAGCCACCAACCGCAAAGCGCGGCACGAATACTTCATCCTCGAACAGCACGAGGCCGGCATTGCCCTGCAAGGCACCGAGATCAAATCCATCCGCAACGGGCAGATCAGCCTGGCCGAGGCCTACGTGGAGATCCGCAACGGGCGCGAGGCCTGGCTGATCGACGCGCATATCGCCCCCTACGAGCAAGCCAACCGCTACAATCACGAGCCGCGCCGCCCGCGCAAACTGCTGCTGCACCGCAAGGAAATCTCCCGCCTGTGGGACACCGTGCGCCAGAAAGGCGTCACCATCATCCCGCTCAGCGTCTACCTGAAAGAGGGCCGCGCCAAAGTGGAGATCGCCGTGGCGAAGGGCAAGAAGCTCTACGATAAGCGCGACGAAATGGCCCGCCGCGATGCCCAGCGCGAGATCGACCGGCAGCTACGCGGCCGGGACTGACCCCATGCTCCACAACAACCTGCTGGCCCTCATCATTACCTTCGTGCTGGCGCTCGCCTGGCTGCGGCTGAATGATTTTGCCGCCCACCGCGGCTGGGTCAGCAGTCCGGTCAGCCGCAAGATCATCCATGCCGGCACCGGCCCCATCTTCGTACTTTGCTGGCTGCTCTTCGATGCCGCCCCCGAGGCGCGTTTCCTGGCGGCCCTGGTGCCGTTCGCCATCACCCTGCAATTCCTGCTGGTCGGCCTGGGCATCCTGTGCGACGAAGCCTCCGTCAAGGCCATGTCTCGCACCGGCGACCGCCGCGAGATCCTGCGCGGGCCGCTATATTACGGCATCATCTTCGTGGTGCTAACCATCGTGTACTGGAAAGACTCCCCCATCGGCATGACCGCCCTGATGCTGATGTGCGGCGGAGATGGCCTGGCGGATATCCTGGGGCGGCATTACGGCAAGACCAGGCTGCCCTGGAACAAGGACAAATCCTGGCTTGGCTCGCTGGGCATGCTGCTGGGCGGCTGGATCTTTTCGGCGGTGGTGCTGGGAATTTTCGTGGCCGCGGGCATCTTCCCCGGCCCTTTCAGCGCCTATCTGCTGCCGGTCACCCTCATCGCCCTGGCTGGCACCCTGGTCGAGACCCTGCCGCTCAAAGACATCGACAACATCACCGTCACCCTGGCAGCCGTGCTGTTAGGACACATACTCTTCTAATTGCGCCGCCCTTATTTCTATGTCAAAAAGCAGTGTGTGCGGGCGCAAAACGCCCGCACACACTGCTTTTTGACACCCCTGCGTAATTCGGTCATGTCGACCA